>JAYTGQ010000081.1:0-18820 GCA_043733345.1 Schlesneria sp.
AGAGGTGGCTTCGACATCGAACGGCATATCATGCCGGGCCAATGGACGCATCTTGCGGCGGTGTATGGCCCCGCCGAAACCATCCTCTTCTTGGACGGGAAGAAAATTGGTGTCGGACCAGCTACTCAGCCGCCGTCACGCCCGACACACTTCGTCGTCGGTAATGTTGGAGAGGATCACAATCGTCTGTTCTTCCACGGCCAGATCCGTTGCCTGCGAATCAGCGGGGGAGAACGGTATTCCGCCGACTTTGAGCCTGATTCGTCCTTCGCCCAAGACGCCGCCGACGCTCCTCACCGTGCCGTGCTCATCTTCGACGGCTCGAAGGTCGATGGGGGCCGTGTGATCGACTTGAGCGGCAACGGGAACGATGGAAAAGTCATCCCCAGAGTCCAATGAAATGATCGAACGAAACTCTCCGGGCACAGAAGCAGGAATAGATTGTTGTGACCGTAGATAGACGCCCCCAATCCAAAAACAAGATGCCCCTCAGAACAATCTGAGGGGCATCTTGTTTTTGGGTAATTCAGGGTCGGGAAATGTGCCGGTCAATCTTCCTTTTTTACCCAAGAATTACCCAAGATCGGATTTACCCAAAGCCGAATTTGACGCAACATTCTGTCGCAAAAACACTTTGGGATTGGACGATATTGGACTCGAACCAACGACCTCCACGATGTCAACGTGGCGCTCTAACCAACTGAGCTAATCGTCCAAGAAAGTGCGGTTCACCCCATGAGCTAGGTGCCAAGTGATGAGCGCGGCGAAACGATAGGAGACGAATCCGGCTCGGTCAAGTCAAGGGTGGAGATTCATCACGGCTCTTCCCCGTAAGGAGTGGACGAGTCTTGCAGGATGGGGCGGAGTTTGGCTGAGGATGTTTTCTTGAACGGAGGCTCTTGCTGTGTTGACCGCCCTTCAGGGCAGGGCAAACGCACTAAGAATCGGGCGTTTGCGAGTAGATTGAGGGCGTAGTTTGGGTTGGCTGCGGTGCGGAGTCTTTTGTTTTTGAGGCTCTCCGCCATTCGTGTTGAAAATGGTGTCCCGTGAGCGGCATGGCGCTAGCCCAATGGCACTTACTTTACCAACCCGCAGCGTGAGCGAGGGCGATGACATGAGGCGTTTCCCCTTGTTTCCCTCGCTTACGCTGCGGGTTACTGAGGTAAAGTAAGTGACATTGGGCGCTAGCCGCCGGTCGTTTTCACCTACACCGGCGGCTAGCGCCGTGCCGCTCTCAAGCATCCAACACAAATGGCGGAGAACCAGTTTTGGGAAAGCCGGGTTGGTGATTGGCGGTGGGGTCTTCAGACTTCTGCTTACCAAGGAGGAGGTCATGAGAATGGATGCGCAACCACGAACCCGGTTGGTGAAGCGTGATGTTGCCGGTCGGCCGTCGCAAGGGCGGCGCGGCGGTCGGCAGATTGTGATTGCCCTAACGCGGCAGGAGTACGATCCGATGTGGCGCGACCCGGCGGCCATTCGTCGGCGGTTGTTGGAGCAGTGCGAGTGCTGTCCCGAGCTGTTTCCTGAAGGCTTCGATCCAGGTTTCACGCTCGACGGGATGCTGCGCGAGTCCAAGAAGTTACCCGGCGTGCGACTCCGCAAGATCGTGCTTCACGATGATTCGATCTACGAACGGCGACCCATGTCCCCGAACGACTGTGACCCTTGTCCCCGGTCTAAAGAGAAGCAAGCCGGGTGCGCAGCACAAGAAACTTCAGCACGGACGTTGATCTAGATCGAGCGTTCTACTCCACAGATCGTCCACTCAAAGTTTCTGGGGCCTGCGGCCCCCGGCTTGATGCAAGCGGGGCCACCCAGCGGACAGAACATGCTGCTCGAAGGTGATTGGCTGAGTCGGCGAGTTTGAAGGTTCTGCCGCCTCCGTGTGTGACGACATTCCGCCCGCGAGGGCAACGACCATCGAGACCAACACTCCGAGCAATCGTCTCGTCGAGAGAAGCGTGGCGATCATCAATGGGACTCCGCAGTGTTCGCGGTGGGAATCAGCGTTCGTGGCGGGAAACCGTTCGTGGTCGTTTCGGTGGGCCATCAACCGTGATGGTCAGGTGGGCGGGAGTATTCTGCGGGCGAACTGCGGGGATCGCAAGAGCGGTCTGGCAACTGGTCGTGGGTACGCAGCGTGTTGCAGAAGTTTCGACGGGCTGAATCTACGACACACCCTTCGCCTTCCGAGGCTTCCCGAGGATCAGCCACGCCGAGAGCAGAGTCGGGGGCAGGATGAGCGACCAGTAGGGGATGCACCACAATTCTGTTTCACGCCCGTACGATGTCGAATCCCCCTTCCCAGCTCCGAAGTTGAATCCGCCCCATTTCCAACACCAGTGCATATCGTAGAGTGCCCACGGATCGAAATGCCGGTCCGAACTCGGAATAGGGTTGGACATTATCTCATACATCCGCATTTCAAACTGTGTCGGCGTGTGTCGTATCCACCAAATGCCGCCGTTGAACGATCTCACAGAAATCATCGACTGATTTTCTTGAAAGACTATTTGGTCCAGCATGACGAGACTCCTCATCCACCCAACCGCCAACAGGCACGCCATCGCGAGCGTTGCCAGCCCGGCCTTCCGCCGCCAACCTTTGAAGAACTCGCCCACGCTTCACGCTCGATTTCCACAAACGAAAGGAACCCCACGACTCATCATCGCGGCTGGGTGGCAGGGTCAGAGACTTCGATAGCCCTGAAGTGTGTCGCAAGAACGGGGCCATCGAAGACTCTGACCCTGCCGCCCGAGCCGCATCACATAAGAACCCCTCACCCTAGCCCTCTCCCCTCCAAGGCGAGGGGCGAGGGGACAAGAAAGGCGAACGCCGCACACTGCTGTCAAACCGTCGGTGATCTCCACGAGCGGTCATCGTTGAGCAGGAGGTCATCGGCGGCGCGGGGGCCCCAGGAGCCGGAGCGGTACGGTTCGGGGATCGTCTTGTTTTGCTCCCAGTAGTCGAGGACCGGCGTCACGAATTGCCAGGCGGCTTCCAGTTCGTCGCTGCGCATGAAGAGCGTCGAGTCGCCGCGAAGCACGTCGAGCAGCAGCCGTTCGTAGGCTTCGGGCAGTGCCTGCGTGAAGGTCTCCTTGTAGTTGAAGTCCATCGTCACCGGATGAATCTGGTACTGCATCCCCGGTCGCTTCGTCGAGAACGACAGTTTGATCGACTCACTCGGCTGGATGCGGAAGACCAGTTTGTTGGGCCGGGCACCGACGAGGGCACACATGTTCCCCTCGCACTCGACCGTGCTGAACAGGTTGAGCGGCGGTTGCTTGAACTGGATGGCGATCTCGGAGACGCGCGACGGCAGCCGCTTGCCCGTGCGCAGGTAGAACGGCACACCGGCCCAGCGCCAGTTATCGACGAGGACTTTCATCGCGACATACGTCTCGGTGCGCGAGTCGGCCGGGATGCGTTCCTCGCTCAGATAGCTCACCGCCGCTTGGCCATCGACGACTCCCGCCGAGTACTGTCCCGGAATCACCCACTTGGAAACGTTCCCCTTGTTTCCCGGCGCGAGGGCCTTCAACACCTTGAGCTTCTCGTCGTGCAGGTCGCGCGCGTTGAACAGGGCGGGCGGCTCCATCGCGATCAGGCAGAGAAGCTGCAAGACGTGGTTCTGAAGCACATCGCGCATCGCTCCCGCTGTGTCATAGTAGCCGCCGCGACCCCGCTCCAAGCCCTGCGATTCGGAGACGGTGATTTGCACATGATCGACCTGATTGCGGTTGAGCAGCGGCTCGAAGATCGAGTTGCCGAAGCGGAACAGCAGGATGTTCTGGACAGTCTCTTTCCCGAGGTAATGGTCGATGCGGTAGATCTGCTCTTCACGCAGCAACCGTCGGAGGTTGCCGCTGAGTTCCTGGGCCGAGGACAGATCGCGGCCGAAGGGCTTCTCAAACACGACGCGAAGCTGATGCGACGAGTCTCGATCCGGGATCATGCCGCAGAAACCGAGATGCTCGATGGCGGGCAGGAACAGGTCGGGCGAGGTCGCCATGTAAACGACGCGACGATGGCTGACTCCCTGTTGGTCCTCGATCGCTTCCAACTGCTTCTTGAAGTCTGGATAGCCGTCGGGCGAGGCAATGTCGAGCTGCCGGTAGAACAGCCGCGTGGCGAACAGGCTCCACCGTTCGGGCGACACTGCGCCGGATCGCACATGCCCGTTGATCGCCTCGTACATCTCGGCACGGAAGCTTTCGTCGGTCTTCTCGCGTCGGGCCACGCCGATGATGGGAGCGTTGTCCGACAGATAGCCGTCGTTCCACAGATCGAACAGCGCCGGGAGCAGCTTCCGCGCGGTGAGGTCTCCCGACGCACCAAAGATCACGACCGAAGCGGTCTCGGCATGAGGCACATCACCAGCAGTTCCCGCAACCGAATGCGGTGCGGTGGAGTTCGTAGAAGCAGACATAACGTTCCTTCAAAAACACGGAAGACAGCGGGCGAGATGTTAGAGACCGATGAGAAAACGGTCTACCGGCCGAACAGACGCGCAGGCAATCGCCACGCGGTTGCGTTCGGTTCGCAGCGCGCCGTACCATCCTGCGGCCTTGTTACTCTCCGCAATCATTCCCCCGCCTTCCCGGACTCCACCTTGTTGCCCTCCGTCGATCAAGCGTTGATTGAGCAGCTTCGGCGGGGCGACCGGGCGGCGTTTGCGGCCGTGGTCGAACGGCACCAACGGGCAGTCTATGGCTACTTGCGAGCGCGGCTCCTGCAAAACAGCGATGCCGACGACATGACTCAGGAAGTCTTCCTGAGGTTCTACGTGACGCAGGCCCGGTTCGATTCGTCGGCGCTCATCCGACCGTGGCTGTTTGGGATCGCTCGCAATCTGCTGCGCGAGCACGTCAAAGGGTTGAAGCGTCGCAAAGAAGCGGGTTGGACAGAGCTGTGTCTCGAACTCGAATCCGTCCTCCCCGCCGATGCCCTGTGGACCGATGACGATGACGGGCTGATCCACTTGTCACGTTGCATGGACACTCTCGGTCCGAGTGCCCGGCAGGGGATCGAACTCCATTACAAGGGCGAGCAAAAGTTGGTCGAGATCGCCCGGCAACTGCATCGCAGCGAAGGGGCCGTCAAATTGTTGCTGTACCGTGCCCGACAGGCTCTCAAAGATTGCATCGAACGCCGACGCCAGACGCTCGACAGGACCTCCAGCCTCCGCCCGTAGGATGGACGCCCTCGTCCGTCCTGCTTGTTTAGCGAAAGACAGGACGGACGAGGGCGTTCATCCTACGAGCAAATCAGGGTTGGCCGTCCAACCAAGGAATCGCGATGACCGATCAGGAACTGATTCAACGACTGCAAGAGAAGCCGCCGAGCGAGTTCACGCTCTTCGAGATGGACACGCTGCGACGCCGTTGGACGCAGTCGCCCGAACTGCGACAGGCGCTCGTCGAACATCTGCATCTCGAAACTCAATTGACGGGTGCGATGAGCAGCATCGCACTGGATGTCGATTCCCTGTTGAAGCGAGCATCGCAACAGAAGCGGCTCGCGGCGACTGAGTCCTCGCGCGGCTGGCAGTGGTTAATCGGACTCTGTTTGCTTGTGGCGGTGATTGTGGGAGGGACGTTGTGGATCGGACGGCCTCCGGAACGCGATCCAGATTCGGTCGCCAAGCAGGACAATGGCGGCAACGCGACCGAATCGGATGACCCAAGTGGTGCTTGGAAATATGCGGCCGATGCGTTGAAGCCCGCCAATGTGGGAGGCAACGTTTCCGCCGCTGACGCCGTCGCGACGGCACTCGGTGAAAAGGAGCCGCTGCCGACGGGTGAGCCAACGGGCAAGGAGCCAATGCCCGAGGTCAAGCCGGTCGTGGCGGAGGTCGCTCCCGTGATCGAACCGTGGACCGCCGCGATGTCGCGCGATGTCGCGCCGTGGCCAGTCAACAGTCCGAAGCTCACGCGCGACTTCACGTCGGCGGGACACGACGAACTGCCGGAGACCGAAGCGAAGCGTTGGTTCAGTCCGGTCGAAGGACAACCGTTCACTTGGGCGCAGGATGTTTACGGCGCTCAGCACAAACGAGTTGCCCGGTTCCAAGGACTGGCTCGGCTGCGAGCACCGTGGACCGACGAGACGTTGCTGCGACTGACGCCGTTCGAGATGACCGACTTCACCCTCTACTTCTGGCGCGGTCCGCAGGGAATCGCCTTGCGGTTCTACACCCGGCGCGAGCCTCATCAATGGGCGGCGTTCTCGATCGTGCGTGAGAACTCTTTGCCGAAGCCCCTGCGATTGGGGCTGCTCACGACAGACAACGGCAGCTATCTCCGAGCGGGAGCGGGGACGCTCGATCTGCGGTATCAAGACGGCGGGATCACACTCGCGCGTGGCAATGTGCCATTGCTCACCGCGCCGATGACTTCGGTCCCGGATGAGGTCTACATCGAAGGCCAGTTCCGGTTGCGAGGCATCTCGATCCACAAAAGCGCACCACTGCCGAGTCTCCCTGAGAACGAGCATCCACGGGTGATGAGTGGTGCCGCGAACACGCTGCCGTGGTCCCTCTCGGCGGAGTTGCCTGCCGAATTGAACACGCACGACAACGGATCGGTCTCGCTCACGACGACTTCGGCGACGAAGGTCGGGATCACCAGCGTTCCGATCGTCGCTCCGAGCCAGCTCGGCGCGTCGCGCGGTTTGATGAAAAACGTAGCTTGGACGCCTCGTCCGAGCGAGACCGCATTGGGGACGGACGGACGAGGCGTCCATCCTACGGGTCTGCAACGGGCTGATGGCCAACTCGGCGCGACGCGCGGGTTGTACGAAGTGATCGCGCGGGTGGAGTCGGCCGATCCAGGGACCGGATTGTTTCTTGGCGACATCGACGGACGGCCATTGCATCGCGTCGGCTTCTTCAAAGACACGGCCTCGCAGCAGATCACGTTCGGTGTGTTGCGACCGGGCGAACAGCGCGACACGGCACAGTTCGATCCGAATGGCTTCGCGCCGCCGTATCACACGCCGCAGCAGTGGATCAAGATCGTGGCGGGTGTTGGAACGTTGCAGATTCTCGTGAGCGGCGATGGCCGAAGTTGGGGGCATCTGGTCGAGAACCCGGCTCGTGACTTGATCGGTCCCGTCGCGACGATCGGCCTGTTTGGACAGCCCGGCGCGGCTCCGCGTTCGATTCGGTTGAGCCATCTCGAAGTGCGCGAGTTGACCGGCGTCACGTCGTTCGCCGAGCGGCCACTCGTCGCGCAATCGCCGCAGTTCGCGAGTGACGAGTTGAAGGACTTGTCCAAGTGGACGCAGCGCACGCTGGCGACTCAACCCGTGGGAGTCGCACTGCCGCGCTGGTTCTCGGCGTGTGCGGTGGCCGCGCTGAGTCAAGGACCGGCGAAAGAGTTGGGCGTTCCACTGTTGAGGCGTTTGGTGGCAGTCGGCGTCGGTTCTGAAGCGTCACTCGAACAGAAGCTGCGGCTACTGGATGACGCGGCCTTGTTGAGCGACCTCTGGGACGAAGCGGCCGCGCGGATTCATGCCGGTCATTACGAAGAGTTGGCCAACCAACTGGCCGCGACGGGCGAACTGCATCCACTCACAACACTTCGTCCCGCGATCATTCGTTCGCCGATGTGGACGCTCAGCAAGTTGCGATTCGCGTGGGAACGACAGAACTCGCGCGAGCTGTTGCTGACGGCCTACCGTGGCGACTGGCCCGATGCGTGGCAGTCGAGTCAGACCGCGCTCTTCTGGAACACGGGTGTTCATCCCGACTGGAAACCAACCGAGCGCAGTGACGACCTCGACAAACACGCCCGCTGGTTGAAGGCCATCTCCATCGAGAACCTTCCGCAATTGGACGACGGCACCGCGAGTGTCTTCCCCGGCGGTTGGAGGCACCCACTGGCAATGCAGTGGAATAAAGAGGCGTACAACGTGCGGTCTGAGTTGCAGTCGGCACTGGTCGGGCAAACCTATGAAGACGCCTGTCGCATCGTGATGTCGATCGGAGACCACGACGGGCCGGGCATGCTGCCTGACATGGAGGATCGCCAACTGTTCGTGTCGCTTCCGACGGCCATCGCGGGCGCGATGCAGGCTCACCCGGCCTTCGCCAAGATGATGACCGAGAAGTTCGGGCCGCTCGGTCAGATTCGCGTCCGCAGTGCGATCAACGCGAGCGATGTGCGTGGCGTGCAGGCGGCGACGTTGCAGTTCTTCGGAACGGAGGCCGCAGCGGAGGCGCACGAATGGCTTGGCGATCTCGCGCTCGCGGCAGGTCGCTTCCCGGCGGCGGAAGAACATTTTCTGATGGGTTTGAAACACGCTTCGGCTCGTCAGCGCGAGTCGCTTCACGCGCGGCTGCAACTGGCGACGGCCCTCAACGGCCAACAGCCGTCGTCACCCATTGTCGCACCGACCAAGCCGATCAAACTGAGCGGAACGGCGATCCCACCCGCCGCGTTTGAGTCCCTGATCCGCGATCTCTCCGCACGGCCTTCCGCGTCGAGTCGCTTCGTCGTCACCACGACTTCGTCCGTACCGCCGCCGCTCGTTCCGGCCGCATTCAAGCTGGAAGCCCGCGCTCAATTCGATGGTCAGCCGGGCAATAACCCCGGTCGGGCCGAGTTCCGGTTCGGCGATCCGTTCGCACGACAACTGTCTGTCGTGACCGACGCGCAGCGGATGTTTGTCAGCAACCGGTTCCAAGTGAATGCGTATGCGTTGCCCGGAGGTCAGCAGCAATGGGCGCAGGGTTTGGGGGCCGAGCAGGGGGACTCGTACGCGCTGCCGTTCGCGCCGATGAAACCGCTCATCGCGGGAGACCGGCTCTACGTGCGGCGACTCACCAAAGGCGGGGCTGAGTTGGCCTGCCTGCAATGCGACAACGGCAATGTGCTGTGGAAACAGCGACCGAATTCGCAAGTTCTCACCGATCCCGTCTTCTGGAACGGCAGCCTGTTCGCGCTGACTCTGGCCAAAGTCGATGACGACCTGAGCCAAGTCGAAGCCACGCGATTCGACTTTGAAACGGGAGCAGCCACGTTTTCGCAGCCACTGTTTCGGATGAAGGAACAAGGTGAACGGAGTCTTGTCGCGCAACTGACTCTGACCGGGCGAGTCGCCGTCTGCACGTTGGGCGGCACGACCGCCTGCTTCGATGGAGCAGGTGAGGTTCAATGGCTGCGGCGTCACACTTGGCTGCCGAAAATGATCGACGAACTGTCCGAAGATTTTCGAGCGTTCACGCCGGTTGTGTTGAACGATGGGATGCCCGGTTCGAGCGGCAAGCCGTTGGTCTCGGGAGACCGCATCGTGGTCTCGATTCCCGGCGTGCGTGCGGTCAGTTGCCTCAACCTCGCGACGGGCCGACTGATTTGGGAACGCCCGATCTCCGACTTGCGCGGCGCGGTGATCGTGAGCGGTTCGCGGCTGCTCGTCGAGACCACGACGGGACTCATTGCGTTGTCGCTGAAAGACGGAACGGTCTCATGGTCGAAGCCGCTCGATGCTAGGCTCGAAGCGCTGCACGCCGATGGCCACGTCGTCGTCGTGGCTCACCGCGCGAAGCTGGTCGGCAACAAGTCGAAGCCGTTTTTGATGTGGCTCGATCTGAACACCGGCCGCGAATTGGCGCAGTCTCAAGTGGAAGGAGTCGAGCGAGAAGAGAACCAGCTCGGGCCGCTCATTTTCGCGGCGGGCAAGTGGTGGACGTTCGCGGGCCAAGGTTGGAAGGATCCGAAACGCGAACTGAATGAACTCGTCGCCTCGTCAACGCTGGTCCCCAGTCCCTTCGGCAGTCTGGCCCTTGGCGCATGGCAGCCCGACATCGTGGAGACGCAACAAGCGGACCTCGCGCTGATCCTGCCAGGCTGGTTCCCCGCGACAGGCTTCTCGGCAGGACACAAGCTCATTGCGGGCGACGCACGCGGCGAGTCGTCTGTGCTCTCAACCAAACTGGTGGAAGCCCTCGACGTGACGCTCGTCGGTCAGTTTGAAATCCCCGCCGGTCGCAAGGCATCGCTGCGACTGCGCGTCGGCAATCAGCCCGACCGACGCTGGCAACTCGGCGTGCGTGTTGAGAACCAATTGCTCCTCGATCGAACGATCGAAGAGACTGGCAGCGCGAACGGCTGGCACGAGGTGGTCGTCGATCTCACCCAGTTCGCCGGACGAACGATCCCGATTCAACTGCTGCACTCCGCCCCGAAGCAGCACCCGACGGAAGTCCTCTGGAAACGAGCAGTCGTCGCGGTTGAGTAGCTAAGGAACTGGCACGCAATAACTTCCCGAGTTTGTAGTCCGGCCCCCTTGGTCCGGACGAGTCTGTCCAAAGGGGGCCACTCACGATTTCGTCCGGACCAAGGGATCCGGACTACGCCATCGTGAATCGAGAAGTTGTTTCGGACCGGTTCCTCAGGCGGCACTGCCGCAGGGGGCGCATCCCGCGATCGCTCACCCCGAAGCCGCGTCTGGCCCGCACGCGGCGCACCAAGACCGGGCGTGAGACGTACCAGCAACGAAAGGAAGTCGCCGTCATCGCTCCGCGTGACGAGCCTTGTGAAACAGATGTCCACACCGAAAGGCTCATCACGCGGAGCGATAATGGCGACTTTAAAGGCACGGGCTACGATCAGATGATCCCGTGCAAAGGCCCGCCGGGGGCGGCGAGTTGATCGACTCGACGGGTCACGGCAGGGTCTTCGATCAGCGGCGGAGCGTGATGTGGTTTGATGCGGGCGTCGATCACGAGTGGTCCGGTGCAGCCCCAGTGTTTCTGGTCTGTGAAGGCTCCGACGCCGTCGATATCGGCAGCCGGATTCGATCGCGTGAACGTGACCCACAGCCAGTTGTTGAGCGTCCGCGCGGCGAACTCACTGTCATCGACGAGGACGATCAGGGGGAAGGGGTTGAGGGTCGAGGGTTGAGGGTTGAGGGACAAGCGTTCGCACAACGCGGCCACTTCCGACTTCTGACTCCTGCTTTCCACCACCATGACTCCCGGCAGCGCGACGCGCGGGTTGCGGAAGCCATCGGGGAGCGTGAAGTCTGATGGGAGAGTGGTCCCGAGTTCTCGTCGCTTTGGTCCGGCGGCGGCGATCACGACCTTCGAGCCTTGGTTGAAGCCGCTCCCCGAGTAGTCGAGCGTGTCCATTGTCGTGCGCGTTTGGAAATGGAGGTCGTTGCGCCAATCGACTCGTTCCAAGACGTGACGGAAGAACGCGGCGATGTCGTGGATGTCGAGACTGCGGTCGTCCTCACCCGCCACGATGAACAGGTACTTGGCGAGCGAGAGTTGTCCCTGCCCGAGGATCGCGTTGGCCGTTGTCAGCAACTCCTGCGGCGAGCGTGTCGTCGCATACGGGACATACCGTTCGCTGCCAATCGCGAGGAGCAGCGGATGGACTCCCGCCGCATCGACCGCGTGGATCGACTTCACTCCCGCGATGACCGTCGGAATGATCGGCCCGGTGATCTCGTGAATGATCGCGCCGAATGACGTGTCTTCTTGCGGTGGCCGACCGACGACGGTGAACGGCCAGATCGCGTCGCGTCGGTGATAGACGTGATCGACCGTCATCACGGGGAACTCATGCCGCAAGCTGTAATAGCCGAGATGATCGCCGAACGGCCCTTCAGGTTTCGTGCGGCTCGGATCAATGGTGCCGCTGATGCAGAAGTCGGCATCGGCATAAATCGGCAACCCGTAGGATGGACGCCCTCGTCCGTCCGTCTTCTCTCGCCGAGTAACCATCCGCACCGCCCGCCGCCCGAGCGCCGCTCCAAACAACAACTCCGACAGCCCCTCCGGCAGCGGCATCACGGCGGCGAGCGTCATCGCGGGCGAACCGCCCACGAAAATGTTGACCTTCAGCTTCTCACCGCGCTGAATCGCGGCGGCATGATGGACCCCGATGCTGCGGTGAATCTGGTAATGCAGCCCGACCTCGCGATTCGGCACATAGTCGTTGCCGCTGAACTGCACGCGGTACATGCCGAGGTTGGAGTTCTTGAAACCCGGCTGGTCGGGATGCTCGGTGTAGACCTGTGGCAGCGTGATGAAGGCCCCGCCGTCGTTCGGCCAACTCTTGAGCTGCGGCAACTGGTCGAGCGTCGTCTCGCAGGCCATGACCGGCCCCGAACGAACGCGCCGCGTCCACATCGACCACAGCGTGCGCGGCACGTCGAGATATCTCAGCGGTCGCTGCGCCAGTTGACTCGGATCGATCTTCAATTCGACGAGATGCCGCACCGCTTCGAGGGCGTCTCGAAACAGGAACCGTGTCCGGTCGAGCGTGCCGAACAGATTCGAGACCATCGGAAACCGACAGCCCTTCACGTTCGTAAACAACAGCGCCGGGCCACCCGCCGCGTAGACGCGCCGCTGAATTTCGGCGGCCTCCAAACACGGATCGATCTCCACATTGATGCGGAGGAGACGCTGGTGTCGCTCCAAATCGGCGACACATTCTTGGAGACTGCGGTAACCCATGAGGAACGAGACTCAGTGCAAAGTGAGAAGTGCAAACTTGACCTCGCAGGGTCGGTGATGAGGCATCTGAGCGGGGCGGCGTCAGCCCTTCGCTGGAAGAACCGGGGGGCTGACGCCGCCCCGCTCAGAAATATCTCACATTGTCCCGCGTGAGGTATCACTTCATGCGGGTATTCGGTTCTCAGTCCACCGGCGGCTGCCAGTCGCCCCAATGCGAGAGGTAGTGGGCGTAGACCGGCAGTTCGGCGCTTTGTTCTTCGAGCCACTGCTTGGTGGCGGCGACCAGTTCTCGCTCGGCATCCAAGGTCAGTTTGCCGAGCAGGACGCGGCTTCGCAGAAAAACGAAATAGGTGTCGAGGACATCGCAGCGGCAGTAGTCGTTGATTTCAGTGGACTCACCCCGATCAAACATGCCCTGCACTTGCGAGCCATCGACGCCTACCTTGCCCGGCTTGCCGATCAGATTGGCCAGCAGGTTGAGGCCGCCGCTCAAACGAGCCGCTCCAAAATTAGAGAGCAGATCGAACAGATCGAGATGCATCTCAATGTTGTAGCGGTTGCGAGACTGCTCAAAACTGCGCGCCTCCACATTGAACCAGGCCGGGACCGGATAGCCGTAGCGGTACGCGGCCAGTTCGAGCACGGGGAGGTCGTAGCCTCGCCCATTGAAGCTGACGAGCGTCGGCCGGCCGTAATGATTCCAGCCCTGCCAGAAGTGCCGCGCGATGACGTGTGGCCGGAACAACGGAGCGTCGAGGACAGACAGATCGAGCAGCCGGTAATCGGCATCGACCTTTGCGACGGCAACCGAGATCGGCAGCATAAACGTCACCGGCAACACGTCGCGACCGGTCTCGGCGAGAAGTTGGGCACGGTAGCGGGCAATCGCCGCGGGACCGGAAAGCCCTTCGCCCGGATATCGAATCTTGGACACGAGGTCTCCGTCAGCGATGGCCTCAATGTCGAAGATGAGGTACTCGACGTGTGGCTTGCGATCGGTAGTGGTCATGAGCTTTTTCCGCGAACGGGACGAGCGGCTTGGGAACCGGGACAGTCTCCACGTACCATAGCCCGCCCGTGCGAGTCCGCAAACGCTGCTCGCCCGACTTCTGCTTTTGTTTTGGCGGTTTTAGCAGCCTGCTAAAAAACGTAGGGTAAGCCTCTGGCTTGCCCCTTCTTCAACTGCTTTCACGGGCAAGCGAGACGCTTACCCTACGTTTTTCAACAGGCTGTTAACACCAACCCGCAGCGTGAGCGAGGGCGATCCCACGCGGGACCTCCCGACGCCCTCGCTCACGCTGCGGGTTGGTGTTGGTTGTTTTTCGAGTCGCCCGTCGGCGTCTCACTCTGTGTTGCTTCACTCACCAAGGATCAGCCCGTGACATCTGCCTCTTCCCGTCCGTTGACGCTCGACCAGTTTCTCAAGTTCGTCGGAGTCGTCGGCAGTGGCGGCCAAGCCAAGCTGGCGATTCAAGACGGCTACGTCATGGTGAATGGCGAGCTGGAAACGCGCCGCGGTCGCAAGCTGGCTCCTGGTGATGTGATCCTCGTCGATCAGAAGCACGAGTTCGTCGTGCCGGTGGCGGGTGAAGGGGCTGAGTAGATAGACCCAGCGTGGCCGAAACGGACGCACCGTCGTTTAACCGCGTGGGCAACGCCCCGCGCGTCGAGCGATGTGGAATGCTGTTTCGCCATTCGCCGCGCGGGGCGTTGCCCACGCTGCGGATTGATCGTCGTGGCGAGCAGGCTGAAGCCTGAACTCCAACGGGGGCAAGCTCGCGTCCTCGTCTACGTCCTCGCTTACGCTTCGGGTTGGTGTGGGAGGCCGATGTCGTTGCGCAATCCGTCACAAACGGACAAACGCAATTTGACGTTGCCAAAACGCGACCTATGTTTCGAGAACGCAACAGGGCAGGGAGGCTCAACGCGGGCTGCGGGGTCGAGGGATTGTCAGTCGCGCATTCGTTTTGAAGCACCCACCATCGTGAACGTTGAACAAACTCGACCTGATACCGGCCATGGAACTGGAAGCCCTCGCCCCGCGAACTTCCAAGGTTTCCAGTACAGCAGCGGCGCGTTTCAACCGCCGCGCACCACGGCGGCTGCGCCGACAGTCAAGCCCGTCACGCCACCCAAGCAGCCGCGCGGTCGTCTGTTTGTCGTGTCGATGGTCTTCGCCGTTTTGGCGTGGGGTGGTCACTCGGCCTACGAGGCATTCTTCCACTATTCGGCCTACGGCGTGATTGCCGGGCGGCCGATTCAAGTCCCGACGACGGTGGCCGGTGTCGTGAAGTTCGTTCACGTCGAAGAAGGCCAGACTGTCAAACAGGGCCAACTGTTGATGACGCTGCACAGCACCGAGATCGACCGCGATCTGGGTCGGCTCGAAGACAGCCTGCGGATGGCTCAAGCCAAGTTGCAAGCGGGGATC
Organism: Schlesneria sp.; assembly: GCA_043733345.1. GTDB lineage: Bacteria > Planctomycetota > Planctomycetia > Planctomycetales > Planctomycetaceae > Schlesneria. The sequence continues at coordinate 14,907 of JAYTGQ010000081.1, forward strand.
TCGCGCATGAAGTGGGAGCTGTCGCTGCACGACAAGGACGCAGGCGAGTCCGAAGGGGAGTTCTTCGAGAAGTGGGGCCAGTTCAAACAGGAGCAGGCTCGACTGAAGGGACTCCAGCAAACGCTGCAACGCTCGGAAGAACTGCACGCCAAGAAGATGGTCGCGCTGCACGACGTTCAGCACGCGCGCAATGAAGAACTCGGTCAGCGTGAGAAGCTCGACAAATTGTTGCTCGCTCTCGGCGCGTGGGAGAAGCGGGTCGAGGCCGCTCAGACGGGAGCCGTCTCGCGCCGCGATGAACTGCTGCCGCTGTTGGCCGAAGTTGAGACGCTCGAAGGCGAGCAACGACGACTGCGGGCGGAAGAGTCTCGATTGCTGATCCGATCGCCGGTCAACGGCATTGTCGTCCAGCGGCATCGCTTCACGGGTGAAGGGGCCGACTTCTTGCAGACGACGTTCACGATCCTCGAAGAGCACTCACTGCACGTCGAACTGTTCGTGCCACAGGATCGGTTAAATGAGTTCCAACCTGGCAAACTTATTGACGTGCAACTGGCCCCGTTTTGGGAACGTTTGCCGTGCAAGGTGGTTCGCCTCGGCGATGAGCATGTCCCGCCGCCGCAACAGATTTCTCGGTTCTATCCGCACGACAGCAAGCACTTGCCGATCCATCTGGTGCCAACCGTCGAATGCTTGAAGCACGAGCGAATTCAAATTGGCGCGATCGTCAAACTGCCGGTGACGCTGCCGAATTGGAGTCGCGCCACCGAGTCACCGACGAACACCGTCCCCGAACCGCCGCTGTCGGTGACTCAATGGAGTTCACCGACGGAAGGGTTTTATTAAGGAACGTATTGAGGCTGAGTCGGCTTGTGCTGGAGCCCACCCTACATCTGAAGCGAGTGCAAAGTGAGAAGTGATGAGTGCAACGTGTGAGGAAGGCGGCTTGATCGTAAGCATCCGATGGCAACGGTCGAGAACTCAACATGACGATGAGCCTCATTTCTCTCGAACACTCTTTGCCCCATTTTGCACTTTGCACTCATCACTTCTCACTTTGCACTCGCATTAGAACTCTCAACCCCAACCACCCGGTCCATTCCAAGAACCACCATGTCCACCGACATTCCCAAACGCCGCGTCGTGATTGCTGACGACGACCCGAACTTCTGCCGCTTGCTGAACAAGCTGATCGGCACCTGGGGTTACGAACCCGTCGTGGCCCAGAACGGCTATGAGGCGAGTCAGATTCTGCTCGCCGAACCCGACACGTCGTTGGCGGTCTTCGACTGGGAGATGCCGACAATGGACGGCGTCACGGCCTGTCGCTTGATGCGGCAGCACCGCCAGGCGGACGACCTGTACATCATGATGGTGACGGTCAAGAACCAAACTGCCGATCTCGTGGCCGCATTGGATGCGGGCGCGGATGACATGTTGGGGAAGTCGTTTCATCCGCTCGAATTGAAGGCGAAGTTGGCATCGGCCGAACGACAACTGGCTGCCAGACGCCTGCGGCTGAAGGCAGTTAGCGAAGACGCCAAGCTGTTGAATGGACCGGTGCGCGAAGAGCCCGTCATGGAAATCGCGCCTCTCGAACAAGAGACGCGCACGCCGCTCAATCTTCCACCGCAGTCGATGATCCCGTCGCTCAACATACGGTCGCTTCAGTTCTCGTATCGGCTCGACGAATCGCATCTTCAGGATGGCGTGCAACGGGGCAGCTTGCGCCCGCACCTCATGGATCGTGCGCTCGTCTGCCCGCGCTGCGAGTCGCTGCCGAGCTTTCGTCACGGCTGTCCGTGTTGTGGCTCGGGCCGCATCGAGCAGGAGTCGCTCATCCACCACTTTGCCTGCGCGAATGTGGGGAGCGTCGCCGCGTTTGAAACCGAACACGGCCTGGCCTGTCCCAAGTGCCGCGCCCGTCATCTGACTGTGGGGGCCGACTTCGAGTACCAACAAGGTCCGCTGCGCTGTCTCGACTGCAAATGGAGTCCCCGAGAACTCGAACTGATCGGCCACTGCTTGCGGTGCGAGTTCCGCTTTCCGGCCAATCAGGCGCGTCTGAAAGATTTGATTGCCTACGTTCCGCGCGACTCGAACGCCCTCCTGACGACCACTGCGGCGACTGGCTTGATCGTGCCCCCAACGCGGGATCTGTGATGCGCATCGAATGCAAATGTGTCGAATGACAAATGTAGGGTGGGCACTGCCCACCCTACCGCGTTGCGATGTGGTGGGCAGTGCCAGTGCCTTTTTCAAGGTAGGGTGGGACCAGCTCGCTTCGAGCGCCGGCCCACCATCGGGAAACATCGAGAATTGCTGGTGGGCCGGCGCGGCGAAGCGCCGCGCCGGCCCACCCTACAGATTTCGCAGACCCAACACGGCGATGGCCTCGTGTGGTGGGCAGTGCCCACCCTACGTTGAAAAGTGAATTGTGATGCTCGTCGAATGGCAGTACTGGCTCAGCTCGCTTCGTCCCGATCAGTTGTGGTCGGTACTCGGGTTCGCCCTGTTTATCGACGGGCCGCGCTACGCCTTCTGTACGTTCCTGATGGCGATTGTCGATGCCTTCTTCGTCGTGTGGGATTTCCTGCTCGGACGGCGCGAACCGACCGAGTACGAGTACTGCCCGACGATTGCGCTGCTGCTGGTCGGCTACAACGAAGGGGACTCGATCGAGGCGGGACTACACTCGGTCTGGGGTCGCTATCCGCGCATGGAGATCATCGTCGTCGATGACGGTTCGTCGGACGACATGGCGGCCAACGCGCGACGTTTCGCCCGCGATCACGAGGGCGTACTGGTTCTCAGCCGGGCCGAGCGCGGTGGAAAATCGTCGGCCCTCAACTGGGCACTCGCCTACACGCGCGCCGAGATCGTGCTGTGCGTGGACACCGATTCGCATCTGTCCGACACGTCGCTGTGGGAGATCGTGCAACCTTTCACCGACCCGACCGTCGGTGCGGTGTCGGCCTGCGTCGAAGCCCGCAACTCACTCGACAACCTCTGCACTTGGATGCAGGCTTACGAATACAGACAGACCATTTATCTCGGCCGTCTGCTGCAAGAACGACTCGGAATGCTGGCCATCGTGTCGGGCGCGTTCGGTGCGTTTCGACGCTCATTGCTGGAGCAAGTCGGCGCGTGGGATGTCGGCCCCGGTGAAGACGGCGACGTGACGCTCCGCATCCGCAAGGCGGGCTATCGCGTCGCCGTCGCTCCCCGCGCGACATGCCTCACCGACGTGCCAACGGAATGGTTCCGACTCTTCAAGCAGCGCTGCCGTTGGGATCGCACCGTCGTGACGTTCGAGTGCCGCAAGCATCTCGACCTGTCGTTCTTCTGGTACGCGAACTTCCGCTGGTCGAACTTCGGCATGATGCTCGAACGGTGGTTCTTCAACGTCGTCTGCGTCTACACATTCTGGGGCTATGCGTTCTGGCTGACGTTCGTCTTCGCGGGCGATCTCGTGAACCTGCTGATCCTGCTGTACCTCATGCAGATCGGTTTGGAAGCCGTGCAATTGTTGTTGTTGCTCTGCTATTCGCACAGCCTCGGCCGTGACCTGTTTATCGCCGCCGTGCTGCCGTTCTATCCGCTTTATCAAGTCTTCTTGAAAGCGGCCGACCTCGTGGCCATCACGGAAGAACTTTTCCTCTGCAAATCCCGCGACGACAACTTCGTCCCGTTGCGAGTCCGAGAGGCGACGTGGCGCTGGTGATGACGTGCGGTCAAACTTTTGCGCCGGACGCCACGATGAATTTGGCGCGATTCAACTTCCCGAAGCGTGTGGCGGGGGTCGGGAACGTGTTTATACTTCGCGCGGCCAAGAGTAAGGCCGATAGCTCGTTTAACCGCGTGGGCAACGCCCCGCGCGTCGTGCGATGTTAGAGCCTGTTTTGCCATCGACG
>JAYTGQ010000082.1:0-7618 GCA_043733345.1 Schlesneria sp.
GGAAACATTGAACGGTCAGCCCTCGCTTGCGCGTCGGGCTAGTTTTGAAATGCGCTCTAGGCAAGTCCCGCGTTCAGGGAGAACAAAGTGTCACAGGCCGATTCGCCAACTCCCGCTCCTCCCGAAGCATGGACCGTGCGTCGGGTTCTCGAATGGACGACTGGACACCTCAAGAAACACGGCAGCGATACGGCGCGGCTCGACGCCGAAATCCTGCTGGCCCACGCGCGCGGCTGCCAGCGCATCCAACTCTACACGGCTTATGACGAGCCACTGGCCGATGCCGTCCGAGCCACGATGCGCGATCTGGTTCAGCGGCGAGCACAGGCGGAACCGGTCGCGTATCTCGTCGGGCATCGCGAGTTCTTCAGTCTCAACTTCCGCGTCACGCGCGATGTGCTGATCCCGCGCCCGGACACCGAGACATTGGTGATCGAGATCATCGAAGGGGTGAAGACGCTGGTCGCAGCACGTACTTCATCGGGCCAGACGGCAGGCCTCGTGCGAGTCCTCGATTTGTGTACCGGCTCCGGTTGCGTGGCCATTGCCGTGGCGAAGAACTGCCAGCTGACGAAGCTCAACGTGACGGTCGCCGCCACCGACATCAGTTCCGCCGCACTGAGCATCGCGCGCGAGAACTCCGTCGCGAACAAGATCGACGATCGGATCGAGTTCTTCGAGGGAGACTTGTTCGCACCGCTTGCCGCCGCAGCGAAGTTCGACATCATCGCGGGCAACCCGCCCTACATTCCGTCGGCCGAGATCGACACGCTCGACGCAGAAGTCGCGAAGCACGAACCGAGGCTCGCGCTGGACGGAGGCTCAACGGGTCTGAGTGTCTTCGAGCGGCTCATCGCCGCCGCGCCTCAACACGCTGCGCCCGGCGCGCTCTTCCTGATGGAGATGTCGCCCGAACAAGCCGAGCCGCTGCAACAACGCCTCAACGCCCACGGCGGCTACACGGACGTAACGGTTCGCAGAGACCTAGCCGGTCGCCCGCGCATCATCAAGGCGCGGATTACGGGCTGACTGTCGATGGCCGAGTTATCGGCGTGCCCCACCTCAACCCGTGTTTGGACCGGGGGCAAGGGTCACAGTCGTTCGGGGACAAGGGTCACAGGTTGAAGGGGACGAGAACTGATGAAAACGCATGTGGTGGACGGCGAGGCCGAGGCCGCCGGAGGGAGCGGAGCGACGGGAGCGAACGCAGGCGGCCTCGCCCTCCACCACACGCCGCGCCGGCGGTCGGGGTGGCGGCGGAAGCGGGCGGGAAATGACCACTGATCAGCTCCCTCAAAAGGCTGGCGATCATTCGCGGGGGTGGGGGACGCGGCGGGCGTTCAAATTTCAAAATTGGCCGGAGCGGGGTCAGATTACTGACGATCGAATGACCGGCCAATTTTAAAATTTGAACGCCCGACCCCAATCTCAAACGTCACATGATCGGCTGGAGTCTTCACCACCGCGTCTCCATCACGATAGAGTGTCCGGCGTACACGGATTCTGCGGCGATGTCCGCTCCTGCGAGGAGAGTTCTGATGGCGACTGACATTCTGGAACAGACGGCTGTGCGAGCCGCAGCCCCGCCCATTCGCAGAGCGACTCGGCAGGTCCACCCGTTGCTGCGTGACGGCGACCGGCTGTCGCGCACCGAGTTCGAGCGGCTTTATCTGAACGCTCCCGAGTCCTTCAAAGCGGAACTGATCGAAGGAGTGGTTCACGTGGCCTCACCCGTTCGTAATGAATTGCATGGAGTTCCTCACGCCCGAGTTGTCACGTGGTTGTGTGTTTACGAAGCGGGCACACCGGGAGTCCAAACTTCTGACAACGCGACGGTGCGGCTCGACTGGGACAATGAGCCGCAGCCGGATGCCAGTCTGCGCATCCTGCCCGAGTTTGGCGGCCAGTCGCGCGACGACGAGGGTTACGTGGCCCTCGCCCCCGAATGGGTGGGTGAGATCGCCGGGAGCAGTGCCAGCTACGATCTGCACGACAAACTCGAAGCCTACCGCCGCAATGGCGTGCGCGAGTACTTCGTCTGGCGCACCGAAGACGGAGCCTTGGACTGGTTCGTCCATCGCGGCGGTCGCTACGAACGGCTGGAGGCGGGGTCCGATGGCTTGCTCCGCAGCGAAGTCTTCCCAGGTCTCTGGCTCGATCCCGCCGCACTGCTGGCGGGCAACCTGCGTCGCGTCTTGGAAGTCCTCAACGCCGGACTGACCTCGCCCGAACACGCGGCCTTCGTTGCGCAACAGCAGACCCGGCGAATCGCGCGATGAGCAAGTGATCGTGTAGGGTGTGTGCAGCAACGCGAAACACACCACGATAAACGGAAACGTCTCGGACAGTCTGGTGCGTTCCGAGTTGTTGCACGTATCGTACGACACCGAGAGTGTTTGATCCCAGCCACGCTACCAGTGAATCAGGGAACGAGCCTTGTCTACCTATTTGTTGACCTGGAGTCCAAACGACTCGCCATGGGAAGATCTGCCGGAGGCGGCCGCAGGGACGACATCCGGGGAACCCTACGAAACAAGATGGAGTTGCGGGAACCGAAAAAACATACAGAAAGACGATCGTCTCTTCCTGATCCGGCAGAGGAAAGAACCGAGGGGAATCATTGCGGCTGGCATTGCGACAAGCACAGTTGAAGAAGACGACCACTGGAACGAAGCCAAGGGTGGGAAGGCATTGTACGTGATGGTTAGATTCGACCAAATCATCGACCCGACTGCCGACGCTCCGCTTTCATTGTACGACATCACTTCCGGGCCGTTAGCATCGGTTCATTGGAGTACGCAATCTTCCGGCATCCAGATTCCTGACAATGCGGCAGAATTGTTGGAGGAGCTTTGGTCGGAACACGTCAGAGGATTAGATCGGGCGAATGCCGAGATCATGGTAGACCCGGATGCTGACGTTTTTCCGGAAGGCAGGGTGCTGTTCAGGCTCCACAGGCAGCGGGAAAGAAATCAAGAGGTCATCAACAAGGCGAAGGCCACGGCAAAGAAAAGGGACGGGCGGTTGTCTTGTTGTGTCTGTAAGTTTGACTTTGCAGCTGCATACGGGAATGTGGGCGAAGACTTCATCGAAGGTCATCACACGAAGCCACTCTCAGAACTCGCCGGGGAGACAGAGACAAAAGTTTCCGACATCGCCCTTGTCTGTTCCAACTGTCATCGAATGCTACACCGCCGCCGACCGTGGCTGGGCATTGAAGACTTACTCGCGTTGTGGTGCCAGCAGCAGAGCGGATAGACGGGGTGGCTGGCATCGGGCGTCATCGACCGCCCCCAGTGGTTTGAGGGTACGGATGCTGGGGGCTCGAAGACTCGACCCCAGCCACACGAACTCCGTTGAAGCAACATCGGCCACGGAGCAGGTTGCGTCATTACTTCTTCGTCGATTCGGCGACGTGGCGGGCGATGTGATCGAGGTTGGCGAACTCGGCTTTGTCGGGGCGGTTTTGGACGAGGTCGCAGATCAGGTTGATCGTGCGGAACTCGGGATCGGTCACGTCGAGGCAGGGGGGGCGCCAGGAAGTCGAAGACGGCGCGATGCTCAATGGCCCAACTGACGGCGGCCACGGGTTTCATCCGTCCGGCATGAATCACCAATCCTCCCGACAACCTCGGATGAAACTCTTTCAAGGCGATGGCTTCGCCGGATTGGCCCAGATTTCCGTGAGGAGTTGGAAGAGTTCTGGTTCGGCTTCTTGGAGTTCGGCGCGGTTGAAGGGGTAGAAGTCGTTGACGCCGAAGTAGGCTTCGGTCATCTCGGCGAAGAATTCCATTTGGTTTGTCAGGGCATAGTGCTTCACACGTTTGCCATTGTAGAGCAGCGTGGCGTCGCCGTGGCCGCTGTGCTTGAACTGCGTCTGAGCCGCCTTGATGCGGGGCTCGTCGAAACCCAGCTTCTGATCGTGGAAGGCGTGAGCCAACTCGTGCAGGATCACCCACGGTTGCTCGTTGATATTCCGGCGCGTCGGTAAATCGGCGGCGCGCGGCAGGTGGACGCATTGGGCGAGGTCCGCCTCGTACCCGTTGGCTTTCAGCCAACCGGCACTCGGGTGATATTGCATCGAACCGAGCTTGCCGCAGTTTAGGTCCAGCACGATCGTGACCGACTGCAAATCCTTGAGCCGCTCGGACGGGACGACCGCCTTGATTTCGACGAGCTTCGCTTCGAGGAACCGCAACGCTCGCGTGCCGAGCGCCGCGTCGGGTGCCTCGCCGAGCAACCGGTCATCGACGCGGATCGTCCAGCCTTCGAGTTCTTTCACAGTGCGCGATGTCGGTTGAGGAGGCTCGGACTGTTCTTGGGGTGGTGTGGCCCGCGCCGAGTCTTCACCGGTCTTGGGTGAGAGCAGTTGCTTCATCCCTTGGCCCAAGGCATCGCCGACGAGGAAGTACGTCTCGGCATTGCCGAATTCGTGATGGCCGTGGCCGGGATGGGGTGAGTCTTGGGGCAGGCGAACAAAGTCGTGCGTCTCGACGAACAGGACCGAGCCGTTGAACTCCGCTCGCTCGGCTCCTTTCCGCTGCGCGTTCCGTAGCGTCGTCCATTCTTCCGGAGCTTTGACCCACGCGCCGGTCAGTTCGCCGACGATGACCGGCAGCTTCGGAGCGTTGAATTCCTTACGGACATCGTGGATGAGGTTGACCAGATTCTGTTCGTACTCGGGAATTGCGTGCTTCGGATCGACGCCGTCGTTCCAGCCCTGATACCAGACGAAACCGGCCAACTCATAACCGCCGCCGTCATAGCCGGGGAAGTCACGTTTGAGATGGGTCAGTGCGTCTCGAACCTGCGCGATCATCTTCGTGTAGTACGGCCCGACTTCGCCTCCCGATGACGGCGGGCGAAAGTCTTTGAAGAGGCTCTTACCACCCCACGCCGTCTTGATCAGCAGAACTTGGTTGTCGCAGTGATCGCCGAGGACGTGACCGAATTGCAGCTCGGGACCGAAGTGGTGTTTGCCATACGGATTGAAGCCCATCCCGAGTGAACCGGCTTTCAACGGACCGCGCTCCATCTGGTAATGCACCCAGACATCGTCGCGCACGGCCCACTCGCCGTGAGCGCCGACAAGGTGCTTGAAGAGCGGAGCCTGCTTCGCATCCTTCAGCAGAAACTTCAACGTCCCCTTGCCGTCGTTGTAGTCCTTCCCCTCGAGGTCGGCGACCGCCTGTCCCTCCATGTTGGACTGCCCGGCCAGAATGAAGACCTTCACCGGCGGTGTTGGCTCAGCGGCACAAGTCACCGATGGGCAGTAGGCCAGCAGGGCCACAATCAACGACAGGCGGGTTCTCATTTTTCGTGGTCTTTCCAAGTTCGTGCAGGAGTCGGGCAATCATTGTTTGGCAGAGGCGTTGGCGTCGGGATTGGGCTTCTTGGTGAGGGCTTGGCGGAGGGCTTCGCCTTCGACCGGAATGGTCCACGGGACGTAGGCGGCGACGGTGTCGAGCGAGTTGTGGAGGCTTTGCATTTGACGGAGGGCCGTGTTGAGTTCCTTCAGCTTTTGTTCCAGATCGCGTTGTTCGTGGCGGCGGTCGGCTTGAGCTTGTTGTTGTTCTTTGGTCTCGGCTTTTTGTTCGGCTTGGGCTTGGTGCTTTTGGTCGAGCAAGGCTTTGTGCCGTTCACGCAGGGTGGCCAGTTCGGTTTGAATCCGCTTCAGTTCGGTGCGGGCCTTTTCCAGCTTGGCCACTCGGGCCGCACGTTCTTGGGTGGTCTCGGGCATCAGGAAAATCTGCGGGCTGCGGCTGGCGCTGCCGCGCGAGTTCTGGCCGTTGCGCGAGGAGCTTCGCGATGACGAAGAACTCGATCCGAGTGCAGTCGTTCGGCTCGTTCTCGAACCGGTTGTGGACGAGGTACTCGAACTGACGGGGACCAGTTCACCCGACGGCGATCGCCTGACGACATGCGGCTGACGCTGATAGAGCTGCATAATCGAAGCCTTCAGTTTTTGAGCCAACGGGTTCAGCTTTGAGGACTCGGCACGGGCCTTCAATCCGTCGGTCACGTACTGGGTGATGGTGGTCAGGTACGACAGGTGATCTCGCGCGAGTTCAGCGCCTGTCTCTTTCATCTCTACTCGCAGCGTATCGATGCGCGTCTGCAACTCGTCACTTTGCTGGCGGTGTTCGGTGGCGAGGGCGTTCTCGGGGAGCGACGCGAACTGCAAGAGGTCCGATTGGCGTTGCCCCACCTGATCGAAGCCGGCTTCAAATTCTCTGAGCAGGTCGGCAGGCAGGCGGTCTCGCACGTTGCGGGCGGTTAAGTCTGCGGCCTCGCCCAGTTCCGAGGTCCGGCCGGGACCGGTGAGAAAACCAAAGGCTCGACCGAGACAAAGTGCTGCGTACTCGCGCTGGGGTTCGGTGGGGTACGCCGTTTTGGTGCCCAAAGAAGAACCCCTCACCCCCGGCCCCTCTCCCCGCAAAGCCGGGGCGAGGGGAGTGTTTTTGGTTGAGGCCGCTTCCGGGGAACTCCCGAGCAGCTTGGCGACGTGCGACAACTGATCGAGTCCTCGCCGCTCTTCGCCGTTCAGCAAGCGTCCCCAACCGACAGCGAGCGCTGCGGGCAGGAACGGCGTACCCTCCAATCGCGCCGCTGTTTGGAAGACTTCGAGCGCTTCGGAGCGTTCGCCGTGATGCCACAGTGCGAGACCGAAGGCGTAGTCCAACCGAGGATCGTCGCGGAATTGTTCGATCGCGGCCGCGTAGTCTTTTCTCAACTGAGTCAACGAGAGCGCAGAAGGCTGGGGATGCGCGATCGCGTTCAGGAGACTATTGCGATGGCTGTTGTAGTGCATGCGCGGCTTCGACGTTTCTGACGCGAACCATGTCGCAGGGTAAGCGAAGTCCTGCCAGCCGAGGCTGACCAATTGAGCGGCCGCTTGCAGGAGATCGACCGAGACCGCTTCGACTGCGCCCGGCTTGTCTGTCATCGCCGGCTTGTCGCGAGGAACCGGTTTGTCAGGCGAAGCGGTCTCCTTCGCAATGAGTTGCTGGTCTGCGAGCGGCTTCGCCTCGCCATCGACAGCCGCAGCGTTCGCGGCTGGTCGAACGACATTGTTCAACGCAGATCGCTCGTCGAAGGAACGCGAGGTGGAGGGCAACCCGGTCAGGCCGGATGAAGCGGACTGAGCAGAGAGCGAGTGGGTCGAAGCCGTTTGAGATTCCTGTCGGTTCGCCGCGACTTCGGTGTTCGAGTGGGGCCGCGAGGCAACTCGACGAAAGATTGGCAGGCGGCGGGCGGCCAACAGGGCGTCGCGACCGACCGTCTGCCAGAGTCCGGCCGCGATGATCGTGACCGCCAGCGCAATCAGTCCGCGCACGAACCAGCGTTCGCGCGGCGAGAACTCGTTCAGCGCGGCGGTTGGTGGAGAGACGTGCTTCTCGGGCGGCGAGACATCACGAGGAATCGGTTTCATGGAAGCACGATCTCCGGCCGAACGGCCAAGAAAACTCAGGCTGAAGCAGTCGCGAGCATCATGGTGGCTGGCGCGGTGTCTGTCGATTCGGAAGTTGCTGCTCTCCGCCATTCCTGTTGAACGTTGTATGACGTGAGCGGCAAGGCGCTAGCCGCCGGTGATTTCCAGCAGACCGGCGGCTAGCGC
>JAYTGQ010000083.1:0-18799 GCA_043733345.1 Schlesneria sp.
GCGCTAGCCGCCGGTGAGTTGGAACTACCGGCGGCTAGCGCCTTGCCGCTCACAGAATCACAGTGTCAAACCGGGAAGTTATTTCGAGCCAGTTCCTTACGATTCGTGGTACGGCAAGTACACCGACGCGGACAACATTGTTCGCAAGGTCAAGCTCTGCGAGGACAAGGCCGCTTCGCAGCAGATGCTGAACGAACTGGTCCGCAAGGCGGAACTCGGCAAGGCCGGACTGGTGGACCCGTTCGCCGCGCAACGCAAGCGGCCGCTCCCCGAACATGTGGCCGACTTCCGCCAGCATTTGGAAGCGAAGGGCAACAGCGGCCAACACGTCGCGTTGACCGTGGCCCGGTGCGAGACCGTGTTCTCGGCGTGCGGCTTCAAGCTGCTGACGCAACTCGACGCTGACAAGGCATCGCACTGGTTGAAGCAACGTCGCGACGAAGGGCTTGGCATCGCGACGAGCAATCATCATCTCGTCGCGGTGAAGGGTTTCGGCAACTGGTTGGTGAAGTCGCGGTGGATGGAACGAAATCCCTTCGCTCACCTGTCGCGGCTCAACAGCAAGGTTGATGTTCAGGTTGAGCGGCGGGCGCTGGAATCCGAGGAACTCTCTCGGCTGATCGAAGCGACCGAACGGAGCAAGAAAACATTCCGAGGACCGGCGGAGCCGGATCGCTCCGCACTCTACACGCTCGCCGCGATGACGGGGTTGAGGGCGAATGAACTGGGCAGTCTCACACCGGCATCGTTCGACTTTGAAGCCGTCCCGCCCACGGTGCGAATCGAAGCCAAGAAAAAAAAGGTCGGACGCGGTGCAGCGATTCCCCTTCATCCGTTCGTAGCCGACAAGCTCACCCACTGGTTGACCAGTCGCGGCGAGTCGATCACGGAAACACTGTGACCTGGCACATGGTCCAAAAAAGCGGCCGAGATGTTCCGCCGTGACTTGGACGAAGCCCGTTCCATCTGGCTGACGGAAGTCGAGAAGCTCGCCGACGAACACGATCTGCGAACGGCGAGCAAGTTCCTCAAGCCGGAGAACGCGAACGGCGAGGTTGCCGACTTCCACGCTCTGCGGCATACGTTCATCACGCTGCTGGCCAGTTCGGGAGTACATCCGAAGGTAGCCCAGCAACTCGCCCGGCATTCGACGATCACGCTGACGATGGATCGGAACTCGCACACGAAGCTGGCAGATTTAACCGCAGCCGTTGGGACGCTGCCGACGCTCGCGATGCCTCATCGGCTGACGATGACTAGGACAGACACCACGCCAGCAAGAAACGCGGCGTCTGATTTACGTGGCCCACAGTGGGACCAAACTGGTGCCATTTCACGCGATTTGGTGACATCAGATGAGACAATCTGACTGATGCCAGCGAAAACAGCCCCCCCTGAAACATGGTGTTTCCAAGGGGTTTTTGAAATTGAGTGCGCTGGGACTCGAACCCAGGACCTACGGATTAAAAGTCCGTTGCTCTACCAACTGAGCTACGCACTCGCACGCGATTGAGGCGTGGTTTTAGTGGAGCGGGAAGTTATCGCCTGAGCGGGCAAGTTGCAATTCGGTGTGTGAGGTTGTCAGGGCCATCGGCTTGTTGAATCTGGCGTGTTGGGTGCCACGGTCACGGAACTTCGACGTGGCCGTAAGATGCGAAAACTGACATCAAATTCGAGTACGGCTACGCTGAAACTCCGCGACCGTGGTATCCCAATTTGAAAAAGGCGATAGCGATAGCCCTGTGAGGTTGTACGCGGCTCTTCCCATGTAGGGGGGAATAGCGGCGAATTTTCAGGAGACTGGGTTTTCCTCACAGAGGTTCTGTTGTGCTTGCAGCCCCCTCGGTGGAATCTGCGCATGTTGTTGGCACAAGTTTCTAATTTTGGGAGGTGATTAGGCGGGCTTGTGTGTTCGTGTACGAGTCGTATCATCCTTGTGTTAGCAGCCTGTTGAAACAGGGAGGGCGAGACTCCTGCCGAGCCGTGTGCGTGAGGGAAGTCGCTTGTTTCTCGCGGCTCGGCGGGAGCCTCGCCCTCCCGAGCACCGTTTTTCAACAGGCTGCTAGACCTTGTGTTAGCAACCCTTTTCAACCGCAACACGCCCGCCTAGAATAATGTCACCTTGGTGGGGAACCCAAGCACGATGACAGAATTTTGGGGCGGTAGCTCAGTTGGGAGAGCGCTGCGTTCGCAATGCAGAGGTCGGGGGTTCGACTCCCCTCCGCTCCACTCGAAAAGCCTTGTTCGCAATCACTGCGGACAAGGCTTTTTCGCTTGAAATCATGGGGTTTGCGTGAGTCGATTTTCTCGCCGTTCGTTCATCGGCATCATCCGATGAGATGACAGCAAATGACACCGTTTGCCCCCCTTTGCCAGAGTTTGGTGCAAACGCTGGTGCAAACTTCGTGACAGCATGTCTTGAGTCCGTCACAGCGTCTCGGTCATCCGTCCCGGTCGCTCGCATCGTCTGGCGTTCGGTCGATGGCGAGGGATTGAGGTCGAGAGACGGCAGCGAATCCAACGCCCCGTACACGTCGAGCAACTTCGGATCGGTGTAGACGTTCATCGTCAGGTCGATGGTCGAATGCCGCATCGCGGCTTGAGCCGTGCGCGGAGCAACGCCCCCCTTGCTCAACAACGTCCCGAACGAAGTTCGCAGGGCGTGAACGTCGAGCGTCCGGCCCCGTTCGTCGGCCTTGTTGATCCCGGCGGCGAGCAAGTCGCGGTCGAGGATTCGTACCAGACCGGCGGGAACGGTGAACAGCGGTCGCTTGCTGTCACGAATGCCCCTGTCGTTGCGGAGCGTGAGCGTTGGCGCGTCCGGCGTGTCGGACAGCCAATCCCTCAGATCGTTCGCCAAGTCGTGACGTAGCGGGATCGTCGAGCCTTGGCGGTTCTTCTCATCGGCCGCGTTCAACACGACGAACGGCATCGGCCCGTCGAGTTCCAGTTGCCCCACCGTCAACGATGCGAGTTCCCCTTTGCGAAGTCCGGTCAGAACGAGCGTCTTGTAAATCAACGCTCGCTCTCGCCCGAGCCGTTCCAGTTCGGCAACCAACTCGGGATTCTTGGCGAGCCGCTCCTTTGCCAGTTCGACCGCCGCTTGCAACCCGTCGAACGTCAACACGGCTTTCGTCCAGTTCGACCGCTTCGACTGTGCGCCGATCGCTTCGGTTTCATCCTTATCCGCTGAGACGGCTTCCCGGCCGAACTCGGCGAGCGGTCGCAACCGTGCGACGTTGAGCAGCGTCACCAACTCGGCTTCAGTCATCGACCGGCGTTGCCGTCGCCGATCCGTGTTGGCGTCGGCTTTCGGCACGTTGGCGAACGGATTCACGGACAACCGATGAGTCTCGACACACCAGTTGCCGAAGCCAACCAACTCTTGGCGATACTCGTTCCGGTTCCCGCCCGACATCCCTTCGGTTTGTTGACGGGCGAGCCAGCGCGTCAGAGCGTCCGCCGAACAGTCGGCCAACCGGCGGAAGTCGCATTCAGCGGCGAGCCGTTCCAACCGCGACTTGGTGTTGGCGATACGAACCGCATTCAGTCCCTTGGCGGTTCGGTGTTCGTGGTACGTGGCAAAGTGATCGGCAATCGGCGTTCGTTGGTGATCGGCCGTTGCGGCTTCCGCCGTCGTGATGACTTCGCTTTTGACCAGTTCGGCGCGGCGTTCCAGTTTGCCGAGAACCGAACGGGCGGCATCCTCATCACGACAGCCGGTCGAGACTTCGCAGACATATCCCGAGCCGTCTCGGAACTTGGCGAGGTAGGTTCCCACGGTGACAACGATGCGATCAGTCCCATCGTTGCCCGTTGTGACGGGAGCGGTTCTTGCCTTGCCCGTGGACGGCTTCCACCGAGCGAACCGCTTGCCGTTCTTCGTGAACAACTCCGCCCCGTTGGGGATCGGCTTCGTCGCGGTCTTCTTGTAGACGGTTCCCATCTCACTTCCCCTTGGCTTTGGCCAACCGTTTGGATTCAGTGGCAATCGCCTTGTCGAGCTTCTCAATGGTTCGTGGCGACGCCGTGTGTTTGCCGGTTTCCAGTCGCGAAATGGTTTCTTGCCGGACGCTGGCCAGTTCCGCCAATCGTTCCTGGCTCAGCCCCGCCGCCTTGCGGTCACGGATGAGGTTTCGCGCCAACGAAATGCGGGTGTATTCGACGGCGGGAAATCGCCCGTTCGCGTCGGGGGGCGGCAGCGTTGGGAGAACGTCATCGTCCCCGATTGCTTGCCCCGCGTCGCGACAGAGCCGTTCGTAGATTGGCTCTTCCAACAGGACAAACCGCTTGCCCGCCACTTCGATCCGTTGCAGTCCCAACATGTTCACCCCTCGTAGAAACCGTCGCGGTGTCCAATCCGTTCGATAATCACTTCGGCTCCCGCGACTCGAAACTGAATCCGATAGTCCCCCGTGCGAATGCGGTAATGCCCTGCCAAGTCGCCCCGCAACGGCTTCGCGCCGCTCACGGCTGGCCAGTTCTCTAAACGCCGAACGATGTTCTCCAGTCGCGACAACACGACATTCGGCAACTCGCTCAGTTGCTCCACCGCTTCAGGTTCGTAGGTCACTGTCGCCATGACATGAGTATGACAACACTGTTCAGACCGTCAATGTCGAACAAGAGCATCCAGCCAGCAGTCATGGTGGGGTTCCTTGGTTGGGATGGCTTCGGCTCTGACGTGGCCACACTGGCAACGGCAACACAACCTCGGTTTTCTAGTTCGGTTTTCAGGGTTCCGTTGCCGTTGCCAGTACGAAGCGGCGGGAATCCCGTCCTCCCTTGGGGGTCGTGGGGATCGGTTCCCAGCGACCGAAGCGCGCCGTCACCAGATCGTCGAGAGCCAGTTCGGCAACTTCGGTGGACTCCCGGAATCGGCGTGGCCCCATCTGCAATTCTCGGGCTGTGACAGAACCGCCCTTGCGGTCGATCCACTCGACGAGCTTCCGCCGTTCGCCGTCGCCGTTCGATTCGGCGAGCATCGCGTAAATGCGTTTGGCTTCGCGACCGAACCAGCGTGACAGCGTGATCCCCGCTTCCAGGCTGGTCAGATCGACAACCGTCTCATCGGCATCGCCGGTTGCTGCGCGGGCCAGGTGCAGGATCAAGGCGAACCGCGCGACGTATCCTTCCAGCTTGGACCATGCCGCCGAAAGATCGTCCGTCAACTCGACGTGTTCCGCGCCGTGTTCGTTGACGAACTGTTGGAACCGCCGCTTGGCTTCGGGCGACAGTCTGACGAGCTTCGGTTCCGGCTCGCCCGACGGGTCTAGTTCAAAGGACAGGTTGAATAGCGTTTCGACGACGTGGCCGAACTTGGCTTCCAACTGTTCATCGACCACTTCCTCGTTCCATCGTTTTGGTCGCGGTGGCGGGAAGGCAAACAGCAGCCGCGCGGCGAGTCCGTTATCGACGTGAGCTTGGACGAGACACCGCTTCAACGTCTCGGGTTGAATGCCGCCGGTCAGACAGACGGCAGCGCGGGGAATGAACAGCGTCTTGGGTTCGCCCGTCTTGCGGTCGATGACGATGGATCGGCCACCGAACATTTCGAGCCACTTCGCCACGTCTCCGCCCTTGCCGTTCGCGTACCGATCAAAGCCGCCCATCCATCCGGCCAACTCATCGCGGGCGACGAGCAAGCCGCGCGGCTGATTCCTCAACAGTCCGGCCAGCGATTCCACCGTCGTGTCGTCCGCCAGATATCGTTCCGCGACCGGCTCGATGGGTGATGTCGGCGGCTCACCCGCTCCCTTGCTGCGCTTCCAAGAGTCCAACGCTTTGACGTGTTCCAGTTCAGCGGTTCGATGTTGAGCCACTTCGTCCGCGTAGACTCGGAACGCATCGCGTTGTCGATCCTTGACCGGCTTCAACGCCAGTTCGATCGCGGGACTCTTGCACGAGCCACTGTTGCCGATGATGACCGTCCACAAGATCGGCGGCTCGGTCCACCCCCGTTTGACGAGCAACCGTCGTGTGTTCCCGATCGCCGCGCCGAGCATCGCCAGCACGGGCAGCGCGATGAATGACTCGTCGCATCCCAGCGACTTCGCCCCCGCGACCACGAACGAGCGCACCGGCTCGGGCAAGGCATCCACGGGGAACGGCTCGAAACGCTCGACGAGCGGCTCGGGACGTTCGGGCGTGATGGCATCGACCGCATCGGCGAGAGCTTCCAACTCCTGCCGCATCGTGTCCGGTTCGGCCGCGTCGCCGTGGGCGGCAATCCACTCGACCAGATCATCCCCCTCGGTCAGTTCGGGCAACTCGACGATCTTGACCACGGGGAGCGGAGAGAGCTTCGTCAGAATCGCAGCGACCGCCACCGCATACTTGCGACCGGGTTTGTCATGGTCGGGCAGGATGACGACGTTCTTCCCGGCGAGCGGCGTCCAGTCGGTCTTGTCGGGCGACTGCGCACCGTGGGCAGACGTGGTGGCGACGAGACCGAGCGACCGAGCTGCTTTGGCCGCTTTCTCGCCCTCACAGATATAGACCGTCGTCGCCGTTATTACTGCGGGCAGGTTATAGAGCGGCCACAGTCCCGGCGGGGCTTTGATGAGCCAACCGCCGTCGTGAAGTGAGACCGGCCGAAACTCTTTCGAGCCGTCCGGGTTGTCGAACCTCAACACCCAAGCGACCGGCTTCCCGATCGCATCGTGGTACTGCCACTCGCCACCCGGTTCAGAGCCGCCCTTCCTCATCCCCGCGACACAAATCACTTTCGCCTTGTCTGCCGTGGCGAAGGGCTTCCCCTTGGCCGTGTCGTCGGGCTTCGCCTTGCCGTTCGATGAGGTCTTCGCTGTCGGCTTCGCAGCGGATCCCCGCGCCTTGCCGTTGGTGGCGTGGCCATTCTGCGAACCGGACAGGTTCAGAGACTCGGACACGGCATGCAGGGCTTCGGGGAACGTCCACCCCGTCAACCACTGAATCGCCGCGAAGCCGTCGCCGTTCTTCGTGTTGAAACACTGATTGCAGAACAACGCCCCCGTCTCCACATCGAGACACCGAAACCGATCGGTCCCGCCACACTTCGGGCAGGGATGTTTCTTCTCATCGAGAACGGCCGCATCAATCCCCGTGAGTGCCGGAAGGATGACCGTCCAGCGACCGTTCGCCGCGCTCTTCACTTCCGCCGCGTCCCACCGGCCATTGAAGTCCCCGCCGTGGCCGGGCAAACTGTCAGACAGCTTTCCCATCGTTTGCTTCTCCGCTCGTTGGTGGGTGAGTGATTGCAGTTTCGACCGGCTCGACGATGCCACTCGTCGGGCCGGTCCCATTTCGTGCCGCATCCAGCGCGTCGAGCATCGTCCGCAGCGCGAAGCGGAGTCGGTCCACCGCCTCACGGTTTGCGATCGCCCAGCGGGTGATCTTGCTCCGATGGCGGGATGGCCGACAGGATCGCTTCCAGCCCGCCTCTACGATCAGCCCTTCACGGGCGAGCCGCAGCGGGATCGAGCCGCGCCACTTGCCGCCGTCTCCGTACTCGTCCGCTAGGTCGTCCACTGTGTCATCGGTGGTGGCTTCGCCGTTCGCAGCCAGACAGTCGAGGAAACGCAGTTCTTCGCGGTCGATCATTTCGCGGCGATTCAGCGTCGCCCGCATCAGACCCGCGTCCCTGAGCAACTCCCCCTGCCGAGTGGCAGCAGTTCTTGTTGATGCAGTCATCGCACACCCCCTTTCGTTTTCAAGGGGCGAACCCGTGGGCAACCAGCGGCAATGTGGGCGTCGATTTGGTCCTCGTCCCATTTCCGGAGCGCCGACAGCTTGATCCCATAAGGGATGATCCCAGCGTCGGCCCACCGAACGATTGACCGTGGATCGGCGTCGTACTTCGCTGCGACAACGTGTTTGTCGATCAGACGTTTTCCCGGCGGCACGGGACGAGAATTCGTCGAGGGTTGCTCGACAGCCGCAGCAGTTGGATTCATGGCTTGGACTCACTTGAGGCATCGTCTGGCAAGCCCGTTGCTCGCCTGATGCCTTGAGTCGCGTTGCGTCAAATCATTCTCGTTCGCGTTGCGTCATGTTGACGTAAGTCCCGCCGTCGTCTCGTGTCAGTGGCTGTCAGAAAAAATCCACGTTGCGTCAGAGTTCTTGCGTCAAATGACGCAGCGTCAGGCAATCAGAACTTGCGAACGATTGACGAGCGGCTTGGTCCGCGCGTCATGTGGGCATCGTCTTGCTCATCGGTGTCGCCATCGTCGTTTCTGACTTCATTCTTGGACGGGTCGAATGTTCCGAACGCCCGGACATCGTCCAAGTCGATGGCGAGTAGTTGGCCCAACGAACCATCTCGGCAAGCCAACTCATACGCTTCTTTCGACTTGAAGCGAGCAACGAACCATCTGTCGGCAGTCCGAGCCGAGAACGCTGGTTTCGCCAATTCGGCCAAGTCCCGCCCGGTGATTGGCGGGACTCGCTCATCCACGATGCCGCCTTCAAACTTGTGGTAGTTGCGGACAGCTTGTTCAACAAGATCGAAGGCTTTTGCCTGCTTGCGTCGGCCGCGCTTCCGCTTCACTTGCTTGCCGTTCGCTGTGCCTGCTGCCACTTGGCCCGCGAAATTGAAGTCGAGGGATGCAGCGAATGCCGTATTGACCGCAGCCAGATCGGCGGGCGAGCAATCGCCTTCAAATTCAACCGTCAGCATCCCGTCCGGAAGTCTCCGTTTAGTGCCGCGAAAGTAAAACCAACCGCTTTTGCAATGCCGCATGTCGATCGAGTGCTGAGGGCGAATGTCGCGAAGCAAAGACAACTGTTCCAGTACGACATCATGCCACACTTCCGCGTAGCACCGTCCGTATCGGCCCGCCAGCGTGACAGGCTCATCGTGGACGTTCAGTAAAACGTAGTCAGAGTCTTTGAGTGCCTCACCCCATCGCAAAAAGGCCATCGCTAATTCCGCAGCAGCCCGATTGAATTGCTCGCATCGTGAGCCGTTCAGATCCCCCGGTGACGATTCGGGTGCCAAACGCTTTTCGTGCAACTGCCACAACGTCGAGTAATTCCGAAGAACAAAATTCTCAATCGCGGTCAGCCGGTCTTGCACGGCCGCATCGGCGGTCCTTGCGTCACCTCGGGCGTCACTGATTTCAATGCTGAACCGTGCCCAGAACTTGCGGCACTCCGCTTCCGGTGTGGACATCATGTCACCCGTTTCGTTGGTGACGTTTCAAAAGCACCGCGGGCAGACCGGTGAAACTTCCGGCTCTTCGGGGATCAGCCTAGCCCGCGTTGTCTCAAGTGTACCGAGCTTCCGAATGCTCAGCGGCGAGCCGTTGTGACTCGACTCGTCGCACCCGTTGGCATCAGTCTATCCAACCCCGTGCGACGTATCACACCGGCGATCCGCTTGCCCAAGAGCCGCAGTCGCTCAACCCGTAACACGTACTCCGAGTCAGTCCTTGCCGTATGGGGCTTCCGGCCACTCCGGCGACGAACGATCAATCTCGAAGTTCACCACATGATTCACGAGGGCACCACCCTGCACGAAGCCTTCGCCAAACACGATCCGTCTGTAGGAAATGCGGACGCCATCCTTCTGGCACATCATGTCCGTGGGGACTGTCGGATGGGTGTCGGCCACCAAGTCCGTTGTGGCCTGAAACTGATCTAGCAACGGCCCACAAAGAATGAACCATCTCATCAACTCCGCCGCCGACTTCTCGACAAATAACTCGTCCACAATGCTGCGGAAGGAATTGATCGCCTCCTGCTCCATCTGTCGATTACCGGAATTCGCACGCTGTGTGTGCCAACTGAACTTCACCGCGCGGACTTCACCGTTGCGGCGGCAAAGCCACATATGTTTGGCGGCGGACAGTTCCGTAGAAGACATCTTTGAAACGCGGCACATCGCCTCGGCATCACTCCGCCGATTCGGCTTGAAAGGCATCCCCCAGCCAATCGCCGCCGCCTCAAAGTCGTCTGCCGTGCATTTGAAGGGCGAACGGAGTCCCTCCATCACTTGAGTTGATCCGGACTGGTGAGTCACGACGCTGCGATCATCGAGCGTTTGCGTACCCATCAAGAGCCGCCACAGCAACAATCCGGCCACCACTATGTACACGACGGTGGAAACCATCATCCAGCCGGGCATACCGTACTCATGAGTGAGAAACGTCATGGCCGTTGCGGCGAATTCGCGCCCGCGTCTGTGGCTCGTCGTGCTGCTGGAGTCTGAAACTCCGTGAGACGGTTCGTCCTCGGGTGAACTGGCCGACGCTTGCTCCAATGCCGAAAAGTTGAACGGATGCGGCATCTCTTCGGCAGGTGCAGCGCAGACCTCTTGTGAATCAGACGGCAGGTTCAAGCCCGTCTCAGTCACAAGGAAGCTGGCCGGATGCTCGGATGCCTCATCCAGTCGCGGCAGTCGGATCACCGCGCCACACGCCGGGCATTTCGTTTTCTTGCCAGCAAGTTCACCGGCTGCAACCAACTTCTTACCGCAATCGCAGCGAACGTGAATTTTCATCGGCTGGCATCCCGCAGTGGTACGTTCACGGCCCGTCGGCCGCCTTGGTCAATGGCCTGCTTGACTCGCTTCCAGAGAGTGGCGCGTCTACTTGTTCCGCAACTCCCATTCGCCCTGAGTTATCGAGTCTCCGTACCAGTACCACATGTGAGTCGTTGAGTACGACTTGAATTCAAACCGTTCCCAATGCCCATGCGGCTTGGGAGGATCGCCAGCCATCGGCCCCTCGGCTCTCTCCCCGTAAATATAGGAGCCGTCTCTTTGCTTCTCAGTGTCTGTACGCAAGCGGCGATGGTAATGCCGCCCCGATCGGGTGCGACTGTCTGTGAATGTGGTGCCGGAGCCGCTCTCCCACCGCTCGTCATAGCAATCAAACTGCGGCCAGAGCCACCAAGCACCGAGCACGGCAAAGACTGAGATGGCAGTCCCAAAGGGTTTGAGACGTGGTACTCGACCGGCAATTTCCAGAGTGACGCCGACAACAAATACGGCGAGGCCGAGATAGTGAATGCGGACCAGAACCGAGTACGGCTGCGACCCCAGCGCCATCAGCCAAGCGACCAACCCGATCCCGGCGACAATTCGGATTGCCGTTCCACGCTCGACTCGCATGGCAAATTGAAAACCGGGGATACGACCGACAACACTTCCAAGCATTCGCATCGGTGAAACTTGTCGGACTCGCGACGGTTTCCACAAAGGCCGTAGGTCAACAGGATCCTCGTCGGTCGAGGATTCGCATCCTTGACCCACTTTGGAGTCAGAAACTCCGTGAGTCGATTCGCATTCGGGAGAAGTGGCCGCCGCTTGCTCCAACGCCGAGAAGTTGAACTGTGGCGGCATTTCTTCGCCAGGTGCAGCGAAGCCCTCTTGTGAATCTGAAGTCAGGTTCAAGCCCGTCTCAGTCACGAGAAAGCTGGCCGGTTGCTCGGATGCCTCATCCAGTAGCGGCAAGCGGATCACCGCGCCACACGCCGGGCATTTCGTTTTCTTGCCAGCAAGTTCACCGGCTGCAACCAACTTCTTGCCGCAATCGCAGCGAACGTGAATTTTCATCGGCTGGCATCCCGCAGTTGGTCGGTCATGGTCGTCGTGTGGCCAGCCTTCGCCAACCTCGGCTGTTCAGAGTCTCGCTTCGTCGCACTCATTGGCGGGGATGCTACCGCCCATCCTGTCGAGACCGAAGTGGACCAGCAGACGCAGCGGAACTCCACCTCGTCCGCGTTGCCAGCCGTATCTGCCAAACAAAAAGGGGCGACTCCCAAGTGTTACAGCTCAAACGCTACACATTCCCATCGAACACCATCCGAAAGAGGGAAGGTGGGAAGGAAGGAAGGTGTTTTTTGCCTTTGTCGAAACGGATTCGGCGTGGTCCACAAACGGCGATGGGTGGGGTGAGGGGCCGGGAAGAACCTAACAACCGGCCCCCCTCCGCAGTGATGCGCCAGCGTGGTTGAGACTCACCGGCATCGTCTCACTTGCGGGCTGAGTCCGTCAGCCGGTGAACGGGCGTGCTTCGGGAATCACCCGTCGCGATCACTCCGCCGAGTTCAACCGATCGGGCATGAGGCCGGTTGAACGGTCACTCGCATCGAGCCAACGCAGCGTTCGACCGTCGTCTGACGAGTCCCACAAACGCAGCAGACTCGGCTGCGGCGGGTGTACGCGCCGTTCACCGCATGAGCCACGCTCAAGACTCTCAGCATCCCGTGGCAGTCTGGCTTCGGACACCGCAAGCCGACAACGGTCGAAGTTCGTGGCATGGTTCGGCCCTGCGTTGGATTGGATTGGTCGATCAACACCGGAAACGGAACGGACTCGGAACGGACTGGGAACGGACTCGGAACGGACTGGGAACGGACTGGGAACGGACTGGGAACGGATGGTTCGGCCCTGCGTTGGATTGGTCGATCAACACCGCGATGCGTCCCAGCTTCCCATCAGCCACGTTCCTGTCATCGCGCCCCACCACTTCCCTTCAACAACCGCCTCACCGCTTCAGCTCGTTCCTCATCCGAGAGCGGCAGCAGGGCGAGCATCTTGAGCGCGGCGGCGAAGTCCGTCTCGACCGGCTCTGGCTTCACTTCGGGGGGCGTCCCAACAGCCCCCACCGAAGCGGCATCCGCCCCCCGTTTCCGTCGCTTCGGCGGTTCGCTGGTGCAAACGCTGGTGCAAACCGCCGAACCACTCGCCGCAACATCTGACAGGTTCCCACTTGGAACCCTAGATTCCTGCGTTCGCAATGCAGAGGTCGGGGGTTCGACTCCCCTCCGCTCCACTGAAAAAGCCTTGTCCGCAAACACTGCGGGCGAGGCTTTTTCGCTTGATTCGTAGGGGTTTTCGCGACTTGCTCTTGGTGTCATTCGTTCATCGGCATCGTCCGATGAGATGACAGCAAACGACACAGATTGCCCCCGTTTGCCAATATTTGGTGCAAACTGGCGAAGCATTCCGTCTTGAATGGGCGTCGCGTTTTGATCGTCCGTTCCGGTCGCTCGCATCGTCTGGCGTTCGGTCGATGGCGAAGAATTGAGGTCGAGTGGCGGCAACGTATTCAACGCCCCGTACACGTCGAGCAACTTCGGGTCGGTGTACGTGTTCATCGTCAGGTCGATGGTTGAGTGCCTCATCGCAGCTTGTGCCGTTCGTGGTGCAACGCCCCCCTTCGATAGCAGCGCCCCGAACGACGTTCGCTGGGCGTGAACGTCGAGCGTCCGGCCCCGTTCGTCGGCCTTGTCGATCCCAGCGGCGAGCAAGTCGCGGTTGAGGATTCGCACCAGCCCGGCGGGAACGGTGAACAGCGGTCGCTTGCTGTCTGGCGTCGAGTTGCGGTCGCGTAGGCGAAGCGTTGCCGCGTTTGGCGTGTCGGCCAGCCAATCCCTCAAATCGTTCGCCAAGTCGAGCCGTAGCGGAATCGTCGAGCCTTGTCGGTTCTTCTCATCGGCCGCATTCAGCACGACGAACGGCATCAGCCCGTCGAGTTCCAGTTGCCCCATCGTCAACGATGCGAGTTCCCCTTTGCGAAGCCTGGTCAGAACGAGCGTCTTGTAAATCAACGCCCGCTCCCGCCCGAGCCGTTCCAGTTCGTCGATCAACTCGGGATTCCTGGCGAGGCTTTGTCTTGCCCGTTCGGCAGTCGCTTGCATCGTGTCGAGCGTCAACGCGGCCTTGCACCAGTTCGACCGTTTGGGCGTGTTGCCGTCCGCTTCGGCTTCATCATCATCCACCGAAACGGATTCACGCCCATACTCGGCGAGCGGCCTCATCCGTGCCACTTGCAGCAGCGTCAGCAGTTCGGCTTCCGTCATCGCCCGCCGTTGCCGTCGCCGGTCGCTCTTCTCGTCGGCTTTGGCCAATCGTGCGAGGGGATTCGTGGCGAGTCGCCGGTTCGCCACGGCCCAATTGCAGAATCCCGTTAGGGCTTCCGCGTAGGCGTTGCGAGTGCTGGCCGACATCCCTTCCGACTTGCGAGCCGTCAGCCAGCGTTCGACGGGATGCAAGTCGATGCCGCCGAGTCGGTCGAACTGACAATCCCTTGTCAGCCGGTTCGCCGCCCGTTCGATTTCCGTGAGGTACTTCGCGGAAACGTCCTTGGTTCCCAACGTGAGCAGGTATGCGGCGAAGTGATCGGCGAACGGCTCGCACAGATGATCGGCAGTCGCGGCTTCCCCCGCTGAGATGACTTCGCTTTTGACCAGTTCGGCCCGCCGTTCCAGCTTGGACAGAACCGAACGTGCGGCATCCTCATCGCGGCAGCCGGTCGAGACTTCGCAGACGTATTCTCGAGCCGTCTCGAAACTTGGCGACGTAGGTTCCCGCTTCGTCGAGGATGCGCGGCGAGCCATCCTTCGCCGTCGTCACCTTGGCCGTGCGCGTCTTGCCCTTTGCCGGCTTCCACCGGGCGAACGGCTGGCCGTTCTTCGTGAACAGTTCCACCCCTTGGGAAGTGGTCGCGTCACGGTTTTCTTGTAGGCGGTTCCCATTGCGTTCCTTTCGACTTCATCGCCGACATCGGACAGGGTCCAACAGCCGTGTCACGGATCCGGTTGGATTCGGCAGTTTGGCAATGCCTTCCGAAGTTTTGCTCGTCCTTCATCGGTGACCTGCGTGTTGTCGAGGCCGACTTCGTTGAGGTTGGTCAGTCCCTTGAGATGCTCCAAACCGGCATCGGTGACTTGAGTGTTGTTGAGGTCGAGGTACGTGAGGTTGGTCAGTTCCTTGAGATGCTCCAAACCAGCACCGGTGACCTCGGTGCCGCCGAGAAAAAGCCGATTGAGGTTGGTCAGTCCCTTGAGATGCACCAAACCGGCATCGGTGACTTGAGTGTCGCCGAGGAAGAGGCAATTGAGGTTGGGCAGTTCCTTGAGACGCTTCAAACCGGCATCGGTGACCTGCGTGTTGTTGAGGCCGATCAGTATGAGGTTGGTCAGTCCCTTGAGATGTTCCAAATCGGCGTCACCGACAGGCGTGCCAACGAGGCCGAGCGTCTTGAGGTTGGTCAGTGACCCCAGTTCCGAAAGCAACTCCACACCTGCAGCGTCGCCCGATAAACTCACCTCGCAAATGCGGTTGAGATACGGCAGGCGGCCCTGTACAGATTGCGGAATCCCATCCGGCCCAACCCAATCAAACGACACCTGTCCTCCGTGAGATTCAATCTCCCTCGCTATCCGCTGCTCCCGCTGGTACGTGGCATAGACACTCACGACACCGTAAGCCGCCGCGACCAGCACCGCACCAATCACGATCCGCACGAAATGCCGTCGCAGGAAATGCCACACCATCACCGGTTCGCGGGGCGTCTCGTCTATCGTGTCACTTCCCCTTCCGCTTCGGAGTGGCTTTCGTTGTGGATTTGCGCGTAGTTGGGCGCAGTTCCAGCCCGTAGTACGCGGCCAGCTTGTCGGCGGCGTCGAGACTGATTGACGCCTCGCCACGGGCGAACGGCATCAGGCTTTGCCGGATGACGCCCGTCTCCTGCTCCAGTGCCAGGAACGAGAGTTCGCTGGCGTTGATGGCGGCCCGGAGAGTATCAGCGATTGTTCGTTTGTTGGTCATTGTGTAGCCAAGTCTACAATCGGCGGAACGGTCGGTCAATCTTCTGTGTTTTGCGTCCGCAGACTCCAGTCAGGCGGACGCCTTCTGGTCCCTTGTGGGATATGTGACAGTCAGGTGTCACCGAGAAGTGCGCCGAATTGTCACACGTCAAGGTGACACAGCTTTGTCACATGGACAGGTGACACCAGCTTGTCACACGTCACGGCGGCTTGGCGAGCGGCAGAACGCGGTAGACGTTCATCCCCCGATTGAACCCGCCACGGTGAACGATTCGCAGCAGTCCCGTTGATTCCAGTTTGCCGAGAATCCGAATCACGGTTCGGCGGTTGATTCCCGCTCGCCGGGCAATGTCGGTTTGAGCCGTGCGGGCGGTTCCGTCTTTGGTGTCCCGCCACAACACCAACCAGACGGCGGCTTCGTTGCGAGTCAGTCCGCCGAGCGTGAAATCGACAAAGGCGTTGATAGTCGCGAACCTGTCGCCCGTTGTCGCCGTTCGCTTCGGCTTCTCGTTCCCCTTGCCGTTCGTGTTCGATGCCGGTCGAGGTCGCGGCGGTTCCATCGGCGGCAAAACCGAGCAACCCGGCAGCACGGGC
This sequence comes from Schlesneria sp., assembly GCA_043733345.1. Taxonomy (GTDB): domain Bacteria; phylum Planctomycetota; class Planctomycetia; order Planctomycetales; family Planctomycetaceae; genus Schlesneria. The sequence goes on from JAYTGQ010000083.1 coordinate 16,132, forward strand.
GGGCGTCCGTTGGTTCCGTCGTTCATCGGCCCGCCCCCCAACGAAAGAGTTCCGCATCGTCGGCCGCATCGTCATCGGCGGTAGTTGTTCGGCTCCACAGATCGGCAATGGCAGCTTGCAGCTTGCCCCGTGGTTCGCGCTTCGTGGTCGAGGTCGATTCCCCACCGTCGAGCGGTGTGAAGGCTTGATGCGGCTTGTCGAACTGCAACCGCACGTCGCGGCATTCGCCGTTGCGGCTTTTGAGATGCCTCAGAATCACTTCATCGTCGGCCGCATCGTCCGGCGTGAGGATGAAGGCATCGTCGGCCCCGAACTCCAGTTCGCTCGATTCGCGGAAGGATGCGAGGTTCAACCCGTCGCCGTGGTAGCTCGACCGGCCCGACTTGTCTTTCGTGCGCCCAACAGCCGACAACACGATGACAGCCACGCCCGCATCGGCAAACGCCCGCAAATGACTCATCGTGGCATCGACCGAGCCGCGTTTGTCGCCATGCTCGCCCGGCGGTTGAATCCGTTGGATGTAGTCCAGCACGATCAGCCCCGCGTCGAAGTCATCCGCCACAGCGGCGACGTTGACCAGGTCGAACGGCGGTCGCACGAACGCCAGCCGTTCCGCCAGTTCGTCGAGCGTGTTCAGCCCCGCGTCGATTCGCTCGCCGTGTTCTTCCGTGAGTCGCCTGTATCGAATCGTCGTCAGGTCCACGCCCGACAGCCGAGCCAACTGGCGGTCGAGCAACACGGCGGGCGGCATCTCAATGTTGCAGACCACGGCCCGCAGTGTCGGCGTCAGCCGCAAGGCATCGACCACGGCTTGCATCACGAATGCCGTCTTGCCCGCTCCCGGCGCACCGCCGAGCAACGTCACCAGCCCCGGCCCGATTTCGATGCGTTTCAGTTCGCCGTCGCCAATCGGATAGAACGTCGGCGGCTTGCCCGAGAGCACGTCATCGCGCCAGCCGTGCAACGCATCGGCAGCGGCGAGGTAGTTTGGTTTGGTCATCCGTAGTAGCCCTTCCCTTGAATGTCCGAAGTGAACAGCGTCCCGGCCTTCGGGGAGGTTGTTGGTTGAGGATTCGCGGTCGATGTCGGCCCGCACGAACTCGCCACTTGTCGGCCCGCCGTGTTGTGACTCAGCCCGCAATCAATCTGCCGTCGCGCCTCGCTTGGTGAGAGTCCCGAGTCGAGAGCGGCTTCACTCAACAGTTCGTGAGCGAGTTCGGCCGGACATCCAAACTCGGCGAGATTCGCAGCCGCCGAGAACAACGCCCGATGCCGGTCCCCGAGTGCTGCACCGTTCGCGATGAAGTCGAGCGTTGCCCGGTTGAGCCGCGCCGATCGGTCAGACGATGCCCGCCGTTCCCGAGCCGCTTCGGTCTCGTACTCGATTCGCTCAACGGTCTCCTGCCAGTCCACGGCCGCGACATCGCAGCGCGTCGAGACTGTCGGCACGTCGAACGCCAGCGGTTCCCGTGCGAGTTCCCGAATCCGCTCGACCGACAGTCGCGTCAGTTCGTCGAGCGTCAACGCCCGCTTGTGAAGCCCCGTCTTCGGATGCCGACTGTTCGGCGCACGGAACGCCCTCACCTTGTCAAAGACTCCCGAGTCGATGACGACTTGCACCGCCCCCGCTAACCCTTCGGCCAGCCGTCGAGCCACCGCGTTGAACAACCCCGAAGCGGTCGGTTGCCAAAGGTCCGTCGGCAGTCCGATATGAAAGCCCTTGCTGCCCGAGAAAAACACCAATATCGAATCGTCGTCTATCGAATATCGCTCGCAGATAAACAAACACAGCCGAGCCGCATCGCGTCGAGCGGCTTCCAAGTCCGTCCGGTCGATATCGAACCAAATAAACTCCCCGCCGCACACACCATCGAAGCCCTTGGTTGAGCCGTGCGCGTCGATATGTCGGCGGAAGTCTTCGCCGAATGTAAATGCGGACAGATACGCTTCGTCGGTCGCGTCGATACGTTCGTCGAGACTCGCATACGCCACGAACGCGGTTGGCCAATCGACCAACCGCCGTTCGTTCGTACACGGCCCGACAATCCTGAAACCAAGAGTGTCGGCCATCATGTTCACCCCTTCAAAAGTTCTCGGGAGTGAACGACGAGTCCGCGTTGCCATCCGGTTCGGCAGCATCCCCCGGCGGCTTCGGTGCGAACTCATCGGCAACCGGCTTGTCGATGCCAACGACTTCAAATGACCGAACGCGGTTCCGTTCGATGCCGTCATCGTCCTTGTGAAGTACAACCGTCACCTTGCAGCGGATGCCCCGTGGCAACGGCCGTTCCATCATCTCGGGCGACTTGATGCCGAGCTTGCCCAAGTCGCGTTTCGACATCGGCAACGCGGGTCCGGTCAGCCAGCAATCGAGCCAGACCCGTTGCCCCTTGTACTCGCCGTCGAGAATCACGAACTCGACTTTGTAGCCCGGCGTCGCTTTCGAGCGGCTCGATTCGAGTTCGCCCTTGTTGACGTGGCAAACGTACTCGCCCCGTGGAACCGGCCCGAACTCGCCAGCCGCTTCGGTTGAGTTCCAACGGTCATTGAAGTCCCCGCCGTGACCGTTCAGAATGTCAGACAGCTTTCCCATGTTCGTTGACTCCGTTCGTGGTGAGAGTGGATGAGTTCACAGCGGGCGATTCGGTGGCAGCCGATTCGCCCGCGT
>JAYTGQ010000084.1:0-7614 GCA_043733345.1 Schlesneria sp.
GGCGGCGTCAGCCCCCTGGCTCTTAGTGACCGGGCTGACGCCCAAGAACCGGGGGCTGACGCCGCCCCGCTCTGATGTCTCATCAGCGGCCACGTCCGAAACTAGCGTTAAAAATGCCTCGCACCGATCCGAGTGAATGACTTCAACCCCGACGATGATTGCTCTGAATGTCACCGCTTCAATTGCGAAGAAGTCTTCACCGCACTGGCACTGGGCAGGATCGCCGCACCGGCCGAGTCGCACACACGAACCTGAAACTTCCAATCCTGTGCCCAGTCCTCGGTCTGTTCGTTCTGACAGACCTTGATGAGGATGGAGTTCATGCCCGACTTCAGCTTCGCTTTCACGCGATACTGATCGAGCTGCGTGCCGCGATGGTATTCGTCGCGAGCGAAGACCAATTCACCGTTGATCCACAGCTTCCAAGCGTTGGGTGTTCCCAGCCGCAGTTCGATGCTGCGCGGCGAGTCCGTCGCGAATGTGGTGTATCCGTACGTGATCGCCCCCTTGTGAGGAGCGGTTTTCTGAGCGATGTTCAGCACGCCGTATTCGTCTTCAGTGACATGGCGCTCCCAAGCGACCTCGCCCATTTTTCCGGGCAGCTTGGCCGTGAGATCGACTTGCGACTCCGGAGGATAAGCCACATCGAACCCCTGCTTGTCTGTGTTGTCGAACGGACCGATCAAATACCACTCGGTGAGGAACCCGAAGTGCTTCGGCAGATCGACGGTCTCGCCCAGTTCTCGCAATGGCTTGACGATCGCTTTCACCTGATCGTCGTCGATCGCGCCCGTCAGCGCTTCACGGAAAAGGGCGATTGCGTCCGCCGACTGCTTGTCCTCGTGAGCCTTCGTCGCACGATCCAGCAACCGCTGCACGGCATCGCGCCGGAATTCGGGGCTGGCGTCGCGAAGCATTCCGGGGATGAGCCGATCACTGGCCGAAGCATCGACCTTGAGCAGCCATTCGTAAGCCAGCCGCCGCGCTTCGGGGTGGCGAGCCACATCTTGGACGAAGACTTCCAATTCGCGAGCGGGCAGCATCCGTGACTGTTTCAGTTCCCGCGCGGCCACGGCTTCAAATGCTCCCCGCAGCCAATTCGTGGCGAGCGGGTTCGCGTCGTCAAACGCCTTCAGAATGGGAAGCAGCGTGGCGGCATCGCCTCGCGACAACTCCTTAACCGCCGCGATGGCGTTCGCATGCCCCGCCCCTTCCGCCGCGACGGCGCGAATGGCTCGCACCTGCTCGTCCAATGAAGCGGCGTCACTCGCGAACGGCCACGCCGCTACAACCACCACTAAGACGAACGAGACTCTCCACTTTTGAGCAACTCGACCTGACTTCATTACGGCTTCCTTCGCAAGGCAACCTTCTCTACTAACCCGGCTTCCTCGACGGAACCGGCCCCAAAAATCGAGGCGGATTGTAGTCGTCGCTCCTCGCAAATGGGAAACGTCATCGGAGCCTCATCGACATCAATGTCGTGACGCATGGCGAAGGATCGATCCACGCTTCCCTGAAACCACATGCCGCCCGCGTGATGGAGGTCGGATCACCTTCAAGGCCATCGCCTTTTTCAAGGTAGAGTGGGACCAGCTCGCTTCGAGCGCCGGCCCACCACCGGGAAAGGTCGAGAAATCGTGGTGGGCCGGCGCGGCGAAGCGCCACTGGTCCCACCCTACAAGTTTCGCAGACCCAACAAGGCGAGGGCACTGGATCACCTTGCAACTTACTTTCGACAGGAGTAGGTTCGCGTGACCAGAAAGGGACACGCCATGAAATCCGCATCATTTTTGCTGTTCGCAAGCCTGCTAATTGCATCCCCCATCGCCGCGCACTCCGCCGAGACGTTTCGCGCCGGAGCGGCCACGAGCGTCATCACGCCCGAGATTGGGCGTGAGATCATCGGCGGGTTCGTCCCGTTTCCGTCGAAGCACATCCATGACGAACTCCATGCGCGATGTCTCGTGCTGGATGACGGAACGACGAAGATCGCCCTCGTGGTGTGCGACCTGTTGGGAATTCATCGCGTTGTCAGCGATGAGGCTCGTCGGCTCATACAGGAGAAATCGGGGCTTCCGCCCGAGTGTGTCATGATCGCGTGTACGCACACGCATTCGGCCAGCAGCACACTCAGCGAGGAACGCTGGCTGATCGACCAGCAACCGGACGAGTACCAGCGTTTCGTCGCGCAGCGGATTGCCGACAGCGTGGCCCGCGCGCTGAACAATCTGCGGCCAGCACAGCTCGCGTTTGGAGCTGTCGATGTTCCGGAGCATCTCAATAATCGTCGCTGGCACATGCTGGCCGGGACCGTGCCGCCGAATCCGTTCGGCGGGCAAGACCTCGTCAAAATGAACCCGGCCCCCGGCAGCCCGAACCTCATCGAACCGGCCGGGCCGATTGATCCGACCGTCTCGTTCATCGCGGTGCGTGGGACCGATGGCTTCCCGATCTCGACCTTCGTGGCCTACTCGCTGCACTACGTCGGTGGCGAAGGACCGGGGCATGTCTCGGCCGATTACTACGGCTACTTCTGCGAGAGTCTCAAGCAACGGATGACGGCGGGCGACGTGGTCCCGCTGGATGTGGATCGGCCGCCCTTTGTGGCCCTGATGGCGAACGGCACGAGCGGCGACATCAACAACATCGACTTCCGCAAGCCGCGCGGGTCCAAGAAGCCTTACGAACAGATGCGGTTCGTCGCGGAGGATGTCGCGAAGAAAGTCCATGCCGCGACAACGAAGTTGGAGTACCGCGACGGCCTCACGCTGGCGAGTCGTTACCGCGAACCGACCGTCGCCTGGCGACGCCCCAACGACGAACAGAAGAAATGGGCGGCCGACACGATCGCCGCCGGAGCGAAGAGCAAATCCGACCTGTCGTTCATCTACGCCGAGCGAGTTACCCGACTGGCCTCGTACCCCGCGACCACCACGATTCCGCTGCACGTCATCCGGATCGGCGATGTTTGCCTCGGTACGATGCCGTGCGAAGTCTTCTGCGAAATCGGCCTCGACTTCAAACGCCGCTCACCGTTCGCCAAGTCGTTCATGGTCGAATTGGCTCACGGCTACGTCGGCTACCTTCCGACTCCACGGCAACACCAACTCGGCGGTTATGAAACCTGGCTCGGCACCAATCGGCTGGAGGTGACCGCCAGCGAGAAGCTGCTCGACAACCTGATCGAGATGACGAAAGAATTGCACGACGGAATGAAGTGATGCGGCGACTTCTGATCCGTCGCTCACGCTGCAGGGTTTGATCTCCAGCCGGTCCCGTCCGGACCACTGGAACGCCTTTCAAAACTAGCCCGACGCGCAAGCGAGGGCTGCACGGTCATCAAATGTCCAGCCCTCGCTTGCGCGTCGGGCTAGTGGTCCAGACGACTACTTCACTGTGACTCGGTCCCGTTTGTAGGTGTGGAACACGCAGGTGTTCGGTTGCCCATCGTCCGATTTGAACGTCATTGGCCGCGTGATCTTTCCTTCCACCTGATAACGGAAACAGAGTTTCAAACTGTCTCGCTCCAGTTCATAGATGCCGACCCATTTTACGGGCTTGCCCGTCGGCTCCTTGCCGATGAAATCGAAATGGCCGGTCATCGCGTCGATCTCAAACTTGCCCGAGTACGCACCGATCTTTTCCGCGTAGAGGCGCGTCATCATGAAATTGCTGCCTCGGATGCTGAGCCGCTGGTCCTGCCCTTTCACCACTTTTTTGTCGATCACTTTGCCGGACTCTTCGGACGCTTCGCACAGCCACTTCCCTTGCATCGTTTTGAGGTCCAGCGTGGTCGCTTCACTGACTCCCGCCGCAGCGTTCTTGTCGGCCTGATGGAAGGCGAGGGCTTCGCTCGCGGGTGTGTGCGTCACTCTCGCTTGGAACATTTCAAACAGTGAGAATCGAGGAGTTTCCGCTCGAACCACCGTCAGGAGGAGGAGGGAGACACTCAGCGTCAACGAGAGTTGAGTCATAGCGCGGACCTTGTCGAAATCGAATCGGCTCGCGTGAAAGTTGGCCGCGAGAGCGCGGCGAGAATGCCGAGCGATCTCGGCCTTGGGAATCTGATTGTCTGCTGGCATTTCGTCGCGCCAGTTGCTCGAATCCCACGCGTGACAAATAAGTCTCAATCCTACTTCTACTGTGACGGATGGAGTGGGAGGGTTCAGTGCCAAGTGAGAAGTGATCAGTGCCAAGTGCCAGAGCGGCCACGACTCTGACAGCTACGAATCGCCACCAGAGAGTGGCAGCGCCAAGCGTTGTGACGGATGCGAGTGCCTTCACTTTTGCATTTGGCACTGATCACTTGTCACTTTGCACTTGTCACTGATCTCAATCGAGTAATCCGTCACAGTCGAACTACTGACGACAGGCCATTCATGCTGACTGAACACTCACTGACGATTCGCGTTCGATACTGCGAGACCGACGCGATGGGCTGCCTGCACCATTCGCAGTTCTTCAATTATTTTGAGCAGGGCCGCACCGAATTGCTGCGCGAACAGGGCGGCTGTTACCGCGACATTGAAGCGGCGGGACTGTTCCTCGTCGTCGTGCGGCTGCAATGCAGCTATCACGCTCCCGCGCGGTACGACGACGTGTTGACCCTGGTGACTCGCGTGGACAACGTCTCGGCGGTGAAGATCGAACACAGCTACAGGCTGCTTCGCGGCGAGCAACTCCTGGCGTCCGCCACGAGTACTCTGGCCTGCGTCGATCGCGCGGGCAAAGTCGCGCGGCTGCCCGATTCCATCGCCGCCGGGTAGCCGCTTCCACGGCCACCATTCGGCCTCCACGGATCGTTTCGTGGCCATCGCCTTGTTGGGTCTGCGTCAATTGTAGGGTGGGACCAGCTCGCTTCGAGCGCCGGCCCACCATTGGGAAACGTCGAGAAAACATGGTGGGCCGACGCGACGAAGCGCCGCTGGTCCCACCCTACACAATGAAAAAGGCGATGACCCACGGACCATTTCGACGCCGCTGGAAATATCGGGGTCCGATTGTTATCACTTCGCCCGTTGAGCGGCGGCGGTGGCGAACGGTCATCGTGCGAACCGGTCCCGCGACCGGACTCAGTTCCTCAAGGTGAGGACGAGGGCCGTTGAAAATTAGGATTACTTGAAAAGGATCACTGCATGTCGTTCTACGTTGGAGAAGCCCTCGCCGGTGATGGCAATGAGATCGCTCACATCGACCTCCTGATTGGAGACAAGTCCGGTCCTGTCGGCGCTACGTTCTGCCAGGCACTCGCCGATCAGAAGCAGGGTCACAGCAACCTGCTCGCCATTCTGGAGCCGAACCTGATGGTGAAGCCCGCCACCGTGTTGATCACGAAGGTCACGATCAAGGGTGCCAAGCAGGCCGTCCAGATGTTCGGCCCGGCTCAGTACGCCGTCGCCAAGGCGGTGGCCGATTCCGTCGCCGCCGGCGTGATCCCCAAGGATCAGTGCGAAAAACTGGTCATCGTCTGCGGCGTGTTCATCCACTGGGAAGCGGCCGACGACAAGAAGATCGTGGACTACAACTACAAAGCCACGATGATGGCCATCGCCAGCGCGATGAAGAGTTCGCCCAGCGCCGACGAAATGATCGCCAAGAAAGACACCGCCAAGCACCCGTTCTCGGGTGTTTGATGTTGCGAAGCGACAGCGTGAGCCGTTCGCTTCGAGCCAGATCAACAAGCCCACGGGATCGTTCTCCCGTGGGCTTGCTCTCATTCTGCCCCCAGTTTCCTGCCTCCTGATTTCTCCCATGAAAAACATCCTCATCCAACTCGACACCGATTCCCTGCCGAGCACCTTCGACCGCGTCGTGGCCATTGATGCGGGGGCCGACGAACTCTTCAGTTACGGCGGCGTCACGCCTGAAAATGTCGAGTCACTCGTTCACGGAGCGATCTTCACCCGCAAGCCGTCCGACTTGATGCACGCGGCGATCTTTGTCGGTGGCAGCAACGTTGCGGCGGGTGAGGCCCTTTACAAGAGGGTGTTGAAGACACTGTTCGGGCCATTCTCGGTGTCAGTCATGATGGACTCGAACGGCTCGAACACGACGGCTGCCGCGACCGTGCTGGCCGCCGCAAAGCATCTCGATCTCACGCAGACGACTGCGGTCGTACTCGCGGGAACTGGGCCGGTTGGCTGCCGCGTCGCGCAGCTTCTGCTGGGTCAGGGAGCTACGGTTCGACTTGCTTCACGTTCGATCGAGAAGTCGCGCGCAACGTGCGACATGCTCGTGAAAGTTGCTGACGCCGCGAAGCTCACCGCGTGCGAATCAGCCTCGGCGGAAGGGATGGCGGCGGCGACAATTGGCGCACAACTCGTCGTAGCGGCGGGTGCGGCGGGAGTTCAACTTATCTCGGCCGAGCAGTTGTCCGCAATCTCCACGTTGAAGTTGGCAATTGACCTGAACGCGGTCTCCCCCGCAGGCATCGCGGGTGTCGAAGTCATGGACAAAGCCAAGGACCGAAACGGTCTGTTGTGCTACGGCGCGGTCGGCGTCGGCGGCACGAAAATGAAGATTCATCACGCCTGCATCCGCCGCCTGTTCGAGTCCAACGATCAACGCCTCGAAACGACAGCCATCTTCGATCTCGGCCGCTCACTCGGCTGACCGCTGTTCGTAGAAGAGACAGCCAACTCTTCTCACCAGCCCGACGCGCAAGCGAGGGCTTCGCACACGACAACGCAAAGCCCTCGCTTGCGCGTCGGGCTGGTGAAGGAGTCACTCGCGCCCCAACTGATAGATCGCCAAGATCACGTCTTCGACCGACTTGAGTTTCGTCTTGCCAGCCGAGACGGCGTCGATTTTTTCTCGCGCTTCCACCGCGTTGTAACCGAGGCTGAGCAGCGCCTCGAAGGCTTCGTGCAGGACGCCTCGCTCGGCCGACTTGATCTCGGCGGGAAACTCTTTCGCCACCATCAACGCGAACTTGGCCATCTTGCGGCGCAGCTTGGCGACGATCCGCTCACTCATCGCGGGACCAATGCCGGGAAGCAGGCTCAGTTCCTTGAGGTTCTGTTCCTCAATCGCCTCGGCCACTTCACGCACGGGCCGGACCATTGCCCGCAGCGTTTTTTTGACGCCCATCCCATCGACCGAACAGACCATCTCGAAGAACTCCAGTTCGACATCGGCGAGGAACCCGATCATTCTCGGGACGAGGCGGCCTCCTTGTGTATTTCCTTCGACGTACTCGATCGTCTTGAGCGAGACTTCATTCCCCAGCAGCGATTGAAGCTGTCGCCGCACGAACTCAGGGATGAAGACCTCGTACTCCAACGCACCGACCTCAATGCGAGCGGCGTCTTCGGTCAGTCGAGCCAGTTTGCCGGTAATGCGCGTAATCAACGTGGTGGTTCCTTGTCATGATCTGAATGTGCCGGGCTGTAAGGCGAGCGGCAAGAGATGATTTGCCCGAAGACACCAACCCGAAGTGTGAACGAGGGCGAAGTCTATCGACGCCCTCGTTCACACTTCGGGTTGATGTAGTGCAGACAACTCTTGCCGCTCGCCTAGCAGCCTGTTGAAAAACGGTGATCGGGAGGGCGAGGCTCCCGCCGAGCCGCGAGAAACAAGCGACTTCCCTCACGCACACGGCTCGGCAGGAGC
>JAYTGQ010000085.1:0-2735 GCA_043733345.1 Schlesneria sp.
CAGAGCGGAGAGTGGCCGCAGAATATAGACAGGGGCAGGAAGCAGTATTCGCGATAATACCCTTGGAAGAAGCGGCCGAGTTGATGCCCGTGGACCGGATCATCGGTGGCATCCAGGTCGAGCACGATCTCACGCGGTGGTGTTGCGTGTTGTTCGATAAAGATCTCGACGAACGATTGTTCCAGCTCGCCGTGTCGCGCCACGATCTTCTGATAACGACGGTCGGCATCGGCTCCGACCGGAGTCAGCTCCAGCCGATTCAACGTGCTCTTGCCCGCCAGCGATTTCCCCCGATCCCGGCCGCTGAGATCCGCCTTCCCCACCAGCACGGCCAGCAACGGATCGTGACGCAGATCGTCGTGATCGTTGAGATCTTCAAATCCCAGACACAACCCGGACACGCGCTGCCGAATCAGTTCTTCGCCGCAGCCCCTTCTTCGACCGTGTGCTCGATCAACTCCGGATCACGATGATCGACGAAGCCCCGCGCAAACCGGGCGATGATCCCCGACCGGGCCTCGACCTCCCGCAACAGCACCCCCCCGGCATCCGACGTGATCGCCCCGCCGTCAAATCGCGCGACCACTTCCCGCCGCCGCAACCCTTGAAACGCGAATGACTCGACTTGCAACTCCCGCGACTCGACCTGACACTCTGTCTGCACGGGACCGCCTCCGTTCGGGTGTGAAATTCCATTTCCGCACCGGACTTACGCCCGCTGAGGCCCCCGTGTTCGCCAGCAGGGTGAGAGATGCGGGTTAGCAGCCTGTTGAAAAACGGCTGTCGGGAGCCGCGAGAAACAAGCGACTTTCCTCACGTACATGGCTCGGCGGGAGCCTCGCCCTCCCTTTTTCAACAGGCTGTTAGGAGCCGCAACCTGACGGCATGCGTCTCGCCAGTGTCGAAGGTTCGGTCGCGTGAGAATTGTCTTCTGCCAGGCCACTTTCTTCCGTCGCTTCTGCCGCAGCACCAAAGAATGAAACGAGGCGTCGAAAATCGACGCCTCGTTCGGAATGTGGAGACGGCTAGCACCGACGCGGTTCCCTCATGGTTGCGCGGCGGATCGGCCGTCTGGACTGAGCGTTCGTGGTTGAGCGTCGCCTCCGTCATGGAGCCGGTTCGCTCGACGAGTCCGCTCAGTCTTCAAGCAAGCTGCTTTTTCCGGCCAACCAGCGTGCGGATGCGTTCGGCGAGCAGAGCTGCGTCGAATGGTTTCCGGAACGTTTCGTTGAACGGAGTGCGGTCGAAGCCGCTGGCCGTATCGTCGTCGCTCAACAGCGCGACCAACACGGCGTCTGCATAGTCGGTATTTTTCCGCAAGTTTGTCGCAATCATCGAAGCCTCGTGCCGACCCATTCCGAAGTCGATCACGATGCAATCGGGATGCAGGGACTCGGCCTGTATCCCCGCCTCGAAGCCACTGGCCGCAGACTCCGTTTTGTAGTCTCCGGTCGGCATGAGGTCCATAAGTTGGCTGCGCACGTTGACATCAACGCCAACCAGCAACAGCTTACCCATGGCCTCATCTTCGAGTTCCCCCAAAGGCATTCCGTGTTCCTTCAGGAACCGGATTAAGTGCTCTCGGGGGATGCGTCGGTCCTGTGATCCGGGGATGCGGTAACCGCGCAATCGTCCGGAATCGAACCATTTGCTGACAGTGCGGGGCGCAACCTTGCAGATCTTTGCTACCTGACCAGTAGTGAAGATCGTTCTCATCGCGGGCTCTCCAATCACCTAGATTGTTCACACTCTGAAGGGCGTCGCGACCCTCCGGATCTTAACCCTCAAACTTGTCCACGCGGCAATCCGTGCCTTTTAGATTGTCAGGCTGAGGCTCCACCGGCAGGTGTTGCCTCGCACCAGATGTTCTTGCGGGCGATGACTCGCCTGCTCGTTCCTCTGGCACGGTCGTCACGTAACAAGTTCTCGGCGGCTCCTCGATTCGATCCCTGTATCGAGAATCCGTGGGTGGCCGAACGAGTGGCTCAACGCGAAGCATCGTGCTGTGCGTTGAGACCAATCTAAGTTGTCCTGCCCCCCCGAGACCGTTCTAGGCGGTGCTACGCGCTCACACCGGATCAATCGCCATCCGATGTGTGCCCGTTCGCACCGCTGTGAACCGCCTCCCAAGTAGAATCGGCCCAGACCATCGCAAATCTGAAGAATGTTTGGCGAGTCCTCTTGCACGTTCCCGAGATTTCTGATTCTGGCGTCAAGGTCCACCAAGATTCTCGCGCCGGAGACAGATTCGAGTGATTCGTGACGCAAGCAAGATGACGACTCACGACCGCATCAACATCCACGATCTCGAAGTCCGGCTTTTCTTAAAGCCGGACTTCTTTCCACAAAGCGCCACGGGAAAGAAAGTCCGGCTAACAAAGCTAAGGGGCTGTGCATTTTTAAGTTCTGAGAGTTTTTGGGAGCAATCACAGAAGTTAGAAACGCAGAGAGCGCAGAGGACGCGGAGATTTGAAGTTCATCGGGACGGTGTTCCTCGATTTCTCTGCGATCTCCGCGCTCTCTGCGTTTCTGAAGTCTTGTGCATTTTTTACTTTCGAGAGTCTGTGAGAGTGATCGTGTGGTCCAACGTAGAAATCTCGGAATTCAATCCTGCACAGCCCCTAAGGAACTGGCACGCAATAACTTCCCGTGAGCGGCTGGGCGCTAGCCGCCGGTGAGTTGGAACTACCAGCGGCTAGCGCCTTGCCGCTCACAGAATCACTGCGTCAAACCGG
>JAYTGQ010000086.1:0-7600 GCA_043733345.1 Schlesneria sp.
GCCTCGTGGGGTGGCCTCGTGGGGTGGCCTCGTGGGGTGGCCGGGTGGGGTGGCCGGGTGGGGTGGCCGGGTGGGGTGGCCGGGTGGGGTGGCCGGGTGGGGTGGCCGGGTGGGGTGGCCGGGTGGGGTGGGGTGGCCGGGGCAGGAGCGTCTTCGCGATGCCCCGGTTTATTGAGTTGATCACTGTCTCCGTGGCTTCGCCCAAAACGGCTCCAGCCATGGCCACCCGCCGATAGTGCCGATTGCTGAAAAGGCATAAGAAGGTGGTCAACCCGAGCGGCGGATCGGGCGTGTTTTGAAATCAATAGTGTCTGGCCGCCGCCGGTTTATCTTGGTTGTTGGGCGGATAAAAGCGGCAGGTTGTAGCTCGAAACCTTGCCACGCTACTCTCACTCGGGCTGAGGAATGCATATATGGACAAAGTAACTCGTCGCGATGTGATCAGGGGAACTGCAGCGGCCGGACTGGCTGGCGTGCTCGCAAGCGGTGCCACGCTGGGCGCACAGGAAAACAGCGGCAAGACGGCGGCGACGCTCGCTGGGAAGTGGACGTACCAAAGCTATCGTCCCGATCCCGGATCACTTGCCGCCGAACCGAAAAATCCGACGTTCGTTCGCTTTTCGCCTCCTGGGGTGGTGACCATCGACGAGGGCGGGGCCACCGGCACATTGGAGTTCGCGAGGCCATCGCCGCAACCGCCGCTCAAGCTCGCTCTCAAGATTCAATTCGCGGATGGAAATCCTGCCAAGGTTTTCATCTCCGCAGTAATGAAGCTGTCGGAGACGAAGAATTTCACGAACGAGTTGCAAGGATGGCTGGTCCCAGCCAAGCTCGGACAGGAAGTGGGCAAGGACAACCCGCTTGTCGTGCGGGGCTCCATCGTGCAGACGAGTGCGGACATCGCCTTGATGGATCCGCAGCCGATATTTACTACGGGGTTCTTCGTCCTACAGCCGCAGAAATAGTCGATTCAGCCAACGGTGGGCTGGCGCAGATGCTGGGTGCCACTGGCGGTTTTCTTAACCATCAGTATTTTTTCGAGAGGCGGGGTCGTCCTGCTTGAGTGGCCTCAGCAACGTTGGACGTGCCACTGTTTCGGAGTCCTCGGAGAAGTAGTGCGAGTTGGCCAGCCCACTCGCCAACCGCGCTGCGTGCCCCAAAGCTGACAAGCAGCGGCACGTCCCTCTTCGTGAATCGCCTCAAGCAGGACCACCCCGCCGGTCCGCGCTGCGGAAGTGACTCGCGACACGGCCGGCTACGGACAGGTCGCGCAACTGCGGCCCAATGTCCGCACGGAACTCGGCCTGTTGTGGGGCGCGCCCGCCTCACCGCTTACGGCCCCGTTCGTACCGTGGTATCTCGGCGGCGACGAAATCCCGCCGGAATTCGCCCGGCATCGCTACCTCACCGAGGATGAACCGGCCAGGTTTCAAAACGCCGAGCAACGTGGATTGGAATCGACTCATTACGCGTTCCAAGTCTTCAAGCGGCTGTTCTACCTCCTGGACGAACATCGCGACGCCTTTCTCCCTACGGTGACAGAAACGCTCATCGGCTTCGAGTCGCGCCTGATCGCAGAACAAGGCTTCGTCACAGAGACCGCCGAGACCTTGTTGCAAAGCAGCCGCCAAGATCTGGCGGTGCGATCACTCAACTTCTACAGCGGCACACGCGCGATCGAAGCCCTGCGAGTCGCCGAACTGGGACGAACCATCGGCGAAGCTTATCGCTGGAAGCCACTCACGATTTTGGGAGTCCTCAACGGCAGCGTCATCATGGTTGCCGACTTGATGCGTTCGATCGAGGTGCCGCACCGGATCGGGTTCGTTCACGCTTCCAGCTACGCCGGAAAGACGACCGAGTCTGGATCGCTCGCTGTCGGCCTCAGCCTGATACCAGACATTGAAGGACGCGACGTGCTGCTGGTCGATGACATCTTCGACACGGGCCGAACGCTGGTCAGGCTGCTCGGCGAACTGCGAGCCTACCGCCCGGCGAGCATCCGCACGGCGGTGCTGCTCTGGAAACTGGGACGTAGCGAAGTCGAGACGACTCCCGATTACTTCGGCTTCCAAATCCCAAACGCCTTCGTGGTCGGATACGGCTTGGACCATGACGACGACTTTCGCCATCTCCCAAACATCGCCGTTTTGGAGCAATGCGACCTCGACTAGTGGTGTGACAACTTTGTCTTGCGGGGTTCATCACTAGCCCGACGCGCAAGCGAGGGCTTCACTTTCGACAACGGTTTGCCCTCGCTTGCGCGTCGGGCTAGTTGTTGAACAACCCGCAATCTCAAGTTGTCCGACCACTAGTCGCCTGCGAGTTCACCGTGAATGTGCTGGCCACCGTCGAAGACAATGCAGTTTTCGCACTGCGAGATCAGCCGGGTCACTTCGCGGTCGTTCTCCAGCGGTGTCATGGACAGGTCTTCGACGAACTCGGCATCGAGGCGGCTGAGCAGAAATACAGATGCCCAGTCGGTGGCGCGTGCGATCTGTGACGCGGCCAACAGATCGGGAGGCGCGGCCTTGCGGAGCGGCCTGAGAGCTTCGCGCGGGGAGCGATAAGAACGCAGGATGTCGATCCCTGGCGTGGACGGTGCGCCCGGGCCGGTCGGCAATGCCAAGTCACTGAGCACCACGATGCGGCCATCACTTTCGACAAGGTTGCGTGCCGCATCCAGTGCCGCACCGAGCTCCTCCCAACCCATCGGTTCCCCCGGCGTGGACGGAATTGAGAGTAGGACGGTTTCACCTCGCTCGTCACCACGCAGTCTCCAGTGATCGTCGAGGACGGTGATTCCGTGCGCCGTGATGGCCTCGGGTTGCCCCGCCAAAATTTGCGCCGCTCCTCCACGCCGTCCTGACGGTAGCACTTGCATTGCGAACTGAATGCCGAGCAACCAAGGCAGCTCCGTGATGAGCTGTCTCAGCGGACGATCATCATCCGGCCCCAATTCACTGTGCCCTTGTCCGAGTGACTTCGTAAAGGCTTCCGTGTTGGAGAGGCCGGGGTAAAACATCCCCATCACATGGCGTCGGCCCTGTACGGAGTCGTAGCCCAATCGCGAGATCGGGATCAGAAAATCGGCCTCCACAACTTCACGAGCGAGATAAATTCGCTCGCCTGCCGCGCTCGACGCGAGATAGCTGACGCCGTCTTTCACCGTGGGGTCGTGAACTTTCCAAACGACCTCGTTGCGGATCGCTGCGGGGAGGAGTCGTCGCGGATCGGCGGGACGCACGCCCGTCAACGATGCGGGCTGAAGAATGAGCACATTCTCCGGCAAGATATCTCCCGCGATCAGCGTCGCGCACAACTCCGCGATGATCTCAGCGGAGGAAGGGATGCCGCGATCCAGAGCCAGCACAACCCGATCGCCCGGCACAACGGCTTGCTTTACGGGGGGAAAGTCGATGGGCGATGTGAGGCTCGCGCGAATCGCGGCGGGCGGGTCGGTCAATGGCATCGGCCCGGCATGATGAACCAGCAGACGATCGGCCTCAATTTCGCCCTCCCAACAACCGTCCATGCCATATTCGAGTGAGATCGCCGTCATCAATGCTTCCTGTTCAAAATCTGTCCCCTCGCCCCGGCTTTACAGGGAGAAGGGGCCGGGGGTCAGGGCCAGCTTGGATTGGCTCTGCGTGAGGACATTCCTCAAACCTTCAAACCCCTTGGAAAACGACGATCGAGAGCCGTTCCACCACGAACCCAAGCTTTTCGCCGCGCGAGGTATAGCGACTTCATCCCCCCTCGCCAACGCTGTGCGTAGGCAAGCGCGGGACTGACGATTACAGTGATCGCCGACTTCGCCACGGAAGCGTTTTCTCGATCACAAAGCCTCGCCGTTTTCGATTCCCTGCCCACTTTCCCGCGCCAGATCAAAGTCGATCCATGCACGACGAAGACGACGAGTTGATGCTGAGGTTGCAGGGCGGCGACACGCACGCTTTCGCGGAACTGGTCCAGCGTCATCAGTCGCCGCTGATCGGGTTTTTCTACCGGCATCTCCGCGACTGGCAGTTGGGCGAAGACCTGTCTCAGGAGACATTGCTTCGCATCCACAACACCGCGTGGGACTATCTGCCGCGCGGGTTGTTCAAAGCGTGGATGTACCGGATCGCCCGCAATCTGCTGATCGATACGACTCGCAAACGATCGCACGATGCGCTGGTGCGATCGGTTCGCCGCACGCCGGGCCTTGATGGTGAGGAAGGCGAAGACATCGTCGCGCGGTTGCCGGGCGACTTCTTGCAGCCCGGCGAGCAGGCCGATGAAAAGGAGTTGACTCAGCTCGTCGATAGCCTGTTGCCGCAAATTCCCGAAGATCAACGGTTGACCTTCATCCTATATTCGTTCGCCGGATTGAGTTTGCCCGAGATCGCCGAGGCCATGGAGTCGAACCTGCCGACCACCAAAAGCCGTCTGCGACTGGCTCGCGAAAAACTGCGTGAGAAGCTCGCAGCGAAAGGGATCCTCGGCCCAAACATTGCCAGTTAACAGCTCGCGGGAGAAGCTGACACTAACCCGAAGCGTAAGCGAGGATGCAACGCACGTCCTCGCTTACGCTTCGGGTTGGTATTTCCCGACGCCCGCTATGACCACCGTTCAATCTCCCACAGGAGACTCGCCATGAGTTACTTCAGCCGACTGACCGACATCGTGACCTGCAACCTGTCGCTATTGCTGCGAGAGACCGACGACCCGCGTGCCGCGATCGCCGACATCGTGCGTGAGATGCAGGAAGGGCTGGCCGGTGCCCAGCGCAGCGTCAACACGGCGGCCAATTCGGAGTCGCGACTGCTCCGCGAAATTGAAGAGCATCGTGTGGCTGCGACCTCGTGGACGGCGAAAGCACGCGGCCATCTTGTCTCCAAGTCCGAGTCCGCCGCGCGCGACTGCCTACTGCGAAAGCGCGAAGTCGAAGACTTGATCGCGGGACTCGAACAACAGCACCAAGCGGCGGTCGCGACGAAGGAGCATCTCGCCACAATGCAACGCGCGTTGGAGGCCCGTCTCGCAGAAGCCCTTCGCAAGCAGGCCAGCCTCGGCGTCATGCCCGAAGACGCGAGAGCGTTTTTGTCCGCTAGCCCCACTGTGCCCCCCGCAGCCGCTACAGCCGACGACCGCCATCTTCAAATTGATGCCGAATTGGAAGCGCTCAAACTTGAGTTGGGAACATGAACGCACGCCCGGCAGTGCCGTCACACCTCCCGGTGCGACGATTCTTCGGGCGTCTTCAGCGTGACGAACTCGCGGTACAGCAGCAGGTCGTACAAGACCTTGATTCCGCCCGCCAAGAAGAACGGCATTCCGGCGAGCAGCACGTTGTTGGAGTCCAAAAATCGCGTCGCCATCCACGGTGAGAGGGCTGCGCCGAGAGACCTCGCCATCGCCGTCACGCCCGCCGCCGCAGAGCGTTCTTCCGGCGCGACGACCGCCATCACATAGCTCTGTCGTGTCGGCACGTCCATTTGCGAGATGCTGTATCGGATCAGTAGCAGCGTCAGCGCGAGCCAGAAGTTCGGCATCAATGGCACCAGCATCAATAACACATTCGACGGCAGATGCGTGAAGACCATCGTGTTGATCAAACCGATGCGGCTGGCCAAGCGAGCGGCGAGCAACGCGGAGATGCCCGCCAGCACATTCGCTCCAAAAAAGATGCCGCCCAACATGGCGAGGTCCACGTCGAAGCGAACCTTGAACCAGTAAGCCAAGATGCTCTGCACGATGAAGCCACCGCCGAACGCATCCATCGCAAACAGAACCGACAACTTCGCCACGATCCCGCGTGACTGGCCCAACCCCAGTGGGCCACGCGCGGCAGTCGAGTTCTCTGCCGCCGTCACTTCAATTCGCGACGAGAGCCACAGGAACATCACCGCCAGCAGCAACCCCACCCCACCGTAGCCCACGATGGCCGGGCGATAGATGTCCGCTCCCGTCGCACCGCGTGACTCAACCCACTGACAGACGAAGCCCCCGACAAGTGCCCCGACCGCTGTCGCGAACGACCCGATCAGGTTGTACCAAGCAAAAATCATCGTGCGACGTTCGCCCGGCAACAGTCCCGACAGCGCGGCTTGTTCGATCGACAGGAACGGCCCGATCTCACCGCCGCTGGGGCTGATGACGCCGATCGTCGCCGCGACCAGTAACCAAGTGAAGTCGCGCGTGACCGCAAACAATCCCGCCGCGAAGACCATCAGCAGCGCTCCCGCTACCAACATGCGCCGCCGCCCGATCCGATCAGCCCACGTCGTGATCGGCAGAGAAACGAGCGTGTCGCCGAGCAGCGTCAACGTCAGCAAAATGCCGATCCGCTCGTTGTCGATCCCGACCGCACTCAAGTACAGCACGAGTACGACGGACAGAAATCCGTACGCGAACAGCCGCACACAGCGCGTCGCAAACAGCAGCGGCACATCCCACGAACGGCCTGCATTGGGATCGATCCGATTCGTCGCGACATCCATGTCAGCCATCCTGATCGTCAGTGAATCAACTCGTGGCGATGGCTTTGACCAGCGCCACCGTCACGGTTCAAGAGCTTTCCGCCGACGTGTGAATAGCCAAGCCGGGATCGCGACAACCGCAGCCACAACCAGCCACGGACTGAACGCGACTCCGAACAGCGCCAGCATTTGGCCGCAGGCGACCAACGACTGCCACGAGTGATCGAACGTCCGCGAGACCCGAGCCACAAACGTCGGCTTCAGCGGTGGGGTGTAGCCTTGACGCTCGATCAACGTCAATGTGACCGTGGCCAAGTCGCTCTTGTTCTTCAACACGTTGAGCTGTCCTTGGACTTGTTCGATCTCCCCACGCACGCGGCTCAGTTCTCGTTCGAGTTCGAGCGTGTCTTTCAGCACAGCCGATTTTTCGAGATGGCTGAGCAGCCTTGCCTCGCTCGCCTGCTTGTTCTTCAGTCGCGCTTCCAAATCGGCATACGCTTCGGTCACGTCTTGAGAATCGCGCGAGTTCCGTTCCAACTCTCCCAACTTCTCGACTTCAGCCACGAACCCGTCGAACTGGGCGAGTGGGACTCGGACGGTCCACGAACCTCGTCGATGCGAACCGACAGAGCCAATCATTTCCTGTCGTGACAAGTAGCCGCCTTGTTCACGGACGGATTCAATCAGTTTCGCCAGCCGCTCCTGCGCCGAAGTGAGGTTCTCAACCACGACATCAATTTGACTGGTGTAGATGATTTTGCGTGTGACGGGTGGCGCGGCAGCCTCACCTTCACCTTTCCCCGGCGCACCGGGAGCGGCATTCGCCTGAGCCACTGGAGCAACGGGACTTGCACCCGACGGCCCACCCGCGCCGCATCCCAAAAACAACGACAACGAACCAACAAACAGGAACGCACCGACGGGCGACGTGAGCAGTTTCATGGGGATCTCGCGAACGATGTGAAGGAGACATGAGGCAAATGAGATTGCCTGCAGAGAGTGATTCTTGCAAGCCGCCTGTTATTCCCCGACCACTTCAAAAGTGAGGCATTTCAATCGTTTAACCGCGTGGGCAACGTGGTTGTGAATGCCTTTAATAATGCAGACTTCAATAGCGTCAACAATCTAACTACTGC
>JAYTGQ010000087.1:0-2732 GCA_043733345.1 Schlesneria sp.
CCCTGCAACCGGCTGCAACGCCAGAACCGATGTTCCAGCCAATGGCCGACGCTCACTGACGATTCGACTGCCCGCCAAAAAACTCCCGCGCCGCTGGCAACGACACGGGAGGCAGGACGTGGGGGTTCTCGAAAGGAGAGAAGTCGAAAGCGGATGCCCCTCACGACGATGGCATACCTCAAAAAGCGGGGGCAATGGGGGTGCAGAATTGGCAATACAACACACGTTTGATACACATGGCACTCGCACGGCAAAACGGCTGCAACGTGCCGCCGCAGGACCAGTTGCCACGCAAATCAAACACTCCGCCAGCCCCTCACCAATCCGCCTCAAGTAGGTTTGTCACCTGCCCCACAACGGAGAGGAGTGACATTTATGTTTTGCAACGACTTCACGCCGGTTCATTCTCGTCGCGAGATGCTCAAGTCGTGCGCGGCCGGGTTTGGTGGATTGGCTCTGGCGGGGCTGATGTCCGATGAGGCGCGGGGGGATGCCACGCGAAATGCGCACGCGAATCCGCTCGCTCTAAAACCGTCGCATTTCCCGGCGCAGGCGAAGCGGGTGATCTTTTTGTTCATGCACGGCGGGCCGTCGCAAGTGGACACGTTTGATTACAAGCCGCTGCTGGAACGAGACCACGGCAAGCCGCTGCCGTTTGATAAACCGAGGATCTTCTCTGCTCCGACCGGCAACTTACTGAAGTCTCCGTTTGCGTTTAAGCAGTACGGTGAGAGCGGGGCGTGGGTGAGCGACATCTTTCCGCATGTCGGCTCGTGCGCGGATGACCTCTGCATCATCAATGGGATGCACGGATCGAACTCGCGCCACGGTGGGGCACTGCTGGAACTGCACACGGGGAGCGACACGTTCGTCCGCCCGAGCATGGGTTCGTGGATCACGTATGGTTTGGGGACTGAGAACCAAGACTTGCCCGGCTTCATCACGATGTGTCCGACGCTGACTCACGGGGGAGTCAATGCGTACAGCTCGGCCTTCATGCCCGCGACGTATGCGGGAACGCCGCTCGGCAACGCGAGCATCCCATCGGACCAAGCGAGAATCCCGTTCATCGATAATGCCGAAAAGCAGTCGCGCGCGTTGCAGAGATTGGAACTCGATCTGCTCCGCGAGATGAACGTCGAACGGATGGCCGCGACCGGTCCCGACAGCACGCTCGAAAGCCGGATCGAATCATTCGAGTTGGCCTTTCGTCTCCAAACGACCGCACCGCAACTTCAAGACATCGCGGATGAGACCGAAGCGACTCAAAAGGCTTACGGCCTCGACAATCCCGCAACGAAGAATTTCGGGCGACAGTGCCTGATGGCCCGACGGTTTATCGAACGGGGAGTCCGTTTCGTTCAATGCACGCACAGCTACAAGTGGGATCAGCACGGGAACCTCAAGGCGGACCACGCGAAGAACGCGATGGAAGTCGATCAGCCGATCGCCGCGTTACTGAGGGATCTCAAGGCGCGCGGCCTGCTCGAAGACACGCTGATTCTGTGGGGCGGCGAGTTCGGTCGGACTCCCGTCGCGCAGGGAGACGATGGCCGCGATCACAACCCGCAGGGCTACACGATGTGGCTGGCCGGTGCCGGAGTGAAGCCGGGCATTCGCTACGGCAAGACCGACGACTACGGCTACTTCGCCGTCGAGAACAAGGTCCACTTGCACGACCTCCACGCCACAATGCTCCACCTGCTGGGAATGGATCACACCAAGCTGACCTACAAATACGCAGGCCGAGATTTTCGCCTCACCGATGTGCATGGCGAAGTGGTGCGCGAGATTCTTTCGTGAATCTCCCAGCGCGGTACCACTGCAACCGAAAGGAACAAGAAGATGGCGGACAAGAAGATCGGAGAGGAAGCATTTGGACCTCGCTTTCATCTTCTTGTCCACCATTTTCTTGTTGAGGTCTTCTGACGGCCGTTCGTGGATGAAGTGGGATAGTCACAAGCTTCTCCGGCAGCGGGGATCACAGGGTGACAGTGCGGAAACCTGCGCGCCCAGCGAAGAAACAAAACGTGAGTAGTACAAGGAAGTTGGAATTGAGCGAAACCGGACAACAACTGAATTTCCAAACCGTCGATCCGCGTGTGGCCGATGTCATTCGAGGTCGTCGGACGATCGGGGCGTTTCGGCCTGAGTTGCCTCCGCGTGACGTGATCCTTGATGCGCTCGATGTCGCGCGGTGGGCACCGAATCACAAGAAGACCGAACCTTGGCGCGTTGTCTGGCTCGGGCCGGAGACCAAACGTGCGGTGATCGAATTGAACGCGCGTCTTGTCGCCGCAGCGAAGGGACCGATCGAAGCAGAGTCCAAGCGACGGAAGTGGGCTGAGGTTCCCGGCTGGCTCGTTGTGACGTGCGATCTCGCCGACGATCCGCTGCGGCGCGAGGAAGATTACGCCGCGTGTTGCTGCCTGATTCAGAATCTCTCGCTGGCGTTGTGGTCTGCGGGCATCGGCACAAAGTGGACGACGGGCGATGTCACGCGGCACGCGGAGTTCTTCGAGGTGCTCGGGATCGACGCCACGAGGCAGCGCGTGGTCGGGCTGATCTGGTTCGGCTATCCCGCAGTCACTCCCGCGCAGACCCGTCGTGAGGTTGAGTCATTTCTCGCCGAGCGACCCTAGTGCGTCGTCATCCCTAAGAACTTGTCCAAGAACAACACCAACCCGAAGCGTGAGCGAGGACGAGAGTCGAGCGACATCCGTCCTCGCTCA
>JAYTGQ010000088.1:0-7583 GCA_043733345.1 Schlesneria sp.
ACCCCGGCTGGATCACCCTCTGGCGCGGCCTCGACAAACTCCTCCTCGCCATCAGAGGATTCGTCGCAATGAACCAAAGATGTGGGTAAGTTCAAGGGCTGGTGGACTGAGGCTTTGCGAAGGAAGCCCCGGGGTTTCGCGAAGACGCTCCAACCCCGGCCACCGCCCACCAAACCCCAAAACCGAGTCATGACAAGGCCCTCGTGCCGTTCCGCAGCTCATCTCTGGGAACCTGTGAGAAACCATTTGACCTCCCGCGAACCTGACCTATGTTCATGGGTGTCGGGGCAACCCGGCCAACAAACTGTTCGACGCGATCACTGAAACACAACCGGTTCCGCACTGCGGGGCCGGATGTCCGAGCGCGGCAAGGAGGAGCTGGGAGCTTCGAGGGGACCTTGCCGCGCTTTCTTTTTTCTTTGGGAGACGGGCCGAAAGCGGCCTGTTCCTCGAAGCCTGATGCGATAGCGAAGGAGCGGTTGTCGAGTGTCCTTCGCTTGCGCGTCAGGCTTCGATAAGCGTCAGGCTTCGCTGGCGCGTCAGGCTTCGATCAGCGGCCGACTTCAATGATTTGGTCGAACGGACACCGCCTTGTTTCACTGCGCAACCCATTCAGACGACCTCTCCAAACCACCATGCTCACGTTCACTCGAACACAACTGATCCCGATCGGACTGCATCTTGGTCTGCGCACGGCGACTGTCGTGCAACTGAGCGGAACGGCGGATCGTCTCGAATTAGGCACCACGGCGCAATGCCGGTTGCCATCGTTCGAGGGGCTGGCTCCGAGCGATGCCGAGCGAGCGCTGGGCGACTCATTGCGGAGACTCGTGGTCGAGCATCGTCTCACCGGGCGAAAGGTTGTCGGCTGCCTGACTGCCGACGAGTTGTTCATTGAGACCGTTCGTCTGCCACAGCTTTCACCCGATGAGCTTGCCAAACAGATCCCCGCAGTGGCCGCCGAACGCCTGCCGTATCCGATTGCAGACGCCGAAGTCCGGCATCTGTTGGCGGGCGAAGTGAAGCAGGACAACGTGTCGAAGCAGGAAGTCATTCTGATCGCCGCACCGCGCGAGACGATTCACCGCCGGTTGCGATTACTCGAGTACGCCGGACTGAGGCCCGTCGGAATCGACATCGAACCATGTGCGTGGCTGCGCTGCCTACACCGCGCGAGTCGTGCTACGGGAACATCACGCACGGCGTACCTGTTCTGCGGTGAGACGACCTCCACCGTGATGTTTACCGAGGGATCACGGGTGCTGTTCATGAAGTCCATTCCCATTGGAGGACGGGCATTCGACGCCGCCGTGGCGCAATCGTTGGATGGCGATCTGGAAACCGCAGCGAACATGCGCGCCGACGTGTTTGCCGAGGATTCACTGAACGGAGAAGACGACATTCACCGCGCGGTGATTGATGCCCTGCGCCCGTGTTTTGACGCGTTGGTGTCCGAGTTTGAACTCTGTCTGCGTTACTACAAAGTCACCTTTCGCGGACGCCCGCTAGAAGGTCTGGTTCTATGCGGTCACGAAGCTGCGCCGTGGTTTGCCGAATACCTGGGCGACCGCGTTGGAATGAAGAGCCACACCGTCAACCCGCTCGACGGCCTGCGTCGAACGCCGGCAATGCCTCGCCTCCCCGTCAATCCCGCGCGCTGGTCCACTGCGCTCGGGCTGGCTCTGAAACGAATCCCCTGACGACACCAACCCGCAGCGTGAGCAAGGACGCTGAACATTCGACTCCTTGCTCACGCTTTTTGAAGTTGCGTAGTTGCGTTTTGAAGTAGCTGAATTCGCAAGAATTCAGCCTTTTCGGCACCTGCGAAGCCCCTGAATTCTTGCGAACTCAGCTACAAAACGCGAGCGCGCAACTTCAAAACTCACGCTGCGGGTGGGTGTCCGACTTGAGGCCCCTGACTTCCCTCGTTTGATAATCCCAAGACCTGACCCGCGCCATGCACGACATTGACTTTCTCCCTGCCGACTACGTTTGCCTTCGCGAGACGCGATCCAGCAACAACTGGCTGCGCGCGCTGCGGGTCGCGTTGGCGACGCTGATGGCTGTGGGTTGGATTTCACAGGACTCCACGACTCGTCAACTCATCGCCCGTCGGAACGAGCTGCATCGGCAGACTCAGGCACTCCAGTCGAAACTCGAATCGCACGCTGCCCGATTCCACGAAATGGCTGCGGCCGAGAATCGGGAACGGCTGCTCAACGTGCTGCAACTCAACGCGTATCCATCGCAATGGTTGTCCACTCTCAGCGGCGCATTGCCGCCGCAGGTCACTCTCCGCGAAATCCGCTCGGCGCAGGAAGAGCTTGCACCCCCGAATGTCTTGGCGACAACCACCGTCAATTCATCAACGGTTCACAACGACGACAGAGCGGACTCCGTCGAACACGACTTGGAACGCCTGGCCCGAATGGCAAAACGGCGTTCTCTCGTGATCTCACTTCGTGGCGCAGCATCTGAAGATCAGGCAGTGTCGAGCTATTTGAACGCGCTGCAACGAACCAACGTATTCGATCAGGTGCAACTGCTCTTCACGGACCAGGAACACTCGCGCGACGGCGCACAGCGGACGTTTGCGATTCGACTGCGAGTCCTGCCGATCCCGGGTCGGCTCGCTCGCCAACAAACTGTTCCGAGAGTTGCTCCCCAACCCACGGTCTCTCAAGCCAGCCGACGATGACAAGGAGTCAGAAGTCAGGAAGAGAGAAGAGGAGACACCTGACTTCTGACTCCTTGCTTCTGGAAACATGCCGGAAGTTGTTTTGAATGTCCTCCAACAATCTCTTTCCGAATCCTGCCATGACTTTCTTCATCCGCCATGATCGACTGATTGCCACTCTCGGAACGGTGGTTGTGACACTTGGCTTCATTGCTGGAATCGTGCGACCACACCAATTGAAGGCCACGATGATCGAGGCCGAAATTACAGAGTTGCAACGTCTCCTCTCGACCGTACCGCAGCAGATTGCCGACCTTGAGCGAATACAGAAGCAGCTTGATCACCGGCGACAACGGACTCGCAAACAGCACGACTTGGTTTTGTCGCACGCCGCCGTTGCGGAGGTGCTGCATGAGGTGGCGGAGCTGGCGCGGCAGTCTCAAGTTTCCATCACTCGGTTAGAGCCGTTGCCACAGCAGGACTTCGCTTCGTATGCAGATCACCCGTTCTCATTGGCGTGCCAAGGAGAGTTTGGCAGCCTCGCCAAGTTTCTCTCCGGCTTGGAAACGCAGCCGCGATTGGTCACGTTCGGTGAGGTGCGTCTGATGCGCGATGCGGAATCCCCAGACCGGCAGGTTCAGACAAACCTCCGCTTTAGTGTTTATTCACGGCACTCAAATTCTGCCCGGCCTACCGGGAATGCCAACAGCCCGGCCTCGCCATCGTCCGATAACTGACTCAACCCGCAAAGTCGGTCGAGGCGATTTCGTTCGCCTCAATGAAGTTCGGCGTTTCCAGCCGCTGGTCCTCAAGCCATCGACCCCACCGGGCTGGCCCCGGTGGCTCGCGGGTTTTGCACGACTCGCGTCACTGATTCGCATGAACACAAAAGTAGTGCAAAGACCTGAATCCACCTGGACAAGCCCGGTGGGGTTGCTTGATCCAAAGAGAGTCGCCTCGAAACACGGACCACGTTGCCATGCGAGATTTCATCACACGACTGCGCCTCAGCCTGATCACGCGGGGAACGAAGGCTGTCGCACTCGGAGTGCTCTTCTTGTTCGGTTGCTGCTTTTGGGTGCCGATGCTGCTGCGAGCGTCCTCGCCGCAGCAATCGACTCAGACAAAACCTTCGGGAGACACCGCTTCCAACAACGTGGCGAGTTCGACAAATGCACCTCCGAATTCCATCCGACTCGACGGAGATCGCTCTTCGTTTTGGAGGAGCTTGGCAGAGTCATTGGAAACCGATCCGCTGTTCAGTCCGGCCGACCTGTCACTCTCAACACGCGACCCTTTCACGCGGGATGACGATTCGATTCCGGTGCCGATTCAGACTGAAGCCGATCCGTTGGATGAGACGGAAGCCAAGCTGGTCGCCATCGAACGTCCGGCAGCGCGGGGATTGGAACTTCAAAGCACGATGGTCGGTCGCACTCGCCGCGTGGCCATTATCAACGGACGGATGTACCGCGCAGGCCAAGACGTGACAGTCAACGGTCAGCGTTATCGACTCGCGGCAGTCGAATCACAGTGCGTCGTGTTGACCATTGGCGATCAAGAGTTCGTGCTGACAATGCCTCGCTCGCAGTTGAGGAACACTTTGAGCCAAAACGACGAGGCCCGCGAGTAGGGTGCGTGGATGCCTTCGAGTTTGAAACTGGACTCGTTGAGTTAAGTTTTGGAAGAGATTGCAAAATGCCAATTGGTAAATGCCAATTGATAATTGAAAGAGGCCCGCAGCGAGTCTTTTGTATTCAATTTGCAGTTAGAAATTATCAATTATCAATTTGCAATTGCCCTCCTTCGTCGGTCTGAAGCGAAGACTCCACGCACCCGACAACTACAACGACGGCCACCAGGCACGATTTATCACGGCAACCACACGGTCACGGACGACCCATGAATCGACATTCCCCACTCTTCCGCGTCGCTTTCAACTCGCTCGCCTTGGCGATTGCGTTGCCGTTACTTCTCTTCTGCTTCGCGAATGTGAGGCAGCGCCAACTTCAGGCGAAGGGAACGCGCTGGAGTCAGATCGCGAAGGTGATTGGGGTCTCAGCGGAGACGGTGGCAAAGCCGGTGATCGCCGCGTCATCAAGGTCTATTACGACCGCGAATGACACGAGTCTGAACGACACACCCGACATTTCCGCACGCGCGGTGAGCCACCTGCGGGACATGACCGGCTCGGTCACCGGAAGTACTCCGATTGAGATGCCGGTCGCGAAGCCGAACGTACTCGTCGCGCAGAACGAACTCAGGCCGACGACCGCTCCCGCGCAGCCCGTTGTGGAAGTCCAACGCCGGTTGCATGTGGAGTTTCAACCCGCGAGCGACGTTGATGCTCAACGTCAGACCGCCTCAGAATTGGTCGAATCGAAACTGGAGGGAATGCAGCGTCGGCTCGACCTACTGGCTCAAGCCCAGGTTGATGGAAGGCTGTCGGAATTGGATCGCGCGGCCAAGCTGCTCGAAAAACTGGAACACGCGCGCCCGAAGACGGTCGTCAGCCAGCTCGACTCTCCCACGGACCTCATTCCGACACCGGCACCCAACATCGAATCGCCAACCCCACGAACGAACACGGTCGCGCCGAATGGCACCCGCGATCGCGAGGGAACGGGTCGCGACGGCGCGAGTCGAGAAGGGACGATCAAAGTCATTCAGAGCGAAAAGGGGATTCACGGCGAAGGCCGCATCGACGACGAGAAATTCTCGCTGCAAGTTCACGATGCGGAACTCACGCAGGTTCTCGACATGCTGGCTCAACTGGCCGCAGTGAACATCCTGCCAAGTGCCGATGTGCAGGGTCGCGTCACATTGAATCTGCAAGACGTGACGGTCGAGCGCGCCTTGGAGGCGATTCTCAAATCGCGCGGCTTCGTCCACCAGCGAGAAGCGGACTTCATCTACGTTCGGTCGGAGGCCGAAGTCGCGCGGATCACACTGCGGAATCGCCAACTCGTCTCAAAGCTCTACCAGCCGATGTACATCAGCGCGAGTGAACTCAGCAAACTGCTGACGCCGCTGCTGACAAAGGAGATCGGCCAGCACTCCGTGACCAGCCCGGTTCCCGTCGGCAACACTGCGGGTGATGAACTCGCCCAGCGTGACGCACTGCTCGTGCAAGACTATCCCGAGGTGATCGCGGCGATTGATCGGGTCATCATCGAAATGGATGTGCCGCCGTTGCAGGTTCTGATCGAAGCGAAGATTTTAAGCGTCATCCTGTCAGACACGATGGAGTACGGCGTCAACTTCGCGCTGCTCAACGGCCGCCATCAAGGAGTCGGCGCGACTCTCCCGACGACCGATGGCGTCGCGAATACGTGCGGACTGAAACACGGCTTAGTGTCCGATGTCGCCGGTTTCATCAAGTCGCTCGAAAGCATCGGCGACACCAGCCTCGTGTCGGCCCCCTCGATTCGAGTCGTCAACAAACAAAGGGCCGAGATGATCATCGGTGATCGCCTCAGCTACAAAACGCTCGCCCTCAACGGTGCGCAGACGATCGAAAACGTGCAGTTCCTTGATGCGGGAACGAAGCTGCTGTTCCGACCGTTTATCTCGCCCGATGGTCTCGTGCGCTTGGAAGTGCATCCCGAACGCAGTTCGGCCACGATCAACAAAGGCACGGGGTTGCCCAGCCTTTCGACGACCGAAGTGACGACGAACATCATGGTGCGCGATGGCTGCACCGTAGTAATTGGCGGGCTGATTTCGGAAGAGACATTGGAGTCCATCGACCGCGTGCCGCTGCTGAGCGCGATTCCAGTCGTCGGAGCCGCCTTCCGCAACAAGGCCGAACGCACCAAACGCACTGAGTTGATCGTGCTCCTGACGCCGCACATCGTCACCGAACCCGCAGCGGCGATCGAAGGAGCAGCCTTGCAAGCAGAGACCGAAGACCGCGCCGCGCACTTCCGCGACAACCTGTCCCACGTCAACAGACACAACCTGACACGCGGTCACTACGAGCGAGCGCAGGACTATTTCACGCAAGGCAACCTACTGAAGGCGCGACAGCAGATCGACGCCGCTTTGAAGCAAAACAAGGCTGATCTCGAAGCGCTCCGCCTGAAGGGCCAGATCGAACAGGCAACACACGAGCAACACGGCACGTTCTGGAAACGGCCGGGAACATTGAAGCCCAACAGCCGGAGGTAAGGATCAGGGCCGCAATCACTTCTCGACACTCGTGGTCCGGCCACTTTGGTCTGTGGTTGACACACAACACTGACAATTCCAACGACGACGGGCGTTTCCGCTGCATGAGATTTGCGACAGGGCTTGAAGCCGGATTGATCTGCCAAACAAGCATGGAGCGAACGGATGTGCGACGGAATTGCGGAGGAGCTGCACGGGATTGATTTGGGCGACAATCCGAAGTGAGCGGATCGAGGTTGCTCGCGACTCGGACCATCGAACTCAGTCAGACGCCGAAGCGTGCGGCGCGCCAAGCGTACTTGGAAATCCGCGCGATCACGGTCGAGGTCAAGCCGCCGCACGCGCGATCTCCTCTGCCGTCGGTGACGCACAACGTGGTGCTGGTCGAAGAAGTCGGCGGCCCCGGCGATGGCACGGATGTGTCGTGGCTGTTGCTCACCACGCTGCCGATCGAGACGCTCGAGGAAATCCTGTGCGTCATCGACCACTACGTCGCCCGCTGGATCGTGGAAATTTACTTCCGCACGCTGAAGACCGGCTGCCGTATGGAAGGCACCCAACTGGAAACCAATCACCGGCTGAAGAACTGTCTGGCGTTCTACCAGATCATCGCGTGGCGGATTTTGTTTTTGACGTACCTGAACCGAACCTGCCCGAAGCTCCCTTGCAGCGCCGTGTTCGCCGACAGCGAATGGAAGTCGGTCTGGCGCGTCGTGAAGAAGAAGCCGCTCCCGAA
>JAYTGQ010000089.1:0-2722 GCA_043733345.1 Schlesneria sp.
GGTCGGCGGGACGTACTCGGGAATTTTTTCGGCTTCGGTCATGAAGCGACTGCCGCTTTCGGGTTCCTTCGGACGCGGGCCCATCGCCGCTTTGACGGCTGGTTCGTCGTACCACTTGAAGCCGCCGGGATGCCCTACGAACTTGCCGGGGATGAGATGTTTCAAAGCACACGTCCCGTTCCACGGACCTTGGTTGTCGGTGTAGAACATTTCGCCGAGAGCGTTCATGCCGATGCCGCCGGGTGAGCGAACGCCGCTGCACGTGGGGATCATCTTGCCCTCGGGCGTGATCCGCAGACACCAGCCTCGGTACTTGCTGTTGCTGCTGAACGAACCGGTCAAACAGAGGACGACCCAGATGTTGCCGTCTTTGTCGAACCGCGAGCCGAAGGCGTACTCGTGATAATCGCCGTCGATGTGCCAGTCGTCGTTGACGGTCTCGAACTGATCGGCCTTGCCGTCGCCGTCGGTGTCCTTCAGCCGACTCACCTCGCCGCGCTGCGTGACGTACAACCAGCCGTCCCGTTCGGCGATGCCGAGCACCTCGTGCAGTCCGTGCGCGAAGCGGCTCCACTTCACATCGGCCGGTTTGACGTGACCCTCGGGATCGGCGAACGGCTTGTCGATCAGCCAAATCTCGCCGCGCCGAGTACTCACCGCCGCCTGCCCGTTCGGCAGAATCTCGATCCCGCCCGCCTCGAGCATAATCTCCTTCGGCACATCAAAGGACACCATCCGGTAGAAGTCGTTCTCGACGAGCGGCTTGTCCTGCGCGAAGCCTCGCGCCGACATCACGATCGAACTCAGAGCGATCAGCGAAACGAAACGGAGCATGAACTCAATCCTTCACGGAGACGAGGGTGTTGCAGGCGGGACTGTTGTCGGCGACGACGGCTTCCAATCAGACAGCTTGACGACGCTGGGAATGTGCGCCGCAACGGCATTGGCGAGCCGGTCATCGGCCGTGACAAACGGGCAGCCGAGCTGAATTGCGAGGGCGAGATAGATCGAGTCGTAAACGGTACGGTCATGTTTGATCGCGATGGAAATGGCTTGAGGCAACAGTTCATGGCTGTCAGACCACGGGATCGTCAGCGCGGTGACGGTGGAAGTGGTTTTTTGCGCCTGAATGGAAGTCATGGCACCGATCCGCTGCTTCTTCCACAGAATGTTGCCGACCTCAATCAGCAACAGATCGGGAGCGAACAGTTCGATGTCATCGTTCGTCCACAAGTCGAATAGTACGATGGCTTGAACCGAGTCGTATTCGGCAACGTACCACTTCACCACCACACTGCTGTCAATCACCAGACGGCTGCTCATCGGTCACGATCCTCACGAATCATGGGCACGCAATCGGGCTGAAGCCCGGTCTCTTCATACATCGCTTGCCGGTTCGTAGTCACTTGCTCAAACAGGGCGCGACGCTCGGCCAGCATTCGGTCGCGATCCTCCTGAATCGAATCGACACTGTCCGGCAGACGACCGTATGTTTGCGACATGTGCTGCTTGATGGCCTCGACGTTGTCAAAAGCCGACTCAAACGTCCCTTCCCCCTCGCGAGCCAGTGCGTCCCGCAAAAGCGCATCAACGGTCTGTCGATGGCGAGCCGCCTCGGCCTTGATGTACTCGATCAGATCGACGGGCAGTTCCAGAGTGGCGTTCATGATGACTTCTTCTTTGCGACCATTCTTGCAATGTTCATCGGTCACGGTCCTCGCGAATCATTGGCACGCTATCGGGGGAAAGTCCGTGTTCCGCGAAGTGCTTTTCGCGTCGCTCGTTGATCCGGTTGAACAGTTCCTCTCGTTCCCGTTCCTTCCGGTCTACCTCCAGCTTCCATTCCAGAAACTGCTCGATCGTGTAACCCCGGCGAGTCGATCCCTCGACGAGCCAATTGTAAACCTCTTTGGAGACTTCAATCGTGCTGGTCATGCCCATTCTCCTCAACCACCGCGTCATCACCACACATAGTCTTGCGTGAGGACCGCCTTGCCGCCAGACAGGTTCACGGGGACGAGCAGCTCCCATTTGTTGCCGGACTGACGCAGCGTTGCCTCGCCGACGGGGCCGTGGGGTGTCGTGAGCTTCATCGTCCAGAAGCCGTCGAGTTTGTATTCGCTGGCGGCGGTCTGCTCGATCTTGTTCGCGACGGCCGCGCGGTAGTAGAGCTTCTCCGTCGCGGGGCCGGTCACGGTGAGCGTTCTGCGGATCGACGTGAAGGGTTGGCCTTCGACCTTCAGTGGCAGTGGTTGATCTTCGACGGTGATCCCAGCAAACGAGTAGCGAAACGTCGGCTGTTGCTTGGCGTCGAGCTTGTAGCCGAGGAACCGGAAGCCACTCTCGCGTGCCAGTGTTGTTGGCCACGGATCGTTCGGTGACGCGAGCTTCGCCAGCGGCGCGTGGGGTGCGAGTTCGATCAGGTGATCACCGAGCGGGGCTTCGTAACCGACGCCGCGTCCGCTCCAGTGACGGCTCGCGTCGATGAAGGCTCCGTGCCAGATGAGGCCCAGCCGCATGTCGTTGGCGTCCCACGCGAGGTTCATCTTGTCGGGATAGCCCACGCCGATCGCGCGCGATCCGGCCCCCTCGATGAAGTTGCGGTAAAGGATCGGCGAATCGGTCGGCTTCAGTTCGATTGGCTCGCGCACCAGACCGACCGGGACCGCCGCCTTGCCTCCATCGGCCAAGTACATCCAGACCGCACCGATCTGCAAATCGA
>JAYTGQ010000090.1:0-2719 GCA_043733345.1 Schlesneria sp.
CTCATCGACCACACGGGAGCCGCTTCCGGAACAGGCACCGGCGCGAACAACGGCACCACGACCGTCTACCACTACCACGCCAACCACCTCTACAGCGTCGCCGCCCTCACCGACCCATCCGGCCAAGTCGTCGAACGCTACGCCTACGACGCCTACGGCCAACAAGTCACCCTCGATGGTGCCGCCACCACGGTTCGTACGTCGTCCCTCCTCCACAACCGCTTCACCTACACCGGCCGCGAATGGGACGCGGAGTCAGGAACCTACCACTACCGCGCCAGAACCTACGACCCTCGCCTCGCCAAGTTCCTCCAACGAGACCCGATTGGGTTCGCAGGCGGACTGAACCAGTCGGCTTATGTCGGCGGACATCCGCTCGACTTGACCGACCCATCTGGTCATGTTTGGTCGTGGCCACTTGCGGGAGTTGGTGCAACCGCAGGATTCATTGGCGGTGCTGCTGTTGGAGGCTTCGTCGCAACGGGGCTCGGTATCTACAATGGAGACTTGACACTTGGCAGCGTCGGGGGCGGTATTGTCGGTGGTGCGCTTGGTGGGGCTGCAACAGGCGCAATTGTTGGTGGAGCAGTTGGTGCTGGCACCGGTGATCCTTCGTTTTTACTACTGGCCGGTGCAGGCGTGGCCGGTGGTGTGATTGGCGGTGTCGCAGGCGAGGTAACTGGCCGTACACTTGACGGTGAGCCGGTCACCGCAGAGGGCGTTGTTATCTCCGGGGCTGTTGGCGGAGTGGTGGGTGGTGTTCTCACGCCGCTCGGCCCCCCAATCGCAAAAGGAGCTGGTTCGCTACTGCGACGCTGCGGATGCACGTCCCGGACTGCGCCACCACCGAAAGTTCCAACGCCAACAGAGCCGATCCCGCCGGTAAAACTCGATTCGCCAGCCACACCACCAAAATCTCTTCCTGATTTACGACGGAAACTCGAAGAATTGGCTGATTCGGATTTGCTTCCAAAATATCGTCAGATTGACCCGGACTTGGAGGCGGGATACACGGGGTCGTTTAGCACAGGTAAAGTAGGAAACTCCTCTAAACCTACATTCGGCGACCCCATCCACTTAGACGACTTTGACATTGACTACTGGATCAAGAGCAGCAAACTTAACGACCTTATGGGAGATAATTTACGCGCAGACCCGGCGTTTAGAAAACTGTTGTCTGAAACCCCCGGTTTTGAAGGGCTTCGCCCGAACAAAAAGGGCTTCTCCATTCTGTTTAAACGGTGTTATTGAAATGGATCAACTAATTCACAATGGTTGCGACACTACGGCCTATGGTGCAACGGCTGAAATTCAGATTCAGTTTGACGGTAGTATTGAAGAGCTTTCTGCAAAGCTAGCTCAAGCTCTGAATCTGCGAGATTTGACGGTAGAACAAGACGAACATCCCCCACATAGGAAGACAGCATCATCAGAAGCGATGGGTTGGGAAGTCTGGCTTCAGAATCTGTCGGACAATGCACCAAATCATTTTCGCTTCAAAATGGAGACAGTTCTTTCGTTAGAGGCGCTGGTTGAAAATAAAATGCACGATCTTTCGTCTTGGCTAGCAAAGTTGGTTTCAACGCTTTGTGATGTCAAAGCGGTTCCGGGGCCGGAAAAGGGCCGCGGGCCGGAAAAGGGGACAGGTCCATATAAGCCGTAATGTCTCACGCGAGTGAACTGTTCTTTGACAACTTGTGTTGATTCTGGCCGTGGGCGGTGTGGGACGGCTCGACAGTCCCGGCCGCCAGCTCCTCACACAGACGGCGGTGCTGTCGGGCGCGGGCGGCGCGGGCGGCGCTGGGGGTGGAGGCGGCGCGGGGCAGAACCTCGTCACGACTCGCTCGTACCGCGACGACGGGTTGCTCGCGGCGATCGCTCGACCTGACCAAAGAGTTGTCGGCACCAGTTTCACCTACGACTGGGACGCCAACAAGAACAAGACGGCTGAAGTCATCTCGGACCTGATGTCGAACTTCGGCTTCACCGTGGGAAGCGGGCAGTCGGGCGGCAGTGGTCAGAGCGGCGGGTACGACGCCAATGACCGGCTGGTCGCTTGGAACCGGGCGGATGGGAACAAGTCGCAAAGCTGGTCGCTGACGGCGGTCGGCGACTGGACCTCGTTCACCGAGACCGGGGCGGGGACGGCCATCGGTTCGACGCCGACGAGCGAGACTCGCACGCATGGGCCGACTCACACGCTGACGGCGATCAATGCGCAGGCCGTTGCCAGCGATAGTCGCGGCAACCTGACTCAGCCGGGCGACGGGAGGACGTTCTCGTACGACCTCGACCGGATGCTCAGCAGCGTCACGGTCGGAGCCAACGCGCCGGGGATTGAAGGGACTCACACCTACACGTTCGATGCGCTGGGGCGTCGAGTCTCCAAGACCGTTAATCCCGCTGGCAATGGAGCGGACGGCGGCGGTTCGGGCGGATCAGCGACGACGCTGGTCTTCGTCCACAGCGGCCACCAGATCGTCGCCGAATACGCGGCGGGTCAAGGAGCCGGACAACCGCTCCGCAAATACGCCTTCGGCTCCTACATCGACGAACCGGTCGCCCTCATCGACCACACGGGAGCCGCTTCAGGAACAGGCACCGGTGCGAACAACGGCACCACGACCGTCTACCACTACCACGCCAACCACCTCTACAGCGTCGCCGCCCTCACCGACCAATCCGGCCAAGTCGTCGAACGCTACGCCTACGACGCCTA
>JAYTGQ010000091.1:0-7556 GCA_043733345.1 Schlesneria sp.
AATCCAATGCGCGACGCTGTTGGTTCGCGGGGAGCAAATTGACTGCATCAATAAGGGACTGAACGTCGGGCGTCGTATTCCCCGAGAGTGCGTCCAGCGCCGTCGCGACTTCGATCTGATTACGAGTCTGCGCTGAGGACAGCAACGCTCCCGGAGCAAATCCACCGAAGGCGGAATAAATGAGCGGGTTGAGTTCGCCATCCCAAACGACATCGCCGTCCGAACCGGTGAGGTCTCGAAAGAACGGCATGATGATGTGATCGGGGATTGGCTCGCCGTTTGGGCCAAGCACAACTTCTCCGCCAGAAGGTCCGGGATCACCGCTGCCCGACCCAGCGGCAAAATCGGATGTCGTCGGATCGGGAGGAACATCGATCACAGCATCTTGAGCCATCGCCGACGAAAGACCGGTCGCCGCCAATGCCATCCACGCACATCCGAGCAGGGCGCGACGCCGAATACTTTTGGAATGACACCACGCCAACAAGGATGTCCGGCTCAACAACGAACATCGGTTGGAATTGCCGAACAGGGAGCGAAGTTTCATTTCCACGAGGCCCTCAAAGTTGAAAGGATCGTTCGCGCAGCGCGCTGCTAGACGAAAGTCTCTCTTGAGGTAATCGGCTGGATCCCGCCGACAATTCAGAAAATATTTGGCGTTTGCTGGAAATGTCCGCGAAATCGTCACGGCCAGCTCAGCCGAGCGAGTCGGAGATCTCGTCAATCGGCAGAAAACGGGTTCATGCGAGGTTTTTGGGGGCAACTGGAAGTGATCAAGGCTCATCCTGTGATTCGGGGAGGTCGGAATTGGTGACTGGCCGGACTGTGGTTGGGACGGGACACGGTGGTTCGAGAGTCGCAGGAGTGCGGGGCGTCTGTCTTAGCCCGGAGGGCGACGAAACACCGGATGAGCCATTGATAATTCGCAATTTCTAAATGCAAATTGAGAAAGGAAGACTCGCTACGAGTGTCTTTCATTTTTCAATTTGCAGTTACCAATGATCAATTTGCAATCTCTTCCAAAACTTGACTTAACGAGTCCAGTTTTGAACTCGAAGACTCCAGCGAGGGCTTCGCCTCAGACCGACGAAGGAAGGCGATTGCAAATTGATAATTGCTAATTTCTAAATGCAAAATGAAAGCGAAAGTCTCGCTGCGAGCGTTCCCTCAATTATCAATTTGTAATTACCAATGAGCACTTTGCAATCTCTTCCAAAACTGGACTCAAAGAGTCGTGTTTTGAACTCGAAGGACTCCACGCACCCGACCGCGATTGAGCCAGCCGATGCCGCAAGTGGTGTTTATTCCCGTGATGTGTGCGTGACTCCAGAACTTCAACCGGAGGAAGAGCCGCTGATGGACCGTGAACCCGTCAACCGCAGTGACCAAGCAAGTCGATCCGGCGAGGCCGGTCGATCCGACTCGACGAATCGATCCAGCCCGGAGTTCAACCGGCGGGATTTCTTACGAGGTTCGGGGGCCGCGATGGCTGCCACCGCGATGGCCACTGCGGTCGCCGAGCAGCAGGTGATGGCTCAGCAGCAGGCGGCGAAGATCGTCAGTGCGGCTCCTCATCCCGTGAAGCTGAACGTCAATGGTGTGGATCTAACGCTCACGGTCGAACCGCGAGTGCTGTTGATCGACGCCCTGCGGAACGACCTCAATCTGACCGGCTGCAAAGATGTTTGCGATCGCTCGAATTGCGGAGCCTGCACGGTCCTGATCGACGGCAAGCCGGTCTACTCCTGCACGCGGTTCGTGATGGATGTCGAGGGCCAGAAGATCGTGACCTCCGAATCACTGCTCTCTGCGACCAAGACCGACGACGTGATCAACAACTTCTGCAAGCACGATGGGATGCAGTGCGGGTTCTGCACGCCGGGCTTCGTCATGGCGGTGCGCGGCTTCTGCAATCAGAACCCGCAGGCGACCGTGGACGACTGCCGCAAGGGACTCGGCGGAAACATCTGCCGCTGCGGAACGTATGCCGGTGTCCTGCAAGCCGCGTTTGACACGGCTCAAACTGCAAAGGTTGTTTCGTAGGTCACAGTTCACAACTAGCCCGACGCGCAAGCGAGGGCTGAGCTTGCGATTCACGGTTAGCCCTCGCTTGCGCGTCAGGCTAGTTTTCGGAAGACATCGGTTTTGAACCACTGAGCCGAACGATAGCTCGAACAAACCGCCTCTGGCGGTAAAGGGAGGTGCCTGATGGCCGAACGCAAAGTTGGGTGGGAGCCACAAGGCAAACACACGCTGGTCGGAAAAGAGATTCAACGTCTCGACGGGCCGGTGAAGGCGTCGGGGCAGGCCAAGTACGCGAACGACACGAATCCTCCGGGGACGCTGTTCGCGAAGCTGCTCACGTCACCGCACGCTCACGCCAAGCTGGTGATGCTGAATCTCGATAAGGCAAAGGCCGTGAAGGGCGTGAAGGCTGTCATCGCAATGGCTGAAGTCGGACAAGAAGTTCGTTACGAAGGCTGGCCGATCGTGGCGATCGCCGCCGAGCGACCCGAGTACGCCGAGGACGGGCTGCGAGCCATCGAGATCAAGTTCGAGGTGCTCTCGCACTTCGTCGATGAGGCCGATCTCAAGGGAGCCGAAGCGGCCGACGTGACTGATGCGGGTGAGAAGGTGAAGCTCACCAAGTCGCTCGGAACTCAGAAGAAGGGTGATGTCGAGACGGCTCTGAAGGACGCGAAGCATGTCCACAAAGGCTTCTACGGCGTTCACACGATCACGCACATGTGTCTCGAACCGCACGGCTCACACGCGGCGTGGGATGGCGACAAGTTGAACGTCGCGATTTCGACTCAGGCTGTTTCCTCAGTGGCGGGCCAGTACGTGAAACCCCTCGGCGTCATTGAGGCGAATGTCTCGATCAAGTGCGACTATATCGGAGGCGGCTTCGGTTCAAAGTTCCCTGTCGATGAGTGGGACGTGGCGTGCGCGAGGCTCGCGAAGGAGACGGGGAAGCCGGTGAGGCTGCTGCTCAACCGCGCGACCGAAATGCAGATCGCGGGCAATCGTCCGTCGGCGTTTGCCGAAGTGACCGTCGGTTGCGATGCCGAGGGAAAGATCACCGCGTGGGACAGCCATCACTGGGGTACCAATGGCCCCAAGGGCAGTTCGGTCACGCCGGGGGTCATGCCCTACGTGTTCGATCCGCCGAATCGCATTCGCTCGGTGACCGGCATCGCCACTCACTGTGGTCCCGACCGAGCGTGGCGTGCGCCGAACCACCCGCAAGGCTGCGCGATGTCTCAAACGGCGCTGGACGATCTCGCCGCCAAGGCGGGAATGGACTGCTTGTCGTTCTTCCAGAAGAACCTGGCGCTGACGAACCTCCCGCATATTTTCGGTCCCGAGCTGGAGATTGCCGCCAAACTGATGGACTGGAAAACGAAGTGGCATCCGCGCGGTCAAGGTGGCGGCAACGGAGCCGTCAAGCGCGGGATTGGGCTTGCGCTGCACACCTGGGGCGGCGGGCCGCATCAGTCCAACGTGACCATCAAGGTTCATCCCGACGGCTCGGTCGAAGTCATGATGGGGAGCCAGGACATCGGCACGGGGACGCGCACCTGCATCGCTCAAGTCGCGGCCGACACGTTCGGTCTGCCACTCAATGCGGTGAAGGTGAGCATCGGTTCCAACAAGTACCCGCAGGCCGGACCATCCGGCGGCAGCACGACGATCGGCGGCGTCTCGGGACCGGTGCGACGAACCGCTCAACAGGCGTTGTGGAAGATCTGCGATCTGGCAGCCGCCAAGTACAACGTCGAGGGCACGAGCCTCTCGGCAAAAGATGGCAAGCTGTGGTCGGGTGACAAAGAGGTCTGCACGTGGAAGCAGGCGGCGAGCCTGGTCGGCCCGATGGCTCTCGAACTGCAAGGCGGCCCCGTCACCGAGGACGAGAAGCTGACCGACAAGCAGGTCGGCGGAGTCCAAATGGCCGAAGTGGCCGTCGATACCGAGACCGGTGTCGTCCGTATGGTCAAGATGGTCGCGGTACAAGACATCGGCCTGATCGTGAATCGCCTGCTCGCCCGCAGTCAGGTGTACGGTGCGCTCATCATGGGGATCGCGTACTCGCTGACCGAAGAGCGGATCATGGACAACAAGACGGGGCGGTTCATCAACGCGAACCTCGTCGATTACAAGCTGCCGCGCATCGGTGACATCGGCGATCTGGTGGTCGAGTTCTACGAACCCGAAGATCAGTACAAGCGTGGTGTGATCGGCTTGGGCGAGCCGCCGGTGATCGCTCCCGGCGCGGCGATCTCGAACGCGGTGGCCAACGCCATTGGCGTGCGAGTCCCCGTGCTGCCTCTGACCCCGAAGCGAGTCCTCGACGCACTCAAAAAAGCGTAAGTCCGCCTTAGCCTTATCGACATTTCCGAGCGGGGCGGCGTCAGCCCCCCGGTTCTTCGTTTTGGGCGTTAGCCCGCTTGTTCGCGATTGGGCACCAAGAGGGCTAACGCCCAAGAACCGGGGGGCTGACGCCGCCCCGCTCAGATGACTCATTCAAAACCGTGTGCGGTATGAAAAGCAAAGGAGCCAGAACATGAAGGCTTTTGAATACGCTCGCCCCGAAACCGAAGCCGAGGCTGTGGAGTTCCTCGGCACCAACGCCGGTCAAACGGCGGTCCTTGCTGGCGGAACCGATCTCGTCAGCCTGATGAAGGCGGAGCTGGTCACACCCTCGCGCGTGGTCGATCTGAAACGGATCCCGTCGTTGCGCGAAGTGACTCGCGTCGAGGGCGGGGTGCAGATTGGATCGCTCGCCACACTGAGTGACCTCGCCCAGCATCCGCTGCTCGGCGGATACCGTTCGCTGTTCGATGTCATCGACGGCGTGCGAGCCATCCAAGTCCAAGGGAGCGGCACGATCGGTGGCGATCTGTGCCACTTGCCGAACTGCTGGTACTTCCGTGGCGGTTACGGACTGCTTGGGATGGAAAACGGCGTCTCGCTGCCAGAGACGGGTGACAACCGCTATCACGCAATCTTCGGCAACAGCGGCCCGGCGAAGTTTGTGAATGCCTCGCGGTTCGCTCCCGCATTGATTGCATGGGGCGCGAAGGTCCGTGTGATCTCAAAGGGGGATGGTCGATCGTCGAAGGTGGAAGGTCCGAAATCTCAGCCCCTCCACCCTCAACCTTCCACCCTCAACCTCCACGAAGAATGGTTGCCGTTGGAGTACTTCTACATCAGCCCGAAGACGAACGTTCAAGGCAACACGGTGCTGAAGCCGGGCCAACTGATCTCGCACGTCTGGCTGCCGGATGCTGGCAACATGACGAGTGCCACGTATGAGGTTCTTCAAACGGAGGGCCTCGATTGGCCACTCGCCTCGGCGGGTGTTTGCGTGGATGTCGAAGGTGGCCTCGTTCGGCGAGCCAGCATCGTCATGGGTCACGTCGCTCCAGTCCCGTGGCTCGCGAACGATGCGGCTCGATTATTGATCGGCCAACCGCTCAACGACGACACCGCCGGAATGGTCGCCGATGCCGCCACGTCCAACGCCACACCACTCTCGATGAACGATTACAAAGTGCAGCTTGCTCGGACGGCCGTAAAGCGAGCGTTGCTCAAGGCGGTCGGAAAGCTGGACGTGTGACGCGGGGTACACGGCCCGAAAGCCACTGATGGTCTGTGCGAACGCGACCCCGCCGGGCTTGCCCCGGTGGCTCGCGGGTTTCTGCACTACTTGTCTCTCGCGTTTTCTTAGCAGCATCGAAGATTCTGGCAAAAAGTAGTGCAAAGACCTGAATCCACCGGGGCAAGCCCGGTGGGGTTTGATTGTTTTGGACTCGTTATTCACCCCACTCTCGAACGGAGAGCATCGCCATGTCCGCTCAACTCGAAGTGCTTCAATCCGGCCCCCGTTGCAGTAGCCTGCTCTCGAAGGGCCTCTACATCAACGCTGGTCTGCCCAAGGGAAAAGAAGTGACCGGCGACGGCAACTTCTGGTGCGGCAGGACTCAGAAAATCTACGGTCCCGACGATCGCATCTGTGACGGGGACCGCTGCACCGACACCACGCGAACCTGCTACGAAGAGTGAGAGCTTCTGAAAGCCTTGCCGCCGCGTTTCTGCGCTCCGGCGTTGGGATGCTTGGGATCAGAGCTTCGAGCCATCGAAGCGTGCGTTCTTCTGCCGGACCAAGTTTCCATTTCACTTTCCCAAAACGTTCACATGACCACCCCCGATCCGGCCTCAGACGAAGGCACTTTCGAGTTCATCGAAGCGAAGATTCGCCGCGATGCTGAAGGGACGACGTTTGGTGGCGACTTCGAGTGGCTATGCCGGTGGTTCTTGGAAAACGCTCCCCGGTATCGAGGCCAGTTCGACAAGGTGTGGCTGTGGAAGGATTGGCCAGATCGGTGGGGCATTGATGCGGGGATCGACATCATCGCTCGCACGCGGACGGGGGAATTGTGGGCCATTCAGGCCAAGGCCGATCATCCCGACCGAGCGATCTCCAAACGAGAGATCGACTCGTTCCTGTCCGAATCGAACCGTTCGCAGTTCGCCTATCGACTGCTCATGGCGACGACGGATGACATTGGAGCCACGGCTCGCCGGACGCTTCACGGCCAAGAGAAGCCGGTGGGGTTGGTTCTGCGTGGTCATTTTCTGACGGAAGAAGTTCAGTGGCCGGTTCAGATTGGAGGAACCGCCGCGCGGCTGCCGCGGTGGACGGCACGACCTCATCAAGCCACGGCGATTGAGGCCGTCGTCAACGGGTTTCGAGACCATGACCGAGGCCGACTCATCATGGCCTGCGGCACGGGCAAGACGCTCACCGCACTGTGGATCGCCGAGCGGTTGCAGAGTTCTCTCACACTGGTGCTCGTTCCGTCGCTGTCGTTGGTGCAGCAGAACCTTGCCGAGTGGGGCCGACATTCAATGCAGGACTTCGACACGCTCGTGGTCTGTTCGGACGAGTCGGTCGTGCAACGCAACGAAGACACTGCGCTTCAATCGACGGCCGACCTCGGAGTGAAGGTCACAACCAAGCCTGCGGAGATTCAGCAGTTCCTCGACCAGCATCGGAAGCGACCGGCCGTCGTGTTCGCCACATACCAATCGTCCGACCGCATCGCCGCCGCTCAAAGGCTGTCTTCACCTTGGGAGGGCGAGGCTCCCGCCGAGCCGCAGGGTGGTCGCATCACCAACAAAACCGGCTCGGCGGGTGCCTCGCCCGCCCATCATCCGAAGCCGTTCGATCTGGTGATCTGTGACGAAGCGCACCGTCTGGCCGGACATGCCGAAGGCTTGTTCGCGACCGTGCTGGATGACAAGAAGATCAAGGCGTCCAAGCGGCTGTTCATGACCGCCACGCCGCGCTACTTCAAGGAGCACGTCAAGCGGCGCGCGGCGGAACTGGAATTTGAACTCGTCTCGATGGACGACGCGCACGTCTTCGGCCCCGAGTTCCACGTCCTCACGTTTCACGAAGCGATCAGCGCGAAACCGGAGCCGTTGCTGACCGATTATCAGGTCGTCGTGATCGGCGTCACCGACCGCGAAGCCAAAGCGTGGGCCGAGCG
>JAYTGQ010000092.1:0-7552 GCA_043733345.1 Schlesneria sp.
GATCGGCGACGAGCAGCCTCGCCGCGCCAAGGTCTCGTCTGTGACGACACTCGCCGAAGCGACGTTTTGTCACACGAACCCCGCCCGTTGGTTGGCGACCGGCAAACAACGCGGGGTGGCCCAGCTTGCTTCAAGCTGGGTGCGTAGCACAAGAAACCCCAGCACGAACGTTGAACAAGCACGAGGGTTCTACTTCACAGAACGTCCACCCAAAGTTTCTTGTGCTGACGCACCCGGCTTGAAGCAAGCCGGGCCACCCTGCGGTCCGATCGGTGACAGGACGCTTTGACAATGGAAACATTTTCCCCAAAAGCCGTTGGGGTAACAATCCGAACGGTACATGGAGAACAAAGATGAACGAACTGACAGATCAAAACAAAGGCGACATTGACCGAATGAAAGAAGATGCTACAGACGCAGTCGGTGGATTCAATTTCAAGATTACATATGAGTGGTGGAACCCGAAAAAGAAAGATCGAGAGTTTAATTGCAAAACGGCTAGCTGCGACAACAAAT
This sequence comes from Schlesneria sp., assembly GCA_043733345.1. Classification (GTDB taxonomy): domain Bacteria; phylum Planctomycetota; class Planctomycetia; order Planctomycetales; family Planctomycetaceae; genus Schlesneria. The sequence goes on from JAYTGQ010000092.1 coordinate 517, forward strand.
TTGACGACACGGCGATTAAATCACCTAGGGAAAAACTTGAAACGCCGTGGGGGACTTTCAAGTCGTGGTAGCCATGCATTCATCAGTAAGGTGACAATATGAACTCGAAAGCGAAATCTGTGTTTGCCCTGTTGTCGGTGTCTTTTATTGGCATATTGGTCGTCGCGGCTTGCTTGCCTCACATTCGTAACAATGGCAGTGCTGGCACCGCAACACGGCGCATTGTGCTAGAGTCGGTACTGAAAGACTTCTTGACAAACGAAAGGCTTGTGAACATTAGGAACGAGCAGGCAAGGGGCGGTTCGGTATCAATATTGGTTGCAGTTCTTATTGATTGTGACGACAACAACTATGATCGAACATGGCCTCGCAATACTGGAACCAACACGCCGGGATGGAAGGTGTTGCGGGGTGAGGAGTTCGATCCTGCAGTATTGTCCGAGGGAGAATTGCCTGTCGTAATGATAAATATTGACAGGAATGATTTTAGAATGGGGAAGCCAGAATTCTATTTGGATGGTCCAGTGCAAGTATCTGTTACTCAGATTGGCAAAGATGGCAAACCATCCGGGATTGGCGGTTGCTTTCTGAGTTACTACATCAATAGTATAGATGGGGATTCAGCTCAAGCATCATTTCTAGGTTATCTGTGCCATTAGAAGGAGCGGAAAATGGGACAGGTCCATATAAGGGAGAAGAAAAGGAGAAAAGGGGTCAGCGACGGTCTTAAAACTTAGGGAGAAGAAAAGGGGATAAGTCCAATTAAATCTGGGGAGAAGAAAAGGGGATAAGTCCAAATAATCTGCAGGACAGGAAAAAGGGACAGGTCCATATAAGCCATGAGGGACAGATCAAAGGGGGCAGCAGAACAAAGGGATCAGGGAAAGCGCCGGTGAAAGCCGGGAGTGAGTAGCGGATGTAAGAGCCGTACAAACAAGGGAGAGCGTAACCAGTTTGGCCCCGAGTCATGCGCCGGTCTTCGTGAGAGAATCAAAGGGGGCAGCGACGGTCTTAAGTCAGGTCAATAGCGGATTCAAAAACATTTTGCATTCCTTGTTATGAGGGTGCGGTGAGTGATGCTGATCAAACGCGGATTGGGAGGTGCGTTTTCTGAGGCATTGCAGGACAAATGAATGTTTGTTGGAACTGGACTACACTGGTATGGCTTGGTGAAACAGAGTCAGGCTCTGCTGGCGAGCAACCTGGCGAGGGATCGCCAAGTCAGGACGGGTGAATGTCCCGACTGGCCCCGGTGGCGTTGGTTGCCGGGGCGTTTTTATCGACAGCAACGACGGATTCAGCCACTGGTGATGTTGGCCCCCACCCAAAGCGGGTCAGTTTTGATGAGCGTATTGAGGATCGTGAGCAGCTTTCTCATGGCGGCGGTCAGGGCGACTTTCTTGAGTTTCCCGGCGTGTAGCAGCCGTTGATAAAAGTCTTTGATCTTGGGATTGAAACGAGTGGCGACGAGCGTGGCCATAGAGAGTACTCGACGAATATACGAGCGGCCTCCGGTCGTTCGGCGCTGCCCCGAGGTGTTTTCGGAATCGTTGTTCATGGGGGCCACGCCGACCAGCTTGGCGATCTGCCCGCGATGGAGTTGTCCGAGTTCCGGCAACTCGGCGAGCATCGTGCTGATGGTCACGGCCCCGATCCCTTTGACGGACTTGAGAATCTCGACTTTGCGAGTGTTGGCCGAATCCGCTGGGACACATTTGACCAGTCGCTCGTCGATGGTTTTAACCTGCTTTCTCAGTGTTTCCAGCGACTGGTGGATGTATTCGAGGATTTCCGGATCGGCCGTTTGTTGCCGGCGGTTGTTCTCTTGATTGATCAAATCGAGCAACTGTCGCCGACGCTCCACGAGGGCTTGGAGCTTCTGCTCCTCGGCGGATTTGGCCCTGTGAGCGGTGGGTTGTACCCCCCGTCCGTAGAAGGCAATCACCTGAGCATCAATCGGATCAGTCTTGGCGTCCTTGCCGATGCCGTCGGCGAAGGCCCGCACGCGGCGGGGGTTGACCACGGCCACAGCGATCTCGTGCTGATGCAACAGTTCGACCAATAAATCTTCATCGCCCCCGGTGGCCTCCATCACGACGATCGTGTTTGGTATATCCTTGATTCGCGCAATCAATTCCGCCACGATCTTCTGTGGGGTGTTATCGATCCTCCAAGTTTGCTGGCCATCGGCAAACGCACAGTCCAACTTGGTCTGGGAGACATCGACCCCGAGCACTTCGGAAAACGGAGACTGACGATTCCTCATTTGTATCCCATCCTAGTAAATACGAGCTCGCGTGAACGCGGCTCCAGCGACGGTTCGGGCTTAAAATGAACGACTGGCGATCACGCTGACCCACGGTCTGAGGGCACCAAGGACTCAACGATCTACCAGCCGTAACCCGCTGCCAGTTGCACCTGACAGCGAATAGTCCTGAGCGTAGCCAAGCGTCGCTGATGGCGACATCATGGACCACGCGAAGATACTAGGACTCGTAAAGCCATAATGTCTGAGTAAACTGTGACGGTCAATTTCAGTCGAGCCACTACGAGTCCAATCTGCTCAACAGTTGACGGACTTTTTCCGCGATCAGGTCGCGCACTTCGCGAAACTGTTCGGGAGCCATTTCGCGCGGGTCGGGGATTTGCCAGTCCTCACGTCGCGTGGCCGCCACGTTTGGGCAGGCATCGCCACAGCCCATCGTGACGGCGGCGGCGTACGGGCCGGGTGCGATTTCGGTGAGCGACTTTGAAGTGTGCGTGGTCAGGTCGTAACCCAATTCGTGCATGGCGTCGATCGCCTTCGGGTTCACTCGCCCGGAAGGCCGCGAGCCAGCGCTCCACGCTTCGATTCGATCGCCGCCCTCGATTCGAGCGAATGCTTCGGCCATTTGGCTACGGTTCGAGTTTTCGACGCAGACGAACAAAACTTTGGGGCGTGTGACTTCGGTCATGACTTGGTGTTCTTCAACGAACCTACCTCTTGAGTGAGACCGTTTTTGCCGTCAGCCTCCACGAATCCGAAGATCACTCCGGCGAGCAACGCTCCGGCGATGGGACCGACGCAGTAAATCCAAAGGTCTCCCACCGAACCGCTCATTACGGCGGGAGCCAGCGAGCGAGCGGGGTTCATCGAGGCCCCGCAGATCGGCCCGGCGAAGAGGGCTTCGAGAGCGATCACCGCTCCCACGACGATCCCCGCCGTGATCCCTTTCTCCTTCGCACCGTGCGATACCGAGAGGACGACGTACATCAACAGGAACGTCAGAACTCCTTCGAGTAGACACGACTGCCACGCGGTTCCCGACGCATGAGTCGCCCCGAGCGTGATCGAGTCCGGGAAGAGCAGCCTGAGCAATGCGGCTGCGGCAAATGCTCCCACGACCTGCGCTCCGATGTAACCGGGAACTGAGTGACCGGGGAATCGTCCGACCGACCAGAAGCCAATCGTCACTGCGGGATTGAGGTGCGCGCCGGAGACCTCGCCAAACGTGTAGACCATTGCCAGCACGATCAGTCCGAAGACCAGTGAGATTCCAACGGGAGTCACAGCTCCATTCCGAACCTCGTTCACGGCGACGGCACCGCAACCGGCGAAGACCAAGAAAAACGTACCCAATGCTTCCGCCATGAACTGCCGACGCACGATTCACTCCTCGTGAAAAACGACTTCGTTCTTTGAGGCCACCCGCGCGGCCATTCGACTGGTGGCCATCTTCCTTGCTGCTGTCCAATTGTCCACGCCGCCCCAGATTTTCACTCAATCTTCGCAACCGAATGATCGCGGGGCCGCTTTGTTTCATCGGCTGGGCAACGTCATGTGCGGAGTGCCGAATCAGCCGAGTTTTTGGGGGGACATCAGGAGTGGAAAGTCGCCTCTGTCGGTTCGAGTCTTCATCCTGAAGGGATCTCAGCGATTAGCCGGGGGTTGAGCGAAGCGATACCCCCGGAAGAGTTCGGACAAACGGATTTGCATCCTGTAGGGATGCCAGCACGTTTCCATCTGGCGGACATCCGGAGCCTGCCAGCATCCCTTCAGGATGCACATCCCATTTCGAGGACACCTCACCGGGGGTGTCGCGGACGCTCAATCCCCGGCTAATCGCTGAGATCCCTTCGGGATGAAATCCGACGACTTCCTCCGTCTGACGGAAATCAACAATCCCCCCAATACTTCAGATGAACCGGAGTGGCGAATCAGCTTCCGACTTCACTCGACGCGCGAGGCGTTGGCCACCGGCTCGAACGAGTTCTCTTTCACGGCTTAAGGAATGAACGCGGCGGCGAGCTTCGCCGGGAGTTCTTCGCGCGAGTGCAAGCACCAGGAAAACTCACGGTCGTGTTGGATCGACTCGATCGCGAGGCGCAGCCGCAGCGACTCACGATCGAACTGCCACGACTCACGCTGCTCGCGCGTACAGGGTGCAAGCAACGCATTGATTTGTTCGATGCGGCGTGTTTCGACAGCCGTCGGGCGGCGCGCGATGAGTGACGCGATGAGATCTCGTTTCTCATGGATCAACGCGGCATTCACCGAACCGGGCGCGGCCATGAGGTGGCGATCTGGGTTGAAACTGAGATCACGGAGCTGATGAACTAGCTGTTGTTCGGTGAGTCCCTCGGCGTGCGATTCCTTTCCCAGCGGAAGATGGAATGTGGCGGAGACAGTGGCGAAGCGCGGAGCGGGCAAGCCGAAGAGCTGCTCGCAGAGGCGGTCAGTCATCGCGTCGTACTTCGCTCCGCCAATGCCGTGGATGAACAGATCGGCGAGGCACAGGCGAGTGAAGAGCGTCGTCGTGAGTGCCCGCGTGCGGAACCGAAGCCCCTGTTGAGCGAAGTCCGCCAATGTCGTGATGGTGGCTTCGGCCGAACCGTCCTCCGTTTGAGTCCAGCGGGCCAACACTTCACGACTGTCACGCAGTTCGAGTTGTGAGCCAACTCGCCGCACGAAGGGACGATCACGATGAAGGTCGCCCGCTCGCCAAATCCAAAACGGCGCTTCGAGCCACTCGTGCCGCGAGGCCAGCTCGGGAACCGGATGCGACGTGCTGCGCAACCGATGTTCGAGCCGGTATTCACGCACAGTGGAGTTGTAGAGGGAGTGGACTCGCGGCAAATGGGCGAGCAGATGCGAGGCGAATTGCCGGAACGGCGCAGTCTCGCAAACTCGCGACATCGGCAGTTCGAGGTTATGACAGCCATGTTCACGTTCGACAGACATGCGGGCGACCACCAAGCAGTCGCGCAGACTCATCGAAGCTTCAGACTGGCGGACGGCGGCGGACCAGCATGACTCAATCAACGGCGTGATCGACCAATGGTCACGCATGATCGAGCCGACACGCGCGCCGAACGCCCGAAACGCGGCGCAGTCTACGATGGTGGCTTCTTCCCACGGCTGGGACGGGCGATCCGAGTCAAACGCGAGCCGCTCAATGCGCGGTGCTGATCGGGTGCCCATTGGGACTCGCAGCCGCACGCTGTCGAGTGTGTCGTTATCGACGATCAGGTTGAGGGCAACTCCTCCGTGGCGCTGAGCCAGCCCCGCTGCCGCAAAGTTCTTGGCCCAGACTCCCGCGTGAAACAGCTCCGGTTGATGACCGGTCACGACAATCGCGTGTGCCGGAGCGCGCGACGAAACCGACGAAGTGTCTTCGTTCCACATGGAACTCGTGAACCGAACGGCTTCATCGAGCAGTGCCTCTCTCGTCCAATCTCGCAATCGCGACAGAGGCATTCCCTGCACATCGCACTGCGTCGAGCGGAGAGCCGTGCGATTGAGGCCGATCCATTCCGAAGCGGCTTTCAACTCGGGCGAACATAAAATCGAGCCGTGTTCACGCGGCAGACGGAGTCGCAACGGTGCGCCTGGTATGGGCGAGGTCATTCGATTCGCCATGTCGCTCGCCTTACGGAGCAGAGCCACACAGAACGGGATGACCGACAACCTGTCTCGGAGTCCCATCACAATTGAGTTGCATCGCTGCAATTTCGCGGTCGAGTACCTCGCGGTAGTAAGCCAGCCGACGTTCGGCGATATCGAGCGATCCGCCGAACGAGCGGTCTTCATCGAGATAAACCAGCGGCACGGGAAACTCCACCACCTTCAACTTCAACGCTGCGGCTTGCACCCAAAGTTGCAGTGGCATCGCATAGCCCAGTTCCGTGATTCGCAGGCTCGCCAAAGCATCGACGCGGTACGCCTTGAATCCGCAGAATGAGTCCGTGAGGTTTAGCGAAAACCGTTCGTTCAACCACTCGGTGATCTGCATGTTGATTCGGCGTCGTTCGATCGGCGGCACGCTCGCGCCGGGGAACGGCTTGAGGTAGCGGCTGCCCGAAACGATGTCGGCGGGTTGGTCCATTGCAAAGTCGGGCTGGCCCGGCGAGGCATAGACGGCTGCCGCGAGTTCCGGGATGAGCTTCGGCTCGTGCTGGCCATCGCAGTCGATCGTCACCAGCACGTCGTACTGACCGGCCAGTGCATATTGAAATGCAGACTGAAGCGCCGCGCCGTAGCCTTGGTTTTGCGTGTGCTTCAAGACGTAAATGTCTTGCTCGCGTGACAACAATTCCTGAGTCTGGTCCTGCGAACCATCGTCGATGACCAGAATCTCGCGGGTGTATTTTCTCACCTCGGACAAGACTTCGGCCAGATGACGCTCTTCGTTGTAAACGGGTAACGCCGTCAGCACGCGCGGGGTCATGCGGTCACTCCTGCGAACGATTCAACCAAGCTTGGGAACCGCATCCGTGCGACAAGGGCGGCCATTCTAAGTGGCCTCGCAAAAGAATCTAGGCCGGTGAGTGTCGCGAGGTAGATCGACCTGATTTTGATGCAAGCCACACAGTACTTTGTCCCCACTTTGAAAAGCGGCGATACGCCTCCAGGCAATTTGAATTCGGCGAGTGGCAGGAAATTGCTTGTTCATTAAAGCGCACGCGGTTGAAGCTGACACTAACCCGAAGCGTAAGCGAGGAGGCAACACCAGTCCTCGCTTACGCTTCGGGTTAGTGTGAAATGTGCCATCCTCAC
>JAYTGQ010000093.1:0-7551 GCA_043733345.1 Schlesneria sp.
AGATCGACGACGGCCCGAATGCCGGCGTTCATCAAGTCCGACACGCGCCGCACGTCACCGGCGTTTCCGATCCACAGCGAGTACGGCTCGATCACACGCATCACGATTGGTCCTGCTCGGATGATTCATGACCATCACGGAAAACCCGGCGCGGGATACCCGCAACCCAAGGCAGCGAGAACCGGAATGGCAAAATGATGAAGCACAGAATGATGGAAGAGGCCCGCAAGCAGACCGACCGCTGGCTTGATGATTCTGTGCTTCATCATTTTGCCTAATCTGGTCTGCCGAAATTCTGCGCGCCCGGCAAAGAAACAAAACGTGAGTAGTACGGAAGGTCACGGAATGAAGCAAGAACACGGTGTGCCTTGTCCAACGCGACCTCCTAAAAAACGACACCGACGTTTCAGAAGCACCGTTTTCTTCCTGTCTTCCCTTCCGTGCATTTCCGTGTCTTCCGTGGTGACACTCTGCGCCTCAGGCGAGCGGCAGAAAATAGCCTACCCGTAGGATGGACGCCCCGTCCGTCCGAGCTTGCCCAGAAGAGCCGGACGGACGGGGCGTCCATCCTACGTGGCGCGTACGCGAACTCTTGCCGCTCGTCTTACAGCGTCCCCTTCGACGAGGGAACGCCCGTTTGACGTGGGTCGATCGTCGTGGCTTGTCGCAGCGCGCGGGCCGTTGCTTTGAACAGGCCCTCGGAAATGTGGTGGCTGTTCGTGCCGTGGTGCAGGACGAGGTGCAGGTTCATCTGGGCATTCGAGGCAACCGCCTGCCAGAACTCTTCGACCAGCTCGGTGTCGAACGTGCCGATCTTCTCGGTCGGGAACTCAACCTTGTAGACGAACTTCACACGACCGCTCAGATCGAGGGCACTCGTGACGAGCGTCTCTTCCATCGGCAGGGTCATGCTGCCGTAGCGAGCCAGCCCGCGTTTGTCTCCCACCGCCTGAGCCAGCACTTTGCCGAGACAGATGCCGACATCTTCCGTCGTATGGTGATCGTCGATGTGCAGGTCGCCCGTCGCGACGACATCGAGATCAAACAACCCGTGCTTGGCGAACAGCGTCAGCATGTGATCGAGAAACCCCACGCCGGTGGAGACGTTCGCCACGCCGGTCCCGTCCAAATTGAGAGCCAGCACAATCTGAGTCTCGGCCGTGTTCCGTTCGATCTTCGCAGTACGAGGCATGTCGGTGACTTTCATTTCAGAATGCAGGGAACCACGAAACACCCAGCGCGGCTCCGCCGCAACCGAAAGGAACAAGAAGATGGCGGACAAGAAGATAGGAGAGGAAGCATCTGGACCTGGCTTTCATCTTCTTGTCCACCATTTTCTTGTTGAGGTCTTCTGACGGCCGTTCGTGGATGAAGTGGGCGAGTGACAAGCTTCTCCGGCAGCGGGGATCACTGGGTGACAGTGCGGGAATCTTCGCGCCCGGAGAAGAAACAAAACGTGGGTAGTACGAATGACACGAAAGGAAGACGGGAAGAAGAGAGGCATCAATCAAGAAGATCGTTCACCAATCTGATTGCATCCACACGCTCTTTTTTCGTGCCTTTCGTGTGTTTCGTGGTTCAAACCTCTTCAAACAATTTCGCGAAGTGCCGTCAGGAGTGAGTCGATCTCGGCGTCGGTGCCGATAGTAATTCGGAGGCCGTCGAGGCGTTGGTCCGGTGCCCACGCGATGTCTCCGAACGACATGTAGCGGACGAGAATCTTCTTCGACTTGAGGGCTTCGTACTGCGTCTTGTGTTGGCGGGTCGGATGCGTGGCCCAGACGAAGTTCGTCTGGCTGGGGACGACATCGAACCCGAGGGACTTCAGTTCGGCTGTCAGTCGTTCGCGGGTTGCTCGGATGCGAGACGTGTTCTGACGCATCCAGTCCTGGTCCTGAATGGCCGCCGTCGCTGCGGCCAACGAGAGCGAGTCGCAGTTGTAGCTGTCCTTCATCTTGCGCAGCCCGGCGATCGTGTCGGGGTGAGCGACTGCGAAACCAAACCGCACTCCCGCGAGGCTGTAGCTTTTACTAAACGTCCGCGTGACAACGATCTGTCGGCCAGCCGTGCTGTTCAGTAGTTCGCACTGATGCGGGTGGTCGGCGAAGTCTCCGTACGCTTCGTCCAAGACCAGCATCCCGCGCTTGGGGACGAGAGCCAGCAGGTCATCGAACGTCCAGCGATTGCCCGATGGTGAGTTCGGGTTTGGAACGAAGATCAGCTTGCTCTGCTCAATCGTCTTGCCGATGCGGTCGAAGTTCCACGACCAGTCGGGTTCGAGCAACAGCCGCTCGTGGCGCACGCCCTGCAAGTCGGCGAGGGTCTCGTACAGGATGTAGCTCGGGTACGGATAGGCGATCTGGTCGGAGAACCCCGCGAACGAACGGGTCAGGATCGTCAGAATCTCATCGCTGCCGTTGCCCGGCAGAATCCAATCGGGATCGAGATTGAGAGCCGCCGCCGCCGCCTTGCGGAACGCGGTCCCATGCGGATCGGGATAGAGATTGAGCTTCCCCTGCGCGGCGGCGGTCAACGCTTCGACCACGCGCGGCGACGGCGGATACGGGTTCTCGTTCGTGTTGAGTTTGACCCAGCCGCCATCCTGCGGCTGCTCACCCGGCAGATAGCCGGCCATACGATCAAGTTCGGGGCGGAAAAGGCTCATCGGTGGGCGGGCTTTCCTACGAAGGCGGCGGACAATTCAGGGCGGATTGTCGAAGGAGGTCGCTCGAACTGCAACCGACGATTTTGGAGGGGCAGAGCCATCACGTTTTTTCAACGTGGGGTGGGACCAGCTCAGTTCGAGCGCCGGCCCACCATCAAGAAACATCGGGAATTGTTGGTGGGCCGGCGCGGCGAAGCACCGCTGGTTCCACCCTACATTCAGCCCAGATTCAAAAAGACATTGGCCCAGGGATGGGTGGCGGCGCGAGTGCGACGCCGGTTCGATCCGAATAGAATGCCGCCGCACTCGAAAGGTTCGGTCGCGGTCAATGAGGACTAGGGAATGGTCAAATCAAATGGGACGACTCACGGCACAACCGCTCCGCGCACGCTGGCGGTCGATGTCGGCGGAACGGGAATCAAAGTGCTGGTGCTGGACGAGTCGGGCCAGCCGTTGGGCGAACACGATCGCGCAATCACACCCCGCCCGGCAGTTCCTCCGACGGTGATCGAAACCATCGCGCAGTTGGCTGCGACACATCAGTTTGATCGAGTGGCAGTCGGCTTCCCCGGTGTGGTTCGCCAAGGGGTGACTATCACCGCTCCGAACTTGCATGCCGACTGGCACGGCTTCCCGTTTGCGAAGTCGCTGGCCGAGCGACTTACCAAGCCGGTGCGTGTGGCCAACGATGCGGACGTGCAGGGTTTCGGATCCATCTCGGGCGCAGGGCTGGAGATGGTGCTGACGCTCGGGACGGGCATGGGTTCCGCGCTGTTTGTCGATGGGCTGCTCGTGCCCAATCTGGAACTGGCTCATCATCCGTTCGCTGAGGGCCGGACCTACGAGCAGTGGCTCGGCCAAAGCTCGCTCGAACAACTGGGCGAGGCCGAATGGAAGCAGTGGCTCGACCGGGCAATCACACAAATCCGGCACACCTTCAATTTCGACATGCTCTATCTGGGAGGCGGCAACGCGCGGATGCTCGACCCCATCGCGATGTTGTCTGGTGTGAAGGTCGTGCAAAACATCGCGGGCCTGCTGGGCGGAATCGCGCTGTGGAACGACATGCAGAGCACCAGCTTGGTTCGCGCCCCGCAGGCGGTGGGCGGATTCTGTGTCCTCGAACCGATGGCCCCAATGTAAACGATCATCGTCGAGCAGAGTCGCGAGTCTCACTCACAACACGCGGCCGCCGGATCGGGAGCCGCCTGTTGTTCGCGAAACACGGGGGCCGACTCCGCCATCTGACGCGACCCGTGCTCCAGCGTATCGACGGATTGCTTGATCCGTATGATCGTGTTCAACGTGTCCCGCGCCACGCTGAAGGCCTGATCGATCCCCAGCAACTGGTCCCATTCCTGAAGCAAATACGACACATTCCCCTCGGGCAGTTGCAGTCGCGAGTCGGTGGGCACGAGCGCGAACGCCTGACGCTCATCGGTCCCGTACACGCAGCGCGACACCGCGAATCGCCCGAAGACCGTGGTCAACTGCCGCACACGCGGCTCACCCAACCGCCGCACGACGCGACCGTAGGGCAGTTCGGTGGTCTCACCCAGGTCGCCGGTGCCAACCATCGTCAGAAACGCACCGAACATCCGCCGTCCCAGTTCCAACACCTTCCGAAACACGCCCCGCTCCACGTCATCAGCCGCCATTCCCGTCTCGGCCGCGCCAACCAGCCACGTCGCCGCGTCACGCAACTCGCCCACGATCCCATCCACATGGAGTTCCACCCGAGTCTTCGCCACCATTCCCAAGCCTCCTTGACAGGAACCACACGGACTTGTTCTACACCCGTGTCTTCCCCAAGGAGGCGTTTCTTGTCACGACCAATCCCTCGACGACCAACCCCGGAACGCCGGTTACACCCAAGTCAAATACATCGCCAGAGACAATCGGGCTGCTGCTCGAAATGTGCGACTCCGCATGACCGAGAAGTTTCGCATGGTTGGCCACAACCCGGAATTCGGCGAGTCCTGCGATGAGATTCGACCGGGGCTTCGGTTCACACTGGTCGGCAACTACGTGATCTACTACCGACTTGAGGCAAAGAAAGTCTTGATCGCGCGAGTGCTGCATGGGGCGCGAGATCGAGACCCGTTGCTATGAAGCACGTCATGTGCAATGAGTGACGGCGGTTAACTTTGTAGGTGCAGCCTTTGGCATGTCGAACAGACGGAGTGTGCCTGCGTGATCAAAGCAACCTGTCACTGCGGCGTTGTGTCGGAGTTTTCAGATGATCTCCACAACCGTTCGTCGGTATGTCCTCAATGTGGGGCGGGGCTTTGGATCAAGAGGCTCACGCCTTCCGTGCAGCCTGAAGTGAAGCCCGGACTCTTCATGGTTCAAGGTGCGTATGTCCTCGCGGCATTTTTCTGGGCATTTCCTGTCGGATTGATGTTTGTGGGAGAGTTTGAATCCAGCGATGAAAACGGCATAACGAAACGTGAAGTCTTCACACTGACGGAAACTCCCGGGCGGTTCTTGCTCGAAGTGGCCGCTGGCGTCGCGATGGCATCCGTGGTGACGGCACTCGCAATCTTGTTACACAAATGGCGGCAAAAGAATCTCGCTCGCACTGAAGACTCAGTCCACTCTGTTTGATGACCTTGAACATTTCTTTCGCATGACTTGGAATACTTATGACTCAGCCGATTCAGTTTGTGGGTGAAACGAAATCCAATGCCGTCCGTCAGATCGTCGCCGAGCGGGAGCCGCTGGCGCTGCGGACGTTCACGCCGTCGCAGGCCGTGTTTGCCAAGTCGGCGGGCGTGTACCACTGGACTCCCGAGGGGCGGAAGCTGTTTGATTATTCATCCGGCGTGCTGGTGGCGAATCTCGGGCACAACCCGAAGCGGTGGATGCAGCACTTCGCGAAGTCGATGGGCTGGTCGCCGGAGTTGTTGTTCGAGTCGGCGGGCGACGACGAGTCCGCGCGTAGGATGGGCACTCCTGCCCGTCCTGCTTTGTCTGCCTCCGAGAGGGCGACTCAAAGCGAAGGCCGGACGGGCAGGAGTGCCCATCCTACAGAGGAGTACATCCCCGCCATCACGATGACCGCGTACAACGGCATCACCGAGATCGAGACGCAGGCGGTGCAGCGGCTGCTCGCCAACATCAAACGATCGAAGGGGAGCGAGCGGCTCGACACGATCGTCTGGGCGGCGTCGGGGTCCGAGGCGATTCAGAAGGCGCTGTGGGCGTGCCTCGCGCGGGACAAGACGCGCGACATGATCATCGCCACGCGGTACGGCTTTCATGGCAAGAAGGGTCTCGCGAATGCGGTCACCGGTTCCGAGAAGGACTCCGAACGCGATCCGCGCGTGAAGTTCATCAGCTTCCCGATGGACGAGATCATCGACGCCGGGTACGAGCCAAGTGTGATCGACCTCGCCAAGTATCGCGCCGAACTGGATGACCTCTGGCGGCAATTCGGTCGCCAACTGACGTGCCTCATCACCGAGCCGTATCTCGGTGGTGGTGGCAGTTTTCATCCGACGGCCGCGTACCACCAGATGCTCCAGCAGTTCTGCCGCGAGCACGACCTCCTCTTCATCTTTGACGAAGTGCAGGCCAACTTCGGTCGCACCGGTTCGATGTACGCCTTCGAGGAATACGGCGTCGTGCCGGACATGGTCGTGCTGGGGAAGGGCCTCGGCAACGGCGTCCCCGTCGCGGCAGTCGCCTCGCGCGGCGATGTCTTCGCCGTGATGAAGTACGGCGAAGCGTCGGACACCTGGAGTGCGAACCCGCTGTCGTGTGCGGCGGTCCTCGCGACGCTCGATGAGTTTGAATCGACCGATGTCCTCAAACATGTCCGCCAACTAACGCCGCTGTTCCTCAAACGGTTGGAAGAGTTGAAGCTGACCGGCCTCGTCAATCACGTTCGCGGCGAGGGACTCGTATTCGGCTTCGAGTGCGCCGCCGTCGGCTCACTCACGCCGGGCGAGGTCGCCGCCAAGATCGTCGAAGCCTGCTACCTCGGCCGAGACGGCGTCGGCATTCATTTACTCGGTGCTCTCGCCGGCAAAGTCCTCCGCGTCAGCCCCCCGCTGACGATCACGCTCGACGAAGCGAACGCCTCACTCGACTTGCTTAACGACATCATCGGTTCGCTGGCGGACAAGCTGCACGCGCGAGTCCTGATGGCGTGACGCTTCATTGTTTCGGTTGGATGAAACATTGCCGCGAACGATCAATGAGAAACCCCACTGTGCAAGTGATGGAGACTCGCGCGGTGGGGTCAGTGGCAATTCCATCGACGGCTGATCGCAGCAACGTTGAGTTCTTAAGGCGAGCGGCAGGTGTTCTCATACCCGCAACGTAGGATGGACGCCTCGTCCGTCCGGCCCTCCGGGCAAGCTCGGACGGACGAGGCGTCCATCCTACGGGTAAATCATTTCCTGCCGCTCGCCTAAGCGTCGTTGCTCGCCTGCACTTCGACGGGTAGCATCACTTCCTGCGGACTCGGGCAACGGGGCGGTACACGACACGCGGATTGGAGACCTCATTGTGGGAATCACAGCCAGCAGCCTGCTCGAAGAAATCTTGAAGTTGCCACGTCAGGATCGGGCGTCCATCGCGGTCGAGGTTCTGAACACGCTCGACGATGAGGGTTCGGAGATCGACGACGAGGAACTCGTTCGCGAACTTCAGCGGCGCGAGGCGGAAGGCATGGAAGGCTCGGTGTCGTGGTCGGTCCTCCGTGAGATGCCGTGAGAGATACGCGCTGTGGATGTCCGATTCCAGAATGTGGCTGTTCGCGAATACCAGTCCGCACGTCGGCGTTATACCGCACGCGGTTGAAGCTGACACTAACCCGAAGCGTAAGCGAGGAGGCAACACCAGTCCTCGCTTACGCTTCGGGTTAGTGTGAAATGTGC
>JAYTGQ010000094.1:0-2714 GCA_043733345.1 Schlesneria sp.
GGGGAGCAGAGTTGATGCACGGTGTCACGCCTCCGCGCTCGCCTTTGGCTTGCGGTTAAACGAAATGCGTCGTGCCTTGTGCGAACCGTGCGCAATTCAGGCTAAGTCAGCCCAGCGTTGTTCGGTGACATCGAAGATTTGAACTCCCGAATCGGTATGAACGAGCAGTCGTTTGGAATCCGTTCGGAACTTTCCGCGCCGCAACGAACCCGTGTCGGCTGCGTCGGAAATCGTCCAGATTGGGGGCTTCGAGGGCTGCTCCCCTACGCGAAAGATTCAGCCCGAAGCCCAACCCGCCGCACCATCGTATTTCCGAATATTCCGATTCTGCCGAGGAGCGGTGAGGCGACAGAATCGGAAGTTGCGAGAAAGCCACATCGACTTCGGCGACTGGCAAAAATATGAGCTAGCTTCAACGGCATCGTCACCGTGAAGTGGCGGGCGGTGGCCGACAGCCGCGCAGGAATTGCTCGAACTCCCGTGCCAGCGTGCGGTGGCCTCAATTGCCAATCCTCCGTTGTCGAGTTCGTTCTGTTTGAACCGAATCAAAAGTGAGTGACACCGTGAATGACATCGAAACGAAATTGCTGAATGACGTACTGGCCATTCAAGAAATTGTGGCTCAACAAGGCCGATTGTCGGTCGATGTCTTCGGACTCGATGTGACCAGCGACTTGTACGGCGCGGGACTGACCTCGCTCGCGACGGTCGGAATCATGCTCGCGCTGGAAGACCGGTTCGACATCGAATTTCCCGAGTCGATGCTGAGTCGCAAGACCTTCAACAGCGTCGCCTCGATCTCGGAAGCCGTCTCGCAACTCGCAACGTAGGTCGCGCACCGTCGTCGATCAATCTCACGCGGCACAAAGTAAGAGGTTTCCGAGTGGGGCGGCGTCAGCCCCCCGGTTCTTGGGCGTAAGCCCGCTTTGAAAGAACCGGGGGGCTGACGCCGCCCCGCTCGGAATCCTCTCACTTTGTGCCGCGTGAGGTGTAATTTAGCCCACGTCGCCACTCGTGGGAATCGTGATCGACCTCGTTTACACGTTGCCTCGCCCCCGAGTTGGCAGCACGACGGGCGTCGATTAGAACCGCGTCCCTTGCTCCCCTCATTCCCTGACCCCGCAGGTTGCTCACGGATGTCTCAGCCGACAGAACTTGCCCCGCTTCCGTCACCCAAGGTGCGCAATGTCGTTTGGCGGACATCGCAGTTTTTTGTGAACGGGTTCTTCGTCGTCTGGCTCGGCTTTCGAGCACGGGGACACGAGCGATTGGACGAATCAGAAGGGGGGCTGATCCTCGCCAATCATCAGAGTTTTCTCGACCCGATGTTGATCGGGTTGCCGCTGCACCGCCCGATCAGTTTTCTCGCGAGGGACTCGCTGTTCAAAGTGCCGGTCATTGGTTGGTTCTTGCGTCGGACCTATGTCATGCCGATCAGTCGGGAGGCGGCGAGTTCGGCCAGCCTGCGCGAGACCATCCGTCGCATCCAGCATGGTTTTTTGGTCGGCGTCTTTCCCGAAGGGACTCGTTCGGAAACCGGTGCGGTCGGTGAGTTGAAGCCAGGATTTATCGCCATCGTGCGGCGGGCCAAGCGGCCGATCTATCCCGTTGGAATCGCCGGTGCGTTTCAAGCACTGGGCCGCAAGAGTTGGTTTCTCAAGCCGGTGCGAGTCCGGGTGGTCGTCGGCGAACCAATCACGGTGGAAGAGATCGCGCAGTTTGAAGGACGCGACAAGGATCAAGCGTTGATCGACTTCGTGCGGTCGCGGATTGTGGCCTGTCAGACTGAGGCCGAAGCTTGGCGAGCAATGACTGCGGCGAGGTAGCCTCCTTTGAAGCCGGCGTCGATGTTCACGACCGCCACATTGGCCGCGCAACTGTTCAGCATCCCGAGCAACGCCGCAAACCCGCCGAGATTCGCGCCGTAACCGACGCTCGTCGGCACCGCGATCACCGGCACGGCCACCCAGCCTGCGACCACGGACGGCAACGCACCCTCCATTCCGGCGACCACCACGAGCGCATCAGCCGCAGCGAAACGATTGCGTTGAGCCAACAGCCGCTGCGGCCCGGCCACGCCCACATCGACAATCACGTCCACCTCGCAACCCATCCACCGCGCGGTCTCGGCCGCCTCTTCTGCCACCGGCCGATCGCTGGTCCCCGCCGTCACGACGGCCACCTTCCCGCGAACGTCCTGCGAGGTGTGGCACAGCGCGAGCGTCCTCGCCACGGCGTTGTGCCGCGCGTCAGGGAACTCTTGGCAGACCAGCTCGACCTGCTCCGAAGTGACCCGCGTGGCGAGCGAGTTCTGTCCCGCTTGTCGCTGCGCACGAAAGACATCCAAGACCGCAGACGGTGTTTTGCCCGAACCGTAAACCACCTCCGGAAAGCCACACCGCCGCGCGCGATCCAAATCGACCAGTGCCTCCGGCGTCGGAGCCGTTCCGCCAAATGTGGCCTGCAATTCCGACTCGACCGTCAGCCAGTCGATTCGACCAGCCCGCCAACCGAGCAGCAATTCTTGAAGAGCTTGTGAGTTCATGAGGAGGTCCAACGTCTTCCTATGCGCGGTTCGCCGCGATGCCGGTTCCCAAGTGGTCGAATAACTTTATGGCCCCCTTGCGTCGTTTAACCGCGTGGGCAACGCCCCGCGCGTCGAGCGACATTCGAGTCTATTCCCCATCCACGCGCGGGGCGTTGCCCACGCGGTT
>JAYTGQ010000095.1:0-41352 GCA_043733345.1 Schlesneria sp.
GAGACACGAACCGGCACGCTGAGGTGTTGTCCGACGGCAGTCGCGCCCGCTTGGCGACTGATGGAAGTGCATTTCATTTTGCACTTTGCACTGCTCACTTCTCACTTCTCACTTCTCACTCATCCCAATCACACGAATCGTCACAGTAGAAGTAATACCTCACGTTGCAAAGCGTGGGTTGTGCTTGGCGAGCCGCGTGCCTTACCAGCCTGTTTGAAGAATCGTAGGACGGACGCTTCGTCCGTCCTACGATTCCAACTGAGTTTCGCTCGGACGAGGCGTCCAAGCTACGTTTTTCAACAGACTGCCCCTCCGTGGCCAAGAAACAGCCGAGCAAACTTCGCGTCGCCTTTCGCAAGAACCGGGGAAACACCGCCCGGCGGAATGACATCACGCGCGCGGTGCAGACCGAGGGAGTCGATGTCGATGGACTTGATCGCGGGCAGCGCGTCTCCGGCAAGGGGGAGCTGACTCGCAAACGAACGGTCGTCGGTGCGCGGCTCGAGGGGGATCAGATCGTCATCGACGTGGACGAGACGGCCTGCCGACGCGGCCGTGTCCTAGCGGCAATTGGTTCGACGCAATGCACCGTGCAGGCGGATGCCGAACAGCCCGAAGCGGGTCGCCACTACGAATGCACGGTGCGGCGCGTCGTGCGGACGGTGGCTCGCGACGCACGGAACGCGGTCGTGACGGGTGACCACGTTCTCTTCGTGCCGACCGACGAGGGGCAAGGCGTGATTGAGCGGGTCGAGCCGCGACAAGGCGTCTTGGCGCGAGGCCATCAGTACAAGCAGCACATCCTCGTGGCGAACATTTCTCAAGTGGCGATCGTGGTCTCCGCTAGTGACCCGCCGCTGAAGCCCGCTCTGATCGACCGCTTCATCGTGAGTGCTGCGAAGGGCGAAGTCGGTGCCCTCATTGTGCTTAACAAGTGTGATCTGGTGGACCTCGCCGATTTGCAGCCGGTGATCGGACTGTATGCCCGACTCGGCTATACGGTCGTCCCGACCAGCGTCGTCGCGGGACGTGGCCTGGCCGCACTGAGGCGACGCTTGAAGGAGCAGCAGACGGTCTTCACCGGGCAGAGCGGCGTTGGCAAATCGTCACTGCTCAACGCTCTTCAGCCGGGCCTCGCCCTGAGAATCGGCGACGTAAGCCAAGTGACTCACAAGGGTCGACACACCACGCGCTATGCTGAACTGCGTGAGCTGGAATCAGGCGGCTGGGTCGTCGATACGCCCGGCATCCGGCAGCTCGAACTGTGGGACGTGCAGCCCGTCGAAGTGGAAGGCTTCTTCGTCGAGTTCCTGCCATTCATTCCTCACTGCAAGTTCCCCGATTGTCTGCACTTGATGGAAACCGGCTGCGCGGTGCGCGAGGCTCTCCACAATGACTTGATCTCCCGCACCCGCTACGAAAGCTACCTCCGCATGATCGTCGGCGACGAGTAGGGCCAGCGGAACGAATCCGCCGAGCGGAACGAGTCGCTCGATCCACTTCGTTCGCCACACCAACCCGAAGCGTGAGCGAGGACGGCTGCGCTGCACGAGCGAGCAGCTACTGTTCGGCTTCCTCGCTCACGCTTCGGGTTGGTATGAGTCCGACGATTTCGGTTGATCCACCAACAAAAACGCTCCCACAAAGCGGAGGCTTCGTGGGAGCGTTACCGTGGACCCCAGGGATGGAATAGACCGTTCCGGCGAAGGATCTCACCTGATTTGGGAACACGGAAAAACTGCGGCGGGACTATCTATCCTGCGGACAATCGGGCTGTCAATCACTTGGCTCAGCGCGAGCAGCAGCCATCGGGAGCTTCAATCCGGGATGCCATGACCGTGGCACCCCTAAAAACAAGTGGTCCCTGTCCGGATCGTCTTTCAATGTTGGTGACCATGATTGTGAGGCTGAGCCTCACCGTGCGCGGCTCCACCACCTTGACCGTGTGTGTGTCCCGGCTCCAGATATCCGATCCCATACGCGAGGGCGACACCGACGAGCAGGGCCAGCGACAACCGTGCGCGGTCATGCGAATGAAATTGCACTTCGGGCAACAGGTCACTCAGCGAGATGCACAGAAAGACTCCGGCTGAGAACGCCAAGGCCGCAGCCAGAATCACATCTTGAGCTGGGCCAAATTGCTGAAGGCCGAAGTACAACCCCGCTGCACCGAGCGGACACATCAAGGCATAGCCCACGTTGACGAGAGTTCGCGACCGTGATGACCAGCCCCCCGCCGCCATCAGCGTCGTGATCGACAGCGAATCGAGCGGCTTGTGCAGCACGACTCCGAGAAACGTTCCGAGTCCCAACAGCCACGCCGTCGCCCCACCGCTATGCAGAGCATCAGCCTTGACGTTCGCCGCCAGCGCGCCGCCGTCAATCAAAGTATGGATCGACAGCCCTAGGAAGATGCCGATCCAACTGGCTCCCTGCGCCGGATGATGGCTGTGTTGGTGGCCAGAGTCGTGATCGTGGTCATGCTTCGCGAGGCAAGCCTGATCATGGGCCTGGTCCTGATCGTGGTCATGCCCGCAGAGATGATCACGGTCATCGTCTGTCGCGACCGGCTCGTGGTTGTGGAAGTGAAACATCCGCAGCATGAAGAACGTCGTCAGCAAACCGACCATCAGCCAACCCACACAATAGTCCAAAGCGTAGGCGTGACCTTGGCCATTCCCCGCCATCGCCTCGACCGCGTGAGGCAACTGGTGAAAGATGGCTACTCCCAACATCAGCCCGCCGATCAGGCTGACTAGAAGCTGCATTCGCGAATGAGTCAGCTTAATGAGCGACGGCAGATACCCGCCCAGCAGCGACGACATCGCAATCAGCACGCAGTAGATCGCAAGAAGCGTCGGGGGCCAGGTCATGTCTCAGCCTTCTAAATGAATCCGGTCTTTGAAATCTCGCGACGACTGGCGGGAAGGAGGCCCAACCACACCAACCCGAAGCGTGAGCGAGGACGCTTCCACACAGCAGTTCCCGACGGCCTCGCTTACGCTTCGGGTTGGTGTTCGGGTTTGGCAGCCGCTGCTAATGAAAGCCCTTCCGGCGCAACAAGCTGTACCGCTCCAATGCTTCCAGAATGACGGGAAATGCGGTCTTGGCCGAGGTCAACTCGTCCACTTCAACCGCTTTGCCTTCCAGCATCTTGTAGTCTTGGAAGAACCGGCGAATCATCGCCAGCCGATGTGGCGGCAGTTCGTCCGCTTCCGTAAACGAGTTGAACTCGGGGTCTTTCGTGGCGATGGCGAGGATTTTGTGATCGCGCTTGCCGCAATCGACCATCGTCATCAAGCCGATCGCCCGAGCCTCAACCAACGTCAGCGGATCAACCGGTTCTTGGCAGAGTACGAGTACGTCGAGCGGGTCGTCGTCCTCGGCCAGCGTCTGCGGGATGAAGCCGTAATTCGCGGGGTAATAGACTGCGGAATGCAGCATTCGATCCAGCCGCAACATGCCCGTTTGCTTGTCGAGTTCGTACTTGACGCTTGATCCTCGGGGGATCTCGATCACCGTCGTGAACTCCCCAGGCAGGTTTTCACCGGGGACGACATCGTGCCATGCGTGAGTCATGCAAACGGCTCCAGAATGTTGCGGAGAAGAAAGAGGCGAGACGGCCGGGAGAGACTTCCGGGCGGATCGGGGCGGGAGTGTAGCAGCCAGTTTACTCGCCGCAAACGGGGCAAGCCGATCAGCGTTTCGTCGTCCGCTGTTGGTCTTTCATCTTCTGTCGCAGCTCGCGCTTTTGCCGCTTACTGAGTCCTCGTAGTTGATCGGGAGTCAGTCCATCATCCACGCGGTACGACGCATCGCCGTCTTCCGAATCTTCTTCCTCGTCGGACTCATCATTCTGGCTGGCGACGGGTTGCTGCGTCACGCGACTCTGTGAAGTAGGGCGCTGCTGCCAAGACTCGGCCGCTGGCTTCTTCGGTGAAGTTCCAGAAGAAGCAACGTTCGCTGCGTTGGGAGCAGCCGACTTCGAGGATCGTGTTGGCGGTGTTTCGACTTCTTCTTCGTCCCACTCACCGTCATCGCCGGAGCTGCTCGATGACGGCTCTACGTCTGACTCATAGGAATCACTGTTGGCTTCTTCATAGGACTCCTCTTCGTCCTGCAACTCCTCTTCCTCTTCTTCAACGACAGCGACTCGCGTGCGAGGTTTGGTGACTCGTTTCGCTGGTGGCTTGCGTTTCCGTTTGGGCGATTCTTCCGTCTCAACCACTTTTCGGCTGCGACGCTTTGGCTTGGCGTCCGCCTCGTCGATCTCCTCAGCCTTGGCTCGTCTCACGAAGAGTCCGCCCACCCAACCGAAGCTGCGGCTCGTGAGCTGAAGACACCAGCGAGCGACTCCGAGCAGTTGCGATCCGGTTTTGGGTTCGTCGAACTCGGGCGGATCAGGGCAGACGTAGGCGACGACCCGTGCATGCAACCACAACGCAAGAAACAGCGTCCCGGCAGCGAACAGCGGCACAATCAACCGGATCGAGTGATACCAAGGCTGCGCCTGAAGATCGGGGGAGAACAACTCCAAACCGGCCGTCACCAAACCGAACAGCCCCGCCGTCCGCAACGTCCAAACCGTCGATCGGCCGCGACGCACATCGCGATCCAGCAGGAACATGAGTGGGACAGCCGCGAGACTCGCGGGGATCAACCAGGCTAAGACATCACCTCGCCAGGTGAGCCATCGAAACTGCGAGACGATCTCGCCAAATAGCACATGTGCATTGGTGAGAGAACAGAAGGCCACCAATCCGAAAGCGGCGGCCGCCCACGGCCAAACCCAGTATCGCCCGCCGAAATCGAGCTTGCACTGAACGCGATACCACGCGATCAGCACCGCCAACTGAGCACACAAAAACCAAAGTGTCGCTTGGACCACCGCTCCCAATACCGGTCGGTCGCCCTGAAGCAGATGCTTCGTTAATGGAGCCAACTCAGGTCGAAACGCCGTCGGGTGAGTGAGCGCGAAGGAAACGGCTATGAGCAGCAGTCCAAGCATCGCTGCGTAAGTCCAAATTCGCCATTCGTAAATGGGAACCCAAGGAACGGCCGCTTCCGACCCGACCAACTCCGATTCCACTCGCCCTGACGCCGCGATCCCTTCCAGCAGATCGTCATCAACAGGCGCACCGTCTCCCGTGACAGCCAATCGGCGTCGACGCCGGTCATCGAGCGACTTGGAGCCTACAGACGGAATTGCCATGGCTCGCGAATACCATCCTTGGAAATGCTGCTCTGCCACAGAGATGCCAACGAACCACTGTCGGAAATGGCGTCCCGCGCATCCTCGTCGTCAGTGGGCTGTGCCTCGACGACTTTCATCGGAGACTTTCCGACTGGAGATTGATCGGAAATCGCACGCGATACCTTACCCGCCCCGGTTTGCCCAGACAGACTCGTCGTAACCGCCGTCAGAAAAATCACTTTTGAAGGATCAATTTGCCATTCCTGGTAAGTCTCAGGCGGTAAACCTCCTCACCATGACGGATCAAGATTTCTTTCTGCCCTAAAAGAAGGGAGGACGAATGGATTTCACGGAGCGAAGCCGACTGCGGCATACCGCTGGCCGATTCTTCGAGGATCGGCTTATCGGATTCGAGGTCATTCATAGCGGAATCTCCACCAAATTCAGATCGAGCGGTAACGGCTCAACTTGTAAGTTCAAACGCAGTCCGAAATTTTCAATACTGCTGTCTTGCGAGCCGGCTGACCGGCAGTTATAAGAAAGACATTGAGACGCAATGTCAACTCAGTCTCATTTGAATTGCATTCCGTAAAGCTCGCCAGCTCAACAGCCAGCCATGCGAACGGACCGTTGCCCTGCCGATTGTCGGCAATAGCACCCAGGTTTGTCCCATTGGCTGGAGATTCTGAAATGAATCAAGTTCGTCGGGTTCGATCGCAGCGTCATGGATTTACTTTGATCGAACTGCTGGTTGTGATCGCAATCATCGCGATCCTTATGGCGCTGCTGCTCCCGGCTGTGCAACAAGCCCGTGAGGCGGCTCGCCGAACTCAGTGCAAGAACAATCTCAAGCAACTCGGGCTGGCACTGCACAATTATCACGACACGTCGATGGTGTTCCCACCGGGAGGGACGTACCAAACGAATGTCACGCAATCCGCGGGTTGGTCGGTTCAGTCGAGAATCTTGCCCTACCTCGATCAGGCTGGCTTGCAGAATCTGATCGACTTCAGCCAGCCTTACAGTGCGCAGCCAACAGTCACCTCGACGCGATTGGGAGTTTTATTGTGCCCGAGCGAAATCAATGTTCGGGCCTATTTGGATAATGGACTGACATATTGGCCTTTGAACTACGCAGCCAATTACGGCCAGTGGTTCATCTGGAACCCGGCGAATAATCGTTTTGGGTCCGGTGCGTTTGGTCCCAACGCTAGCACGGGAATGCGGGACTTCGGCGATGGCACCAGCAACTCGATCGCGATGTCCGAAGTAAAGGCATGGCAGTACTACCTGAGGGATGTTGGTGGAACACCAGCAATGCCCGCGTCTCCGAATGACATAAGTGCTCTCGGGGGGAGTCTCCGCAACTCGGGACACAACGAGTGGGTCGATTCGCGCGCCAACCAAACGGCCTTCACGACGACCTTCGTTCCGAATTCCAAGTGTCCCCACAACGATGCCGGCACGATTCGCGATATCGACTTCGTCAGCAGCCGGGAGGGAATCAGTGCGACAGCCGAGACATTCGGCGTCTTCACCTCCCGCAGCCATCATGTTGGAATTGTGCAATCGTTACTGATGGACGGCGCTGTTCGTTCGATCTCGGAAATCATTGACATCAACGTGTGGCGCGCGCTCGGAACCCGTAACGGTGGCGAGGTTGTGGGAGAATTCTGAGCCATCGTCCTTGGCGTCACCAGTTGTCGTCCAAGCCGAAACAGATCTAGCGCTCCCTAAACTACCCGTGTGATAAGGGTCCACTTCTCATGAGTCGAAACGCCGTTTTTCAATATCCCGTTGTCCTCTCCCGCGCCCGACGCCGAGCGTTCACGTTGATCGAATTGCTGGTCGTGATCGCGATTATCGCCGTCTTGATCGCTCTCTTGCTGCCTGCCGTCCAGCAGGCCCGCGAGGCGGCGCGGCGAACGCAGTGCAAAAACAATCTCAAACAGATTGGCTTGGCCATGCATAACTACCATGACACCCACAACGTCTTTCCCCCCGCTCTTTGCCTGACGCTATCGGGTGCCGACTTCGGCCAATGGGGACCTCAAGCCCGACTGCTGCCCTACCTGGACCAAGCCAACCTGCAGCGGCTGATCGACTTTTCTCTGCCTTACGACACACAACTCGCGGTCTGCCGCACACGCGTGCCCACATACATGTGCCCCAGCGAGATTAACGATCGCGGCAGCGTGGCAGACGGAATTGATATGTATCCCATCAACTATGCGGCCAATTTCGGAACTTGGATGGCGTTCAATCCCGTGACCGGGCAGCCGGGCGACGGAGCATTCGGACCGAACAGCCGAATTGGGACATTTAGCTTCACGGATGGCACCAGCCAGTCACTGGCCTTCAGTGAGGTCAAGGCATTTCAGCCCATCGTCAAGACAGGTGGCAGCCCTACGGCGACGCCTCCTGCAAGTCCGCAAGTTGTCGGTGGCTGGTCGGGTGACTTTGAAGCCGACAACGGCCATACCGAGTGGGTCGAAGGGCGAGTCCATCAGAATGGTTACACGACGACGTTTCGTCCGAATGCCAACGTGGCTCACGTCGATTCCGGCCGCACCTACGACGTGGACTACACTTCGGTCGAAGAGGGCGATTCGACAACCGCGCCGACTTATGCCGCGATCACATCGCGCAGTTTTCACACGGGAATTGTTCAGTCGCTGTTGGTCGATGGTTCGGTTCGTTCGATCTCCGAGAACATCGACCTCAACGTCTGGCGCGCCTTGGGAACCCGTGCGGGGGGCGAGGTCGTTGGTGAGTTCTGACCGCCGTCACGCCGTCACGCTGGCGCGTCTGCCGTCGAAGTGTCAACGGGTTTGATGCGGCTTTGTGGGGAGATGACCATCCACGGTTCGGGCAGACGTAGCAGCCAGGCCACGATGAAAAACGTCGCCGTGCCGACGGCCAGCGGAATTCCCAGCTTGATGCCTCTGGAAGCAAGACTCTCGTAATTCAAAACGACCTGTAACGACAACCAGCACACGACGGCCATCGCTCCCGCAGCGATGGCCGTTTTTGCGAAGGTCACTCCGATTTCGGACCACAGCAGCGAGCCGACTCGGTGTTGCAGCAACCAGGCTGTGACGAGGCATTGAATCGCGGCGACCAATGCTGTCGATAACGCCAAGCCTCGTCCGCCCAGCGGCCAGATGAGGCTCACGTTCAGCACCACATTCAGCAGCAGCGCCCCCAGTCCGACGTACATCGGCGTGAGTCGATCACCGACGGCATAGAAGCCTCGCTGCAAGATCAGCAGCCCGCAGTAGGCCCACACGCCCGAGCCGTAGCACGCGATCATGTCGCCCGTTTGTCGAGCGGCCTCGGCGTCGAACTTGCCGTACTGGAAGAACAGCGTCGCCAGCGGATGAGCCACGAGCATCAAGCCGACACTCGCCGGGATCCCGATCGCCAGCACGAGCCTCAAGCCCAATGAAAGGTCGGCTCGCAGCTTGTCGGTCTCGCCGCGTTGAGCGTGCGCCGTGAGCAACGGAAACAAGACGGTCCCCAGCGCGACGCCAAACACACCGAGCGGGAACTGATACAGACGCTGCCCGAGGTACAACGCGGTCGCGGTTCCTTCCGTCAGCGGATAGGAGGGCGATCCCGGCAGGGACATCAGCGGTCCGCCGCCTGCGGGTCGAGTAAAGCCCCATGCAATGAGGCTGTCGAGCACGGAATTGATTTGCGTGATCGAGAGGCCGACGACCACCGGCAGCATGTCGCGAGCGATCTTCCAGACTCGATCCAGCGCCGCACGCCAGTCGCTTCGATATCCAAAACCACTGCGCGATAGGGCAGGGAGTGGAAACAGCAGTTGAAGCCCGCCTGCGATCACGACGACGAGGGCCGTCACATAGATTTGACTTGTCGCGTCAGGCCATAGCGGGACGAGACCCCATAGTGCAGCCAGCCAGGCGACATTTAAGACGACCGGCACGAGAGCGGGCCACAAGAATCGGCCCAGCGCGTTCAGCACCGCGCTCAATTGAGCCGCCAGACAGATCAAGACCACATACGGCAACAGCAGCGCGGTCAGGTTGCGAAGCAGTCGGGCCTGATTGCTCAACTCGAACACGAAGCCGATTCCCCAGAGCAAACACTCGGCAACGATCACGCCGCCGCACAGTACGGACGCCAACACGACGAAGACCGCCCAAGTTGTCCGCGCCGCCGATTCGCGTCCCCCGCCGTTCAGTTCCTTGACGAAAACCGGCAGGAACGCGGTCGTCATCGCTCCCTCACCGAGCAGCACTCGCGCGAGGTTGGGCAATCGAAACGCAACCGTGAACGAATCGAGAATCGGCCCGGCCCCAAAGAGCGCTCCCATCGCCTGATCGCGCAGCAGCCCGAGTACTCGACTGACGATCGTGCAGAGGCTGACCACGCGGAGATTGCGTGAGACGTTGTGGAGTGAATCACTCAAAATGGAATGGCACCAGCGGGGAGAAGAAATTCAACAACTCAGTCGTGTGACAGGACTCTCATCGGAAGATAGGTGAACGCGTTGGAGTCGTCGAGACGCGACTCTGAGGCTGAATCAGCGTGTCGTCCTCAGGGGAAGTTTTGTCTGCGCAGTTCGCTGCCATGTCGAGAGAGCAGTGATAAGATCGGCCTTCATGCAACACGCTCTGACATCCGTCCGTCGCCTGCTCACGAACACTTGGCCTTCGGCCATCGTGGCGGTTGCCGCGTGGATCAGCATCGTGATCGCGATCGACCCGGCGGGCAGCTATCCCAACATGCCGGAAGGACCGGGGCTGACGGTCGATGAGATCTTCAACGTCGAGCAGGGGGTGTTGCTCGTCGAGCAGGCTCGGTCGCTCGGCTGGTTGAATCTCGTCCCCGGCACGTCGGTGGAAGCCTTCAAGCCCGAGAACCAGTACCTGCCCGATCATCCGCCGCTGGGACGCTACTGGCTCGGCGTGCATCATCATCTGACATGGTGGCTCGCGCCACCGTTTGAGCCGGAGGGTCCGTTCGTCACGGCGTGTGCCCGCACAGGATCGGCCACGGCGTTCGCGCTGACGGTGTGGCTGATCGGAGCGTTTGTCGCACTTCGACGTAACGGGCGTGAGCCTCCTGTCTTTCCGAGCGGGGGACGTAACAGCCTGTTGAAAAACGGCTGTCGGGAGGGCGAGGCTCCTGCCGAGCCGCGAGAAACAAGCGACATTCCTCACGCACATGGCTCGGCGGGAGCCTCGCCCTCCCTTTTTCAACAGGCTGGTAAGTCCCCCGGTTCTTCGATCCATGTGTCGCGCGGATCGCAATCCGTTTCAGCGCCAGAAGAACTGGGGGACTCACATCCCCCGCTCGGAGGTGATGCGGGTACGAAATGGGAGGGACTGTTCGCGAGTCTCGCTCTCGTCCTGATGCCTCGCCTGTACGGACACGCTCACATCGCGTCGCTCGAAACGACCACGAACCTGACGTGTACCGCCGCTGTGCTGGCGGTCGCTCATTGGTGGAGCGGCTCCGCGCCACCCTCGCGCCGCGTCGCGCTGCTGACCGGCATCGTGATGGGCCTCGCGCTGCTGACGAAGATTCAGGCAATTCTGATCCCGATTCCGGTCATCGTGTGGGCGCTGTGGCGCTGGCGGACGAAGGCGATCCTGCCACTCCTCGTCTGGGGAGTGACGGCCAATGTCGTCTTCTTCGCCCTCTGGCCATACCTGTGGCTCGATCCGATCGGCCACTTCTTGGAGTACCTCGGTCGCACGACGAACCGCTCAACAATCAATTGCTTCTACTTCGGGGTCCGCTATGCCGACAAAGCGGTCCCGTGGCACTACCCGTTCGTGATGTTCGCGGTGACGGTGCCGCTGGGGCTGCATCTGCTCGGTGCGTGGGGCGCAGCATCCTCCCTCTTCGGGCGTCAGCCCTTCTTTGTCTTTCCGAGCGGGAGACGTAAGTCCCCCGGTTCTTCGAGCGATTCAAACGTTGAATTGTCACCGAAAGCCCCCCTCACCCTAACCCTCATCCCGCAAAGCCGGGGCGAGGGGACAAGACACTCCGATTGGTTGCTGCTCGCCTGCACGGTGTTTCCGCTGATCGTGTTCGCTCTGCCGGGAGTCGCCGTGTACGACGGCGAGCGTCTGTTCCTGACGAGCTTCCCGTTGTGGGCGATCTTCGTGGGGCGCGGAATGTGTCGGATATCCGAAGTCATCACGAGGAGAGCCAACAATTGGCTCACGGCCAACGCCGCATTCGGTGTGTGTTTGGTTTATCTCATCGCTTCGCAAGAGGGCATTCGTCCGGCAAATCTCTGCTATTACAACGAACTCACGTTTGGGCAGGCGGGAGCGGAACGATGGGGCTTGGAACTCGACTATTGGGGTGTCGGCGTGACACGCGGTTTGTTGTCGAAGTTGTGTGAAGCAGTGCCTCACGGTTCTCGCGTCGCAATCACGCCGACTCTGCATCAGTTTCAGACGGATGAATACCGAAGGCAGTCGCCAATCCTGAGGAAGCAAAGAATCACACTCGTCCCCTACGAATCACTCAATGCTCCCGCTGGTGCTGTACTCGTGTTTCGCCGTCGAGCCGATGTGGCGGTTCCTTGGACCGGAGAGTTGACGGAGAACATCATCGCGTACACACCGAGTCACCATGAACACGACGACATCGTCGTGTGGCTCGCGTACATCGTTCACCAAGACCGTCCGAACCAGCACCGACGCTCGCCGTTTGAAGATCGACGATTTCCCTGATGCGAGCGATACACGCGATTGGGGTCAGGCACCGCAGAATTCCGAATTGGCGGACTGTGGCTCTGTTCGCGAAAGAAGCTTCATCCCGCCAATTCGGAATTCTGCGGTGCCTGACCCCTGACTCTGACTGGCGACATGACGAAGGATCGCAGATGACCTCTCAATCAGACGTTGCCTCCTCACTCGAACGCTACAGCCGCCAGATGCGGTTTTCCGGCATTGGCGTTGAAGGACAGAAGGCGATTCGCGCGGCGCGGGTGTTGTTGTGCGGGTGCGGTGCGCTGGGGACTGTGCTGGCCGACACGCTCGTTCGGGCGGGAGTTGGCTTGCTGCGGATTGTCGATCGGGATTTTGTCGATCTCTCCAACTTGCAGCGGCAGGTGTTGTTCGACGAGCAGGACGTGGCCGGGCATTTGCCGAAGGCCATCGTCGCGGCGAACAAGTTGGCGCGAGTCAACTCGCAGGTGACGCTCGAACCGCACGTGGCCGATGTTGGTTGGCGGAACGTGCGCGAGTTCGCTCGCGACGTGGACCTGATCCTCGACGGGACCGACAACTTTGAGACGCGGTTCCTCATCAACGATGTTTCGCTGGAGACCGGCATCCCGTGGGTCTATGCCGGAGTGATCGGCAGTCACGGCCAGACGATGGCGATCTTTCCGAACGAGTCCGCCTGCCTGCGCTGCATCGTCGAAGGACCGCCCGAGCCGGGGACGATGGAAACGTGCGACACGGCGGGCGTGATTGCTCCGGCGGTTCACATGGTCACGGCACTGCAAGCGGCGACCGCATTGAAAATTCTGTCGGGGCAGCGACAGCTCGTCGAACCGAAGCTCACGATTGTCGATGTCTGGGACGGGACGCTGCGGCAAATGAACGTGAGCGGCCTGCGCGAGCGAGGCGAGTGTCCCGCCTGTGGCACTGCCCAGCGGCGCGACTTTCTGAACGGAGGTCACTCGTCCCAATCGACGGTGTTGTGCGGCAGAAACTCGGTCCAGATCACGCCTGCCGAACCAAGCCGCCTCGCGCTGGAAGACCTCGCCGTCCGACTGGCTCCACTGGGCGAGGTGACTCGCAACCCGTTCCTGCTCCGGTTCCAACCGCGCACCGAAACGCAAACGACGGGAGCAACGGGTGACGAGTACCAACTCACCGTGTTTCGAGACGGCCGCGCGATCGTGCAAGGCACGGAAGACCTCGCGGTGGCGAGAAGCCTCTACGCGCGATACGTCGGCTCGTAGGGTAAGCGTCTCGCTTGCCCGTGGATGCCGTTGAACGTGAGTGCCGTTGAAAACAGGGCAAGCGAGACGCTTACCCTACGTTGCTCAACAGGCCATTAGCCCGCCGTGACCTTCCAGCCGTAGGCATTCAGTGCCATGACGAGGAACACGATCCCCGTCAGCAGCGCCGAGAGTGAGACCCACAGCAACGCCACGTAGATGTCCGGAGCCGGGCTGTTGTCAGAGCTTCGTGGTGACATGATCGCCCTTCTGAATGGTGACGTTCTTGGCCTTCTCTTCTTTCACGACGATCCCGGCAGACTTGTCGGGATAAACCGTCGTCAGGCGAATCTGCCCGAGATATTTTCCGCCCGCGCTATAGGCGGTCAGCTTGTGACCGACACTCAGACCCTCATCGCTGCCAAGGGAAATCCCGACGTACTCAAGGCCCCCTTTGGCGTCCTTGCGGTATTCGGTGATGATCCCCTCCAGCGGTGGGGGCGGAGTGACTTGAGCCTGCATCAACTTGGGATCGGTGGCCAGATTCTTCGAGGCGAGGAACCGTTTCATGGTCGCCACATCGGCCAGCATTTCTGCGTGCTTCTCGGTCAATTGCGACAGCTTCAATTCCAACGCGAACCTGTCATCCGAAGCCTTCTGCAAACTCGTGATGAGTTCTTCGCGGGTCTGATACAGGACCGCGTTGTTGCCACGTTGGAGGTCGGCTTCTTTTTTACGTTCATCTGCTTCGACGCCATTGAGCGCAGCCAGATCGCGCTGGCTGTCCAGCGAAACATTCAACTGCTTGTTCTTGGCGTCCAAGTCTTTCGCTTGGTTGTCGAGCGCCGTCTTCTCGCCCGTCAACTTGGCGATGTCGTTCGTCAGGTCAGTCAGTTTTTTGGCGGTGTCCGTTCGTTCCTTTTCGAACTCCGCCTGCTGATTTTGCTGTTTCGCATTCGCCTTTTTGAGAGCGTCCGTTTGCGTCCCGGCATACGTGCGCCAGTTCTTCTGTGCGGTGAACACGCCACCAGCGAACGCCATGAACAGGATGCTCAGCACCAAGTGCAGCACAACCAGAATTTTGCCAACCGTTGTCATCGAAGCACCTCACTCTTTGCAAACCGGCATCTCAACAGGAAACGTCGCAACGAAAGAGCATCCTGCTTTGAATCGACCGAATCAATCCACCCTGCGTGTCTTCGTTCCAAACATCGAACGTTGGGCTGGGGCTTCTACTTGTCGTAATCACCAGTCTGTTGCTTGAGCTGTTTCTCGCGCCGCTCTAGCCGCTTCAAGTTCTCTTCCGTGCGGACCAATTCATCTTCGAGAGACTTCTGCTGTTTCTCCGCAGCGAACAGATCGTTGCGGAGCAGTTCGAGTTGGTTCTTCAGTCGAAAGCCTTCTTCGCGTCGCTCTTGAGCCGTCTTGCGTGTCAGCTGAATCTCGCCACCCTTGGCAGTGAAGTCGGTCGTCGCGGCTTGGATCGCGGTGTTCAACTCGGCGACTTGCTTCTCGAACGCTTCCGATCGAGCCTTGACGCCCGCTTCATCGACGGGAATCAACGCCTTGATCCCGGCGATCACCGGCTTGAGTTGCTCAATCTTTTGAGTCAGTTGCGATTGCTGATCTTTGGCGTCTTTGAGCTGTCGCTGTCGCGCGGCCACCACGGTTTCGGCCAACAACGGCGTGGACGAGCCAACCGCATCGCCCGTTCGACGAGTCTTCACCGCATAGGACGGCTTCTCACCCGGTGTCGTGGTGATGACAAAATCGTCCGTGATTTCGGCCGATTCCGCCTCACCCTTCCAGTTGGGGCCACCGCTGACCAACGACAGCGCGAAGGCCGCGAAGCCGAGGCTTGTCGCCGTGACGAAGACCACCAATGTTTTGCCGAGGCTGTTCATAAACCGCTCGCCGCCGATGTGTCACCGAGGATGAGTTTGTTAACGGGCGAAATCCTACTGGCCTGAAGAGACGACCGTCAATCAGCGAATTTGCAGAGCCTCACTACAGAACGAGACGTTCGGGCAGTCGTTTCATTGGCAGCCGGTCTGGTGAGATCACTGCGATCTCCACCAGACTTGCCACACAAAACCAAACCCTGCACCTCGCGAATGGTGAGAGTCTTGCTCGCATTTCCACGCTCGATGAGACATCCCCTTGACCAGTTGGAATTCGGCTCTTCATTCGTCGGCAGTTTCAGATCGTCACTCCACGCTGGCTCGCCCCGTCCGCGAAATCGTCACGTTCGCACGGTCCAGAACCACCCGGTTTGACGACTGTACCGGTTGCATCGCCGATCATTTTCCGAGAGAGCAAGCTCGGACAACCGAGTCCGCATTTCGTAGTCTGGCCCTCTTGGTCCGGACTACGTCACCGCGAACCGAGAAGTTAGTCCGCCCCAATTCCCTGGGTCTTGCTACGCGCCCGAGTGATCACACGGTTGCTTCAAGTGAGTGCCTCGAGCGACAGAGTTCCCAGCGAGCGGCTTCACTTGGGTGCCCGTGGTGATGTCCCCCCTCTCTCCGGTTTTCCATCCGTGTATAGAGGAGCATCGATCGAGTTTATGAGAAGTGAGATCGCGCCGGTTGGCGGGCAGATTATTTTCTCAAACTTGGCAACTCGACGTTTCCTTTTTCATGAGAACCTGCCATAAACATTCGCACTTCAGTAGGCATTGGACCTACTGAAATAGGGAGATGAACGTCGCTTCGCCCACCTGCCTTTCGGCTTGTACGCTCGATGGGGTTTCCTCTGAGAGTGTCCAAGATCGGCGAGCCGGTGACGCACCTCGGCCTCAGTCATGTCCGTTAGCACTCGTGTGGTGAACAGGCTTGTCGGGAAGTCTCAGTCACCAAACCTGATGCCGCGGTTTGCCGTCGCTGAATTGACTTTGATCTTCCCCGCTGCGGACTCGTGGCGGTGGTAACTAGTTTCAGAGGGCCGTTGCGGCCCGCAAAAGGACGACGATGAGCAAGAATCTGTACGTGGGTAATCTTTCTTTCAGTTGCACGGCTGACGATCTGCGCGAGCTGTTCAGTCAGCATGGCAATGTTGCGTCCGCACAAGTTGTGTCGGATCGTGAAACAGGCCGTTCGCGCGGCTTTGGGTTCGTTGAGATGGGCGATGGCGGCGAAGCCGCGATCACTGGCCTCAATGGCACCGACTTCCAAGGCCGTTCGTTAACCGTGAACGAAGCCCGTCCTCGCGAAAGCGGTGGCGGCGGCGGTGGCGGACGCAGTGGTGGTGGCGGCGGTGGACGCAGTGGTGGTGGCGGTTACGGCGGTGGTGGTGGAGGTGGCGGCGGTGGTTACGGCGGCGGCGGCGGTGGTCGCAGCAGCGGCGGCGGTGGTGGCGGACGCTACTAAGCCGCACTGGCTGCCAGCCTGCTGACAGCCAACGTTGATCCTTGCCATGAGATTCGCAAACGCCTTCCAGCCCCCGACGGCTGGGAGGCGTTTTGCATTTGGATGTGTCTCACTCGGCAGAGGCTGACACTAACCCGAAGCGTAAGCGAGGAACGGAACACACATCCTCGTTTACACTTCGGGTTAGTGTGTTGCGGCGACAAATGTCTCACCTTCGGCCGCGTGAGGGATGGTTCATTCGTAGTGATAGAGATTTCGCTTGGCGGGGTCGCACAGTCCGATGCGATTGAACGGTGCGATCGCGGTGCGAATGCGGTCAGTGAACTGGGCCGTGGTCAGCAAGCGTTCTTGGATATCGCGCGTCGCCTCAATGAGAGCCGCACTCAGTCCGGCATGGTCTGCGCTGAGAAACGCAGAGCCACGAGTGGCTCGCCCCGCGCGGCGTTCCTCTTCTGACCACGTTGCAACGCTGAAATAGAACATCGAAACGGCAATCATTCGCTCAAAGTCTGGAAAGCCCGCGAAGCTGCCACCCACGATGCCGTCGAGGAACTCGGTCTCAGTCTGGACGATTGAATCGTACCGTTTGAGTTCATCGGCCAGCTCGGTGCCGCCCCAGTATTTTTCGAGGATCAGCAGCAGCCGCTCAATCCCGACGAGAGTGAAGGCGTTACCGGTCGAATGGAGCGGGTCGAGGAACGTCGCGGTGTTGGGAAGCATCACCCAATTTGGACCGGCCGATCGTTCGAGGCGACGCTGCATTCGACCCGTCTGACGCCACGGCACGATCGGCGTGGCGTGCGCGAACTGCGCCGAGACGGCTGGCAAACGCCGCATTAACGCGGCCCATTCGTCTTCCGGCGCGATGGTCCGGTCGAGCGGAAAGCGCTCTGGGTCGAGTGAGAACCCCGCGCTGGTGACTCCATTGTCAAACCGCAACACCCACATCCACCCTCCGTCGAAGACATGATGCAGCGCCGCATCGTCGCACGGAAAGGGATGCTCTGCTGTGCTGCCACCGCGCGCAGCATATTGACCGCTCCACGGCAGGACGTTGGTGAAGTGCGAGAACAACGCGCGCGATCGGGTTCGGAGTCCTTCGGCGTGCGGCCCGATCGCAAGTTGCTTGGCCAAGAAGCCGCCTTCGCCCGAGGCATCCACGAGGAACGACGCTCGCGTCGTGAACGATTCGCTCGACACATCGGCACTGTCTTGGTGAGCCGGGTGCCGTGAGGCCCCGGACTCGTGGTTCGCGAGTACAGTCCGGGGCCTCACGGCACCCGGCTCACCGATTTGATCTGGGGCTGACGCTCGATGGCCGCGCACTCGATGGCCGCGCAGTTCCCAGCCATCACCCTGCGGCAGCACGGTGTCGATGCTCGTGTTGTCGAAGTACGGGATGCCCGCTTGGATCACTTCGTTGGCGAGGAACTGGTCGAAGTCGGAGCGGAGCCAGTGCGTGTCGGCGTCTGCATTGGAGCGACTCGCGGCGACGAGAAGTTCATTCGCGCGGTCGGCTTGCGGACGGAAGTCTTCGCCCAGCGTGTGGTGGAAATAGCTGAAGCCGCGCTTCAGACCGCACACGATGTCGGGGTACGCCTGCTTCCACTGCGCGTAGTTGGCCAGCGGTGCCAGCCTCGGCAGGTCATACCGCTGCGACAGGTCTTCCAAGATCAGATTGGCCAGCGGCGTCGAGGACTCGCCGATCGCAAAGCGCGGGTGCGAACCTCGGTCGATCAGCACGGGCCTGAGACCGATCTGTTTGAGCAGCAGCGCAACCAAGCTCCCGCTGAAGCCCGCTCCCATCACGGCAATGTCCGCATCGAGTTCGATCATGATTCTCCGGTCCCTTCGCCCCGGAGGGCAGGGAGTTAGTGGTCAGACAATCTTGCGTTGCCCGCGCGGTGAAACGAGGTCAACCTCGCAATGCAAGCTATCGCACCACTAGCCCGACGCGCAAGCGAGGGCTGGACGTTCAATGGCGGTGAAGCCCTTGCTTGCGCGTCGGGCTAGTTTTGAAATGCGATCAAGTTGTCGGACCACGAGGGTGAGGGGGGGCTACTTGGCTTCGTTTCCACAGCCGCATTCCACGCGCGGCTCGATCTGTTGCGACAGGTTCATCCGCCGCAAGCGCGTGATGCGTGCCGGGCCACACCGCGGACAGTCACAAAACTTCTCGGCATCCCACAGGTCGATGAAAACCCGGTTCGCGGTGCTGCCCGCGAGAGCGAGTTCGATCCCGCGTTCTAACACTTCTTCCATACTGTGGATCGTCGGAGCAACAAACTCTCCCGCAGAGACGAGGCGGTCCATGATGCCGTTCCCGGCCCGAGTCGGAATGACGCTGCAGACGGTTGCGCCGACATCGAAGGCGTGGTGGATCGAGTTCAGGCACCATTCGATTCCCTCCCGCTCATTCAGTCCGGGAGGCTTGAGCAGCAGGAAGGTTCGCACGTCGATGTCGTGATCGCACAGGAAGCGGGTGGCGCGGTCGAAGTCCTCGACCGTCATTCGCTTATTAAGTCGCGGCAAAATGTCCGGATGAATCGTCTCCAGACCGAGGGCGATTTCGAGACGCGGTCCGTCGTTTAACCGCGTGGGCAATGCCCCGCGCGATTCAATGACTGGCCCGCAGTCGCGCGGGGCGCTGCCCACGCGGTTAAACGAGGAAGTCAGCAGATCACGAAACTTCACGCAGCGGTCGTCGGTCAGGCGCGGATGGTTCTCGACGATGATGGTCTCGAAGTGACTGACCCGCGCGGCGATGGCGTCGTGGTCTTCGGACGGGATCGCTTGCGCATCGAAGAAGTTGCCGGCGTTGTAAAGCTTGAGGTGCTTCGCGGAGGAGAGCTGCTCCAAGGCATGGTCGATCTGTGCAGGGATCGCTCCGACGGGGACTCGCTCATCCAGCGTGTACTTCCAGAGATCGCACATCGTGCAGCGAAACGGGCATTCTTGGTTGGTCAGGAAGACCGTCGCAACATCCTCCACGCGCCCGGATGCGGTTCGTTCCAGTTCGACCAAGTACGCGTAGGGCCGCCACGGATCGAGCGGTTGTTTCGGCGGACGGGCGGCAAGAATGTCGGCGTCATTCATGGGTGGTTGTGGCGGCAGGAAGAACACAGATGACTCATCGGAAAGGAAAGTCATTGCGGCCCCGTTCCTTAACGCGGTGATCGCGGCGTGGGTGTGAGAGCCGCTTCGAGTTGAGTCAGCAGCAAGTCGATTTCGAGAGCCTCGGTTTTTGAAAGCAATTCGTCGCCGAAGCGGACTCGACAGAAGAAACGGGAGAGCGCCAACGGCACTTCGTTGAGGCCAACGGCACAAAGTTCCGCAGCAAACGTCTCGGCGGCGCGGGCGGAAAATTCGTGATGTGTTTGCGTGGGATCACGCTCCAGTCCGCGCGACTTCATCAGCCGCACGAACCGCTCGTAGAACTCAATCCAACGTCGTGGCGTGGTCTGAAGCGAACGCTGTTTTCGAGACCAGCCCAACCTCAAGCCGCGCAGGCGATGTCGCAGAAACCACAGCGACGACACACCCAACCACAGTACGGCGGCTCCTCCGAAGCTCAGCCAGTTGCGTGGATTGAAGATCAACTGGACGAAGGCTTCCAAGCTCGATTCGGGCGAAATCCAAATCGAGGCCAGCCCTTCCCAGATCATCGTGACCAGTTCACGGGCCGGGCCGTACAGCACTTCCTCTTGGGTATCCATCGAGATATTGACGACGTTGGCACTCCACAAGTTGGAGACCCGCGAGGAGACATCGGTCCAGACGGAACGCCGCGCGGCGACATTGGCCACGCTGGCGGTTCGCTCGGAGTCCGGAGTCCCGTCCAACGTCACCCAGACCTTGCGGTCGATCAGCGCTTCGGCCCACGCGTGCGCGAAACGCTGTTGAATGACGAGCGTTT
This sequence comes from Schlesneria sp., assembly GCA_043733345.1. Classification (GTDB taxonomy): domain Bacteria; phylum Planctomycetota; class Planctomycetia; order Planctomycetales; family Planctomycetaceae; genus Schlesneria. The sequence continues at coordinate 20,421 of JAYTGQ010000095.1, forward strand.
GATCGGGACGCAGCTCGCCGCCCTTGAAGCCGGTGACAAGTCGCGCGGGGATGCCGACCGAACGGAGCATGAGGACCAGCGCGGAGGCGAAGTATTCACAGTGCCCTTCCTTGCGATTGAACAGAAAGTCTTCAACCGGATCGATCAGGGCGTCCTGAACTGAGAGGCTGAGGCTGTACTTGTACTCGCCCGAGTCTCGCAGATGAGCCTCCAATGCGCGGGCTGTTTCCAAATTGGTGATGGGGCGGCCTCGCGCTGCGACCTCGTCACCGACAATCTTGCTGGCCAGCGTCGTCAAGCGGACCAACCGGCCGGGAATCTCACCGTTGCGACGCAGATAGCCAGACGACAAATACTTGGCAAACAGCTCGGGGCTGACATCCAAGCCCGCAGGTTCTTCCTGATGCGCGACCGGCAATTCCGAATCGACCGTGTAGCGCGCAGCGCCGATGCGAGGGAAGCCGGAGCCACGGAAGGCCAAGTCAGACAGAGTTCGATACCGACCACTAAACCGTCCCTGCTGGTCGATCAAGCGTGTCGGGCGTCCCATGCAAAACAGGATGTCTGTGGAGATCGGTTCGAGCCGGATCTCCTGGCGGACGGTGGTCGATTCGCGCGTCGGAGCGATCTCTTGAGGACTCTGCTCGGCCAGTCTGTCGGGCAACCAGCGGTGATTGAAATAGGTTGTCAGAACGGCCCCGCGAAACAGTGGCTCTGGCGTACCGAGTCGTTCGGCATAGGCGCGTGGCGACATCGTGTTGCCTGTGCGTGGGAACGTCAGCCGCAGCTCCATGACCGGCTCGACGCTTTCTAAGATCGTCCCCAAATCGCCGAGCCGCACGTCCGAGGAGAATCCCGAAATCGAGCGTCGCGTCGCACTGAACACGTCACCGCCGGTGTCAAAATTCACCGGTGTTCCGACCCACGCGCGCGGGATCAAAATGAAGAGTAATAGACTCACGATCAGACCGGCCGTCGAAGCGGACATCACGCCCCAAGTGAAACGCCACGATGACCAACGGAGGTAGCTCCCCTGTTGGATCGAACTCATAGTCTCACTGATGAACGCGTTCGCGCTGCGCTGAGCGGTCGTACTGAGATTACCATTCTCCGAGACTCCGCTGATCCCACCTCCTGCGCTGCTGATGTTCTCGGCAAAACGTTCTTCCGTGACACACAACGAGAAAACCGACAGCGTCCATGTCGCCACGAACATGTAGCCGACCAGACACACACCGAACCAGCTTCCCGGGGAGAGCACCGCCGCGACGGCAATTTGCAAAACGCCCAGCGCCAGCAGCAGCCAGCAGCGGTAGGTCGTCTTGTGTTGGAGCGACACGATCCAGGTGAGATAGACCAGCAGATGCGTTCCCGCCAGCAACTTTCCTTCATGATTACCGCTGACGAACTCCTGCCCCGCAAACGTGATCGCGATCACACCGCACGCATTGGCCAGCTCATCCGACAGACCACGTTGCGGACGCCCGCCCTGCGCGTGCTCCGTCCCCTCGCGCGGTCTCTGCTTGCCGAAGACTTCGCACCACCAGAAGCCAAGCAGGACGAACGGCAACGAGTAATACGGCAACCAACTGCGGTCTTCTGCCGCGCCGAGAATCCACCCGACCAGCGCCGTCAGGCCGTACAGGCTCAATTTGAAAACGGTGGCTAGGTCCATGTGTCAGGCCTGGTGAAGTCAATATCGTGCGTGTCGGGTGCGTGGAGTCTTCGAGTTTGAAACGCGACTCTTGGGGTCCAGTTTCGGAAGAGATTGCAAATTGATAATTGAAAGAGTGACGGGATGCCCGCAGTCAGTCCTTGGTTTTCAATTTGCATTTAGAAATTAGCAATTATCAATTTGCAATCGCCTCCCCTCCTCGGTCTGAGGCGCTGCCCTCGCTGGGATCTTCCAGCAAATCGGGTGTCGCCACCGGCTCATCTTCAAAGTGCAGGACGGCCTCAAGCTGATCGAGGCTGAAAACCCTCAAGGTATGAACTCGCGGGTTGCCGGCGGCTGGTCCGAATGCGTCGCCCACCTCAGCCGGACGAGTAGTGAGGAGCACGATCTGGGTGGAGGCCGTTGTGCGGAGCAGCGTCTCGTCGAGCAAGCTGCGGGTCGCAGTGGCGGCTCCCGGTTCGAGCAGTGCCAGTCCGTCGAACAGTGATTCGAGACTGGCCGAGACGCTCTGTCCTTCCCAGTGGAACGAGGTCGCTCCCGCCGCGGCCAATGAGAGTGTGCCATCGCGGCAGTCTCGCCCGTGTTCGACGATCAGCGTCAGCGCGAGGCTCAGCGTCCGTTCGAGCAGTTCGAGATTGCCGTCGGAAACAATCGACGCGACGAACGTTCCGCGCGACTGGGAAGGCTGATACAGATCGACGACCACGGCCAGATTCAGGCTGCGGTTTTGTTGGTACTCGCGCAGGATCAACTCGCCGCGTCGGGCTGAGGTGCGCCAATGAATGTCGCGTGGGTTGTCGCCGGTGCGGAACTCGCGCAGCCGATGGAACTCGTCGTGAAAGATGCCCGGTCGAGGTTGCGGCCGCGCGACCAATTCCGCCGCGCCAACCCAGTGGCGTTTCCAATGGGGATTGAGCCGACCGATGCGCGGGTAGACGAGAACTTCGCCCGGCTCCGCGAACTGGCGGCTCCGCTCGACGAGTCCCAAGGGAAACCGGGACGACACGAGCAACGGCCCCAATTTGTGACGACCACGTCGCGCGAGGCGGAGTTGGTAGTGCCCGGTCTGCGAAGTACGGGGAGCCACTCGCGCAAACAACACACTCACGGACAAGGCTTCGACCGCGTGAACGATCTCATCGCGCACGGTCATCATCCACAGAGCCAGCAGCGGATGGCGGTTTGTCAGCGTGACCTCGACCCCGAACAATTCGCCCGCCATCGCGCGGCGCGGGGCCGAGCGGGCAATGCGAGTCGCCTTCAACATGCCGAACGTCAGCGAGCCATTCACCACGAACGGTCCCGCCATCATCGCGAAGACCAGCAACAGTGTGTTCTGCTTCGTCAGCATCGCGCCCGTGAACAGCACGCACATGATTCCCAAGTAGGCGAAACCTTCGGGCGGGATCAACATCCGATGGCTGCCGAAACGCGGCGTCGCCATCACGCCGCGCGTCGCCGACATCGCCATCGCGATCTGCATTACGCCGATCAAGCCGATGAAGACGACGAAAGTGCGAAAGGCGATTTGCTCCGGCACACCCCAGTTCGCCGTCAGGCTCTTCATCAGGAAGTAGGCGATCCCCAATCCGATGGCCACCGCCAGTGCGAGGATGCCCACGGTCCAACGCAGCAGCGCGTGCTGGGGCGGTGTGCGAGGTGGCGGTGTGCCAGTTGTCTGGAGATCAGCAGATGCCATCTGTGGTTCGCCAAAAAACGCAGTGAATGCAGACTGGCCGAGGAATCAGACTCGCTGAGAGTCGAGGCCGGAGAGGTTCGCGGCATTAGACACGAGCGGCCCCCCAACTCTCCAGCCACTCGACGATTCGAGCGAGCGTGTCGCGCCAGTCCGCTTCGTGAAGCAGCTCGTGAACGTGATCGGGAAGTGCGCGCAGTTGCTTCGTGCGCGTCGTCGTACTCGCCAGCCAGCGGGCAACAAGATCGCCGTCCGTCGTGCGATCGGAGAGACCTTGCAGCGCGAGGACCGGCACCGTGACCTTGTGTACATCGCGATGGACTTCCACCAACGCGGCTTCCATCGCAAAGAACCAACTCGCCGTGACCGTCTTCACGATCAGCGGGTCGGCTCGTCTCTCACGCGCGAATCCCTCGTCGCGCGTCATGTTGCGAGGATCGAGTCCGTTGCGGAACCGGGCCTCCGGATAGACCTTCATGAGCAATCGCCCCAGCCATCGCTTGAGTGGACTGACATAGACTTTCACTCCCAGCAACGGCGATGTCAGCATGAGGGCTTCCGGCTGGAGGCACCCGGTCTGCACCGCTCGCAGCGCCACAAGCCCCCCCATGCTGTGAGCACCCAAGACCGCGCCGCCCGCGCCCAACTCGAACCGCTTCCAAACCGCCGCCACATCTGCGGCATACTCGTCGAACGACCGGACATGAGTTCGCACACCGGTCGAACGCCCGTGCCCTCGCAAGTCCATGAGAATGATCCGCCAGCCGTGTTCGTTCAGAAACTCCGGCAGATGCAAGTAGCGACCGCCGTGTTCGCCCAGTCCGTGAACCCAAACGATCGTGCGGGACGAACATCCCCTAACAGCCTGTGGAAGAACCGTAGGATGGACGCCTCGTCTGTCCGTTTCCAATTGCTTTTCGCCCGGACGAGGCGTCCAAGCTACGTTTTTCAACAGGCTGCGAAGTGGAGTCGGCCCGTTCAATCCCGGTCGATCCATCAACTGCTCAGGGGACGGTGAAAAGTCACGGACAAAGAGACGGACATTCCCGACGGTCTCGATCTCGACTTCGTCCAAAGGCATTGAATCTTCTTTCACGCTTCGGGGCAGTGAGAGGCTATCCGAGAAGTCGGAGGTGGCACATTCCGTAGGGCGGGCACTGCCCACCATTCCACCATAGAGTGTGGTGGGCAGTGCCCACCCTACACTTTTCCGACAGACTCTGAGTCAAAAGTGAAGGTCGTTCGCGACTTTCGTGACCTACGCTAGAGGGGGGCACGAACGTTTTTCGAGTTCGGAAGGTAGATTGCGAAGTCCGGCTTTAGAAAAAGCCCCAATTCGAGGTAGTTCGTGGCGTTCGCTGGCACTCGGGCGGCCGACTGCTGCAAACTGCCGATGATGTGCTCGTCAGGCACGTTGCGGCTCGAAACCGCGAATTGCAACCCCCAGTTTGAATCAGTAGACTCGCTCGCGATTTGTGGGCCGAACAGGTCTCGATACTTTTCAATGTCCGAGGCACGATCCGCAAGACCCGTTTCTTCGGTAGTCCTCGGCCGCAGCCAATCTGCGAGGAGTTGATCATGAGCGCCAATCTGAAACAGCCCGAAGTGTTCGAGATGGAGATTGAGAACAGCCGCTTTCCCAAGGCGCTGGTCATGGCCTTTTCGGTCAGTCTTGGCATCCACCTCGTGCTGCTGTGCGGGTTGGCGTTGGTCAAGTTTTCGGTGAAGTTGCAAGAGCTCACGGAAGTCACCAGCAGCCTCGAAGAGAACGACGAAACGGCATTGAAATTCGACGCCACAATCACGGATCAAATCGGTGGCGATACGGCTGTCACCAGCTTGGCGACATCTCAGGAGGCCGCGAATAGCGTGGCTCGGAACCCTCAAGAAGAGGTGGATCGGACGATCTCCGAGAATCTTGTCGTCGCAGCGCCGCAGACCGACGAGATCGTCAAACCTTCCAAAACCGATGTGCTCGCGTCCGTGGCAACTCAAGGAGCGACCGAGCATTCGGGTGGAGTCGAAGGGGCTGTGGATCGCCTGACTTGGGAAATCGCCACCACGCTCCGCGATAAAAAGGCGCTGGTCGTTTGGCTGTTCGATGTCTCGCCGTCTCTAAAAGCTCGCCGCAGCATGATCGCTGACCGAATCGAGAACGTGTACAGCCAACTCACGTCTCTCAACGTCTCTAATGATAAGGTCCTCAAAACGGCCATCGTCACCTTTGGTGAGAAGACCAGTATCCTCACCAAGGATCCGCTGGACGATCCCGCCGATGTCGTGAAGATGGTGCGGAACATTAAGTCGGAGTCGTCCGGCAACGAGAACACGTTCGCGGCCGTCACAGCCGTGGCGAAGCACTATCAAAACTATCGCACGCAGATGCACCGCGATGTCATGATCATCATCGTCACCGACGAAGCAGGCTCGGACTCGAAGACGAACCTCGAACAGGCGATCGTCCATACCAAACGGTACGGGATGAGATGCTACTGCGTCGGCGATGCCGCTCCGTTCGGGAAAGAGACCACCGAGGCTCCGTTTGAATTGGAGACTGGCGAGACGGTGATCGGAGTCATGCACCGTGGCCCAGAAACACTGTACCCCGAACGAGTCCGGCTCCCCTACTGGGGATCGAACAGCTACGACCTCGACAACATGTCGTCCGGCATGGGGCCTTACGGACTGACGCGACTGTGTGCCGAGACCAACGGGCTGTACTTCATCACCGACGAAGGCCGCAGCTCAATTAAGCTCGATCCCCAAGTGATGCGAAACTATGCGCCGGACTACCGGCCGATCCCGATGATCGACAAAGAAATTAGCCAGAACAAAGCCAAGATGGCGCTCTTGGAAGTCTGCCGGTTGCTCACGCTGGACAGCGTCCCGCTGCCGCGCCTTGAGTTCCCGGCCGAGAACGACACCGTGTTGCGAGTCGCCATTGGTGATGCTCAAAAGCCACTGGCTGACTTTGAATACAAGCTGGACGCTTTGATGCGAGTCCTCGAACCGGGTGAGAAGGATCGCGCCAAGATCAAGGACGCCCGTTCCCGCGCTGGCTACGACCTCGCGATGGGGCGCGTGTTGGCTCTGCGCGCGCGCAGCTTCGGCTACAACGCCATGCTGGCCGAAATGAAAAGCTCACCGAAGAAATTCGAGAAGCCCGGCAGCAATCAGTGGCAGTTGAAGGACTCGAAGGAAATCTCGTCCGGTGCCGCCACGAAAAAGCTGGCCACGCGGGCGCTCGAATACTTGAACCGAGTCATCGACGAGCATCCCGGCACGCCTTGGCAGCACATGGCGGAACGGGAACGAAGCACTCAATTGGGCTGGGAATGGAAGGAATCGACCTACAATCCCAACCCCGTTGGAATGGGTGGCGGCAAAGAAAAGATGGGACCGAAGTTCATCGAAATCGAAGACCCCGTGACCAAGAAGAAGGTCAAGAAGATGATCGACAAGGATCCCGTGCGACGCGACATTTGAACCGGACTGGTCGCTCAACAAGTAGTTGCACATCAGGAAGTGATTGCGGTCGCATGCTCAAATGTTTGAAAGGGATTTCAAACAGCCAAACGGGAGAGAACGGCTAAGCGATCCGCTGGCGGCTCCCCTCCCAAAACGATCCTTGGCTGAGGATGGTGCCAAGGGTTGGCCGTTGCAGCCGTTTTTCATCACGGCGAAGAGCTTCCGAGTTCTCGAAACGATTTTCCTGATGTCGTATCCGTCCGTTCATCGCCTCTGTCCCCGGAGTTCGGTGTTCATGAATCCCACTTCGGAATTGACTCCTGAGACCCACCGTCTCCCCGTACCCAAATCGGCTGCTGTCGGGCTGCTCATCTCCCTGTCAGTCCATGCCGTTCTGCTCCTCGGACTCTCGCTGGTCGTCTTCAAAACGCCGCTCCAGCAATTGCAGATGGTCGTCGATTCGGTCTTTACCGAAGAACGCCTGCAAGAAGAGTTCACGCATGACGTGGAGCAAACCACGGAAGTAGCTGAGACGGTCAACTTCATCGCCGGTTCACAGGTGATCGGGGCTGCTACTGCGGTGGGCGGCGGTGGTGGCGGCAACGGTGGAGTCGTCGCGAGCCAGAGACTCGACGACGCCCAGAGCCTTAAAGAGCCTGTGGTCAAAGTCAACATCGGTGCCATGTCGGTGCCGGGGCTGGGCATCATCGGTAAGGACTTGGGCGCGGGGCAGGTCTCGGGCGAAGCGGGCCGCGTGGTCGAAGGCTATGGCGCGGCGCTCGGACAGATGACCCAAGAAATGCTCCGTATGATGCGCGAGTCCAAAGTTCTCGTGGTCTGGTTGTTCGATGAATCGGACAGCATGAAGGACGACCAGAAGGAGATTCGCGAACGCTTCTACAAAGTCTACGAAGAACTCGGCTTGGTCCAGAAGCACGAGGGAAACAAGACAAGGCTGTCGGACGAAGTGCTGCTGACATCGGTCATGAGTTTCGGCAAGAGTATCTCCGAACACACGGTCTCGATGAAACCCACCTCCAACACGGAGGAGATCAAGAAGGCCATCGACAAAATCAAAGTCGATGAGACCGGAATCGAAAACACCTGCGCCGCGATCACAGCCGCCGTTCGCAAGTACCAGCAGACCGCCGCCCGTGCGAAAAGGAAGCTGGTCCTCATCGTCGTCACCGACGAATCGGGTGACGACGGCGAACATCTCGAAGAGACGATTCAGTTGTGCAAGAACGCCGAAGCCCCAGTCTATGTCCTCGGCCATTACTCGGTGTTCGGATACCCCTACGCTCGGACCAAGTGGGTCGATCCCAAATTCGGCCTAACTCACTGGCTCACAATCAATCGTGGCCCCGAGACCCCTTACCCCGAATGTTTGCAGTTCGATGGACTGCACGAGCGTTGGGATGCTTTCTCCAGCGGCGTTGGCCCTTACGAACAGGTGCGCCTCGCCAAACAAACGGGCGGCATCTTCTTCATGCTGCCGGGCAACGAGGACAATCTGGGTGGTGCAGGTTCCGTCGAACAGCGCAAATATGAACTGCTTGACATGCAGGAGTATCTCCCCGATCTCAGCTCGCGCATGGAGTACGCGAAGGACCGCGATTCGAGCAAGTTTCGCGATACGCAGTGGGAGGTCATCAAAGCCCTCAACCCGCATACCGATGCGGAACTGCGTATGCAGTCCACTTGGTACAGCATCGATTCGGCGGCCTTCGCCACTCAAGGCGAGGCCACGTTTAAGCGAGCAATTCGTGCGATGGGGCTGCTCAACGAAGCCGTGAAGCGGCTCGACACGGTCAAAAAACTGCGTGACAAAGAACCCTCAGAACGGTGGCGGGCCAACTATGACCTGATGCACGCGCAGTGCTTGGCCTACCGCGTGAGGCTCTTTCAACTCCTGCTGTCCCTCGACCAGCATCAAGTGCAAAAGCCGCGACCCAAGGACGACAAGAACAACTTCTGGGACATTCACCGCACGGCGGAACTCTTGGAACCGACGAAGGAGCAAGTCAAGCAGACCAAGGTCGATCTGGACGAACTCAAACGACAAAACGAGGCCGCGCGCGCGGAGTACCAGGCCGTGATCGAGAATCACCCGCGCACGCCCTACGCCCGACGCGCCCAGTGGGAGCTGCAGTACGGATTCGGAATGAAGTTCGCCGAAGTTTATCGGAACCCGAACTTCGACAAATTGGCCGACATCAAGTTCCCCAAACAGTAAGTCCTGTGAAGTCCATCCTTACTTTCTCGCCCGGCTTTCATCAGCCGGGCGACTCTGTTCTTTGACTCCCCGCGCGCGAGTGGATTCGACGCGAACCGGCCGCTAAAACCGAAGCGGGGCGTTCTGTTTCACCGGGAGGTTTGTCGTGATCTTTGATGCCAGCAGGCGACTCAAACGCTGGATGAAAGCCGCTTACGGTTTCTTGATGCTCGACTTGGCCGACCAAGCGCTGCGGGAACTCGACGAGATCGACGACGCGGGCGCGCACGCGTTCCAGTTCCACCTGCTGCGGGGCGAGGCCTTTCGCGCCAAGGCCGAACACCGGCGGGCGCTCGATCAGTTTCTCATGGCTCAAGCCATCGTTCCCACGGACCTGTGCGCCTTGATGGGGATGGCGTGGTGCTACAAGCGAGTCGATCGCCTCGACCAATCGATCGACACGCTGCGGCTGGCTTACGAGTCTCACCCCGAAGTCCCCGTCGTGCTGTACAACCTCGCCTGTTACTACTCGCTGGCGGGCGAAAAGGAGTTGGCTCTGTCATGGTTAGGACGTGCCCTCCGGATGGATCGGACCTTGATGAAGCTCGTCCCGAATGAGGCCGACTTCGATCCGCTACGCAATGATCCCGATTTCGCTCATCTGCTGGAGTTGACTGAGTAGAGGTGCCCCGGCCAACAAACGGGCGAGTAGGTCACGTCACCCAGTCTTGAAAGGTCACGGGTATGGGAATACTGGCTCAGTTTTCGGACGACTTCGCTGGCCTGACCGCGCCCCAATCGGGCGTGATGTGGTGGGGCTTTGCCGCACTGGGAATGCAACTCACAACATTGTTGTACGGGGCATTTTGGATCTGGATGGTGTGGCACTGCCTGAGGACCGAACCGGAACGGATGCTGTGGTTGTGGGTCTTGCTTGTGATTCCTGGCATCGGCCCGGTGCTGTACTTCGTGCTGCGTTATCTCCCCTCCACCGAAATTCGTCCGCCCTCGTTCCTACGGCGCTGGACACGCGGCGCGGAACTCGTGCGGCTCGAAACGGCGGCGATGCGAATTGGCAATCCTCATCAATTCATTCAGTGGGGCGACGCGCTGCGCGATGTCGGTCGCTACGAATCAGCGGCAGCAGCCTACGACAACGCCCTGAAGAAGGATGCACTCAACCTGCCGGCGCTCTGGGGCGCGGCACAAGTCGCCGCGATTCAAAAACAACACGAACAAACACGCGATTGGACACGGCAGATTTTGGAGCAGGATCCACAGTACAAATTTGGGGACGTGTCACTCGCCCACGGCAAAGCTCTCTTGGAGTTGGCCGACACGGAGGCTGCAACCCGCCATTTCGAGCAGCATGTCAAACGCTGGCGACAGCCCGAAGCGGTCTGGTTGCTGGCCAAATTGCTCGCAGAACATGGCCAATCGCAGCCAGCGCGCGATCATCTGCAATCGCTCCTCCACGACATCAACGGCAGCCCCAAGGCCATTGCTCGCAAGTCTGGCCGCTGGAAAAGTCGCGCCAAACAACTACTTCAAACCCTATCCGTTCATTGATGAAGCTGGCTGTGACCTTGGGGGTCTGGCAGGTTTTTCCCACCAAATGCGATAGCTCACAAGATGTACGGTGGGCTGTGCCGCTCCTTTCCAGGTCTTTGAATATCGCTACAACCCGACGTGTTGAAGGGGATTTGTCACCATGTGGGAGGGCGCAGGGATGTCTCCGGGTGGCGTGTTGGACAAGTTTGTCGAGCGGTGTCCGGCGGCGGTGATGGTGCGGGCGACCGTCGAGCGGTTGTTGCAGCCCGAGCGGTGGGACGAGATTTTCGAGGCTCATCGTTCGCACTCCTGGCCAAGAAAAAACTCAAGCGAGCCACCAAGAAACCGCCGAAGCAAAGACCTTGAAGGGGGTGAGTGCTTCAATGTTACGGGAACGGATTTGTTTGACTGTTGTCTGATGCTCCGAACTTGGAGGATCAGAGCCATGCGAGTTGCGAAGGTCATCACGTTGACGGATGAAGAACGAATCGCGCTGACAAAATGGGCGGACGGGCGGAGTCCTTCGGCGCGGCTCGTGTTGCGGGCGAAGCTCGTGTTCGCGGCGGCGCGGCGGCGAGATTGCGGTGGAACTGACGTGTTTGCTCTGCGCCGCACGGTGGGCACTTGGCGGAATCGCTTCGTCACCGAGCGGTTGGTGGGAATCGAGTGAGATGCTCCGCGAGGCGGTCGAACACGGACGCAGCGGGTCGCCGTCGAAGCCGAGATCATTCGCCGGACCATGCGAGAGACACCGCCCATCGCCACGCAATGGTCCACGCGGTCGCTGGCCGAAGCGATCGGCGGCAGCGACACGCTGGTCCCGCGCGTGTCGCGCGACAACGGACTGAAGCCGCATCTGACCAAGACCTTCAAAGTCTCTGACGCTTACCGGATTGCAGGTGTTGTCCTCAGACCCCCTCCGCCTCGTGCGGATGGTGAACGAGACGGCGAGCGACTTGGCGACCATCGCGAGCTGGGCCTCGACCCCATCCCGCTTGCCTGGATGGTGAATCAGATGATCTGGCCGTGAGGTCATTCGCGGCGTCCCATCTGCTTCACCATCCGCACGAGGCGGATGGGGTCGTCTTCCGCACAGCGTTGTCACTAAGTTATACCCCGCGCGGCCAAGAGTGAGGCCGATGGCTCGTTTCACAGCGTGGGCAACGCCCCGCGCGTCGATGGCAAAACAGACTCAAACGTAGCTCGACGCGCGGGGCGTTACCCACGCGGTGAAACGACTCAATTCCGGCCGCGTGAGGTATAGCTCTCCGTCTCGTTCAATATCCAGACAAGCGGGATGGGGTCGAAGTCCGACACCTGCAATCCGGTCGGGGCCGCAAAGTCTCGAACGATCCGCCCCCCATCAACGAAGGTTCATCCGGTGTTTCGGGGAGGTCACTGGTTTTGGCCTCCATTTCCCACAGAAATCAGTTTCATCCGACGCCAGCGTTCTGCGCTGCGGCGCCCCGACCGTGCTGGCGGTACTCACGGCGCTGGCGGTGCTCACCGTGATGCTGATGTTCCGCCATCTTCCTCAAGGCTTCACCAATTCCCATCTGCGCCAAACCACGGCGCGGCTGCTGACCCGCTCAGCTCCAGACCCGAAGCCCGGCCTGATGACGTCTTGGGGGATGCGCTGGTCTGCCAGAGAGAAGTTTGCCAACAAGTTCTCGATTCGAGGGGCGACGACCTGATGGCCGCGAAGGGCAAGCAGCCCACTTGACTGCGGGAAATCGAGCGGGAATCGCTCCAACCTTGTTCTCGAAGACATCCGACAACCGCGCTTTGAATCCCTGGACGGCGAAGAGTTGACTCCAGCCGCCTCACCCCAAGTTCATGTTCGTACCAACCCACGTCTGAGCCCAAGTCGCTCTTGGAACTCTAGCGGAATGTCGTCCCAGTGTTCGACCAGCAAGTCCACGAGCTGGCGGCCATTGATGAGGCCGATGCGGGGAAAGTTCGGTTCTAAAGCAACATCGCGGGCTCCGCTTTGGAAGTCGGCGGTGGTGATGAAAGCACCCTGTCTGCCGAAGGGGATGGCTTGACGGAGTTGTTTAACGACGCTGGCGCTTACTTTGGAACCCAGCTTGTAGCGTTTGGCCTGCACAAACACTTTGATCTTGGCGAGGTTCAACTCACCCGTGGCATCCACGCCGCCATCGCCGGTCTTGCCCGTGTGCTCAGAACCTTCAAATCCGAGCGCCGTCAAAAGGTGGGTGATGAGAACCTCGAACTCCTTATCGTCCAGTTGGAGCACTTGTTCCAACACCGCACGGTGCGGGTCGTAGGCCGCAGCAACCGGCTTGCTGACCAGCGACTGCTCACCGATTGCTTCAAAGAATTCATCGCGTTGCGAGACTGCGAACACGGTCAACGATGAACGGATCGTATTTTGGAATGGTACGGACAGATCGCCCCGTTTCAGTCTGGCGGAAGACCAAGCGATACGTCGTCGATGCCGAAACGGACATCCATCGGTGGGATTCGCCACGAAGAAATAGGACGAGCCTGCCACAATCTCGCCGTAGTGGAGCCACTCATTGTCGGCAGCGGGGGTGATGACGTAATCCCCTACTTTCATCTCCAGCAGGAAACGAGCGATCTGGCCACCTGCTGTCCGATCACGATGGCGACGTACGACGCGATCCCCGAGACGATGATGCTGCGCGAACTGCGGTTCCATGTGAGCCAGCCGGGCCGCCGCACGACGGAGATCACGGTCGCGACCACGCTGACCGACGCGAACGTCTACTCGACGGCCGACCTCGCCGAACTGTACGGCTTCCGCTGGAACGCGGAACTCGACATCCGCTCGATCCAGCAGAACCTGAACCTGAACCACGTGCGCTGCAAGTCGCCGGAGATGGTGCGGCGGGAATTGTGGACGACGCTGCTGGCCTATCACCTGGTCCGCACGGCGGCTGCGGCACTCTGATATGACAGGCGACCGCGCCAGATTAGTTTCACGGGGACGTGCCACTATCTCCTCATAATCTCCTCGCTTCCTGGACCGACCTGGCGCGCGGCCGCATCGCTGCGGGGAACATCACCGACCACTGCCTCGCGCTACTGTCCAAGATCGCCGAGTGCCTGGTCGCCAACCGCCCCGGTCGCATCGAACCCCGCGTCCTCAAACGCCGCCGCCACGGCGACAAGCTCATGCAACAACCCCGCCACGTCCTGAAGAAACAACTCGAATCCGTCAACGCCAAGGCGTAACAGCAGTTAGGCACACGGCAGTGCCATTCACCTCTGTCCCCTCTTTCGTTCCGTGAATTTCCGTGTTTTCCGTGGTGAATAATCCGCAGTCTTGCAGCAGATGAAGGTCGGTTGCGTCTACTGGCAGGACGAACACGCGCGCTGGCAGAAGCAGATGACCTGGGGCCGCGAGTCTCCCGAAGAGTTCGCGGCATCCCTGTGGAGACTGGCCAGGCAGTGCGGTTACGGTCAGGCCGAGGAGAAGCTCTTCGCATCGGACGGTGGAGCATGGTGCTGGGAAATTCACGCCCGTTACTTCAGTGACGCGACCGGCATCCTCGACTGGTATCACGCCAGCGAACACGTCTGGACGGCGGCGAAGATCGTCTCGCCCGAGTCGCCCGCCACGTGGGCCGACGAGGCCCTCACCCAATTGCACGGCGGCGGCGGCGTGGCGCTGATCGAGTGGCTGCGGCCTCAACTCGCGTCACGCCGAGGCCGCCCGCGCGAAGCCATCCAACAACTGCTGTCGTACGTGACCGACAAGCAACACCACCTGAACTACCCCGCCGCCAAAGCACGCGGCTGGCAGATCGGCACTGTATTCAACGAAAGCGGCATGATCGAATCGATCTGCAAACAACTCGTCGGCCAACGCCTCAAAGGCCCCGGCAGGCACTGGTCCGAACCCGATACCCTCGCCATCATCGCCCGCCGAGCCACCGACCTCAACGGCCACTGGAACTCATTCTGGAACACCCTCTCCCTCAAAACCTGACCGACCACCAATTACCGACTGTACCCGAGCCGTGATGGCCCTGGCGACGTGGCTTGCAATGTTCCACCTACGTTGCAATAGTTTGCCAACTCGACCTCCTGAATGGTCTATCCTCGGTAAGGATAGCTCTCGTGAAAAGGCGGTTGGGTTTAATGACGGGCTGTGGCGCAGCTTGGCTAGCGCGCTTGACTGGGGGTCAAGAGGTCGCAGGTTCAAATCCTGTCAGCCCGACTATCTTTCGTGAGAAGCCCTTCGGCCAACAAGTCGAAGGGCTTTCTCCATTCTGGAACGAGACTTACGCCATCGAGCTTCCAGTTCAAACACACGATTTCGAGGATTCGGCGTTTTGCAGCCCAATCCGCTGCAAACCACTTCGCACGTAGGTTTTGAGAAAGTTCAAACGCTTTGATCGCAATGTCGATGGTTTCGTGCCGATTGCGGCTGCATCCCTCGATCTGGAGACGCAACGCAGCTTCCTCGTCCCGTAGCTCTTGAGCCTTTACGGCAAATGTGTCGGCGTCGATCTCTTCAAGGAGCCGCAGGTTCAAAAGCTGCTTCTGCTGATGGATGATCTGATTTCGCCTTCTCTGCAATTCAACGTCACGTTCAATTGAGCCATCGAGATCCCAGTTCGTGGACTGCCGCAACTGCTCACGGAACGAGTCTCTGAACTCGGCATCTTCGACCCTTAGCTTGTCGAACAGGGCAAGCATCTGTGCGTCGAGTTCGCCTTCTGTCAGCCGGGTACGTGGATGGTCGCCCTTGTGATACTTCGTGCAGCGGTAGTAGACGTACTCCCGGTCGCCGCTCTTGGTCTTCTTCGTCTTCGATTCGCCGGTGATCGGAGAGCCGCAGTGGCCGCACTCAATGAGTTCGCTGGCAAACGTCATTTGATGCGACCTGTAGAGTCCCTGGCCGAGTAGCTTCTGGACTCGATCCCATGTCGCCCGATCCACGATTGGTTCGTGGGTGCCCGGAAGCCACTGCCCCTTGTGTCTGATCTCGCCGATGTAGGCCCGGTCGGTTAGAAGCGTGTAGAGCTTGCTTCTTGTGAATTTCGGCATCGCCGCCGAGTACAACATGCCTTCGGCCAACAAGGCTTCGACAAGGGTATCGACGGTGTGATTGTGGTTGGCGTAAAGTTCAAACGCTCGTCGAACGACGGCAGAGTTTTCTGGGTGGATCTCGACGATGCTGCGACCGTTGATCCGAATGTTCCGATAGCCAAATGGTGGCTTGCCGACGAACAAGCCGCACTGGACCCGCCGTGCCAGTCCTTCCCGCACGTCCAGCGATTGCTGCTCAGTGTAAAAGCTCGCCATGCTCGCCAAGACCCGTCGCTGCATCCGGCCAGCCGGGGTGTTCTCCGTGGGCTGGGAGACGGAAATGAATTGGATACCGCTCTCTGATTCCAACCGCTCAAGTTCGACGTAATCGAAGAGGTTCCGAGCGGCCCGGTCCACCTTGTAAAACAAGAGGCCATCGAGTCGATGGGAGTTCGCCTTGGCGTAGGCAAGGAGTTCTTTGAAGGTCGTCCGTTCGTCATGCTTAGAGGCAGTTTCGGCAATGCGGAAGAATCGGATGATCTCGCCATTGTTGCGTGTGGCGTAAAGACGCAAAGCATCCACTTGAACGTCGAGGGAGAACCCCTCTCGTTCTTGCTCTCGGCTGCTCACCCGAGCCAGTGCAACATATCGCTTCGACGCCTTCACTCGTTGTCCTCTGGAAGCAGAATGACCCTCGCACAAAAACGTGCCAGGGTCATTTTCGCCGAGAATTTTGGGAAGACAACGCCAAACGGCTAACCCGCCCGAAATAGTTCTAACGGTGTCCCGCTGCCTGTCACCAGCGTCCGGTCGTCGAGCACGAACCCTGTAAAAAGCAACCGCAAAATATCTTGCTTGGCGGAGAAGTTGAGAGTGCCCCAATCCTGCTGGATTTGCTCGAACACCTCTGGAGCACATGCGGCCAAAGCGTCGTTCTGATTCCGCAGTTCGTCCATCATTTGGACCTGACGGCGGATCAGAGTCTCTCGCTCCTCAAGTTCGGCCTGCTTCGCAGAAAATTTTTCATCGGCAATCGCCTTGGCCAGTCGCAGGTTGAGAAGTTCCTCCCGTTGACCTTCGATGAGGGAAAGCTGACGCTTCACCTCTTCTCCACGGACTTCCGAACAGGTGCGTTCGTGTTCCAGTCGGGAGAGTGCGATGTTCACGATCAACCGCTGCATGTCAGGTCGGATCACCCTGAAATCTGCGAGGAGTTGTCGGGCTTGGATGTCGAGTTCATGTTCCCGGAGACGAACACGGGGATGGCCATGACGCTGGTATCGGGCACACCGGTAGTAGACGTACTTCTTCGGTCCAGACTTCGTGTCCTTCGTCTTCTCCTCACCGGTGATCGGATGACCGCAGTGGCCGCACCGAATCAACTGATTGGCAAAAACCATCTCGTGGGACCGGTAACTCTGATCGCCAAACGACACACGCACGAGATCCCACGTCATCTTGTCGATCAGCGACTCGTGCAGCCCCGGATGCCATTGCCCCTGATACTTCACGAAGCCGGTGTACGACAGATCGTGCAGAATCGCATACAACTTGGTCTCCGGGAATCGTGGCTTTGACGGAGTGTAGAACAGCCCTTCCATGTACAGTCGCTCGGCGATCTGTTCGACCAGCAACCCTTCATAGGCCCGAAGCTCGAAGGCACGCTGGACCTTGGGGGTGTTCTCCGGGTGGACTTCAGCCGTCGCTCGTCCGTTGGTCCTGATATTGCGGTAGCCATACGGACAACGGGACGGAAACCAGCCGATGGCAACCCGTTTGGCTATCCCACTGCGGATGTCGAGCGACATCTGTTCCGTCTGGAACGCACCGATGGTCGCCAACGTGCGACGGATCATCCGACCGGTCGGCGTGTTCTCCACAGGTTGCGTGACGGAGATGAATGGGAGGTCGTACTCTTTCTCGATCTCTTCCAGCAGTATCAGATCCTTCATGTTCCGTGCGGCTCTGTCGATCTTGTAGAACAGGATTCCGTCGAAGTCCGCCGCATTCTGTTTGGCGAAGGTGATTGCTTCTCGGAAGATCTTCCGCTGATCATTCTTCGTGGCGGTCTCAGCGATCCTGAAAACCTTGTCCACCACGCCATTCTCCCGCTTGGCGTAAAACTCGAACGCCTCTTCTTGAACGTCGAGACTAAAGCCTTCCCGCTCCTGTTCCCGGCTGCTGACCCGTGCAAACCCGATGTAACGCTTCATGGCCTATTCGCTCTCAAGACACCGGCAGCGTCGAGTAGTCGGCCAATGGCGACGATCAAGTCGATGGCATCCTGATCTGCATTTGGACGATTCGAGGCCCGGAGCACGTCCTTCGCCTCGGTGATCAGAGCGGGCTTGATCCACTTGGGATACTCGGCTTGGGCGTTATCCGGCTGCTGGCCATTGCTCGAAATTGGATTCGACCCGCCGTCCATCCCTGGCTCTCGACTTCCGCCTTGATTTCTTACGTGTGACGCTAACACAACTCAGCGTGCGATGAAGAAAATCTAGGCAGGAATTTCGAGCCAGTCCACGTACAGAAAGTGGCATAACTGTGCCACTATTGCAGCCATTCGGGCTTGAGATAGAAGCCCTTGGTGCTGGGTTCGATTTCGAAGGGTACTTTATTTTGCTTCTTTTCGAAAATGCGACTAAATCTTGGAAGCGTCAGTTTTTTGAGATCTGGGCAATTATTGGTGATCGTCCTCTGTGAAATTGGGTTGCCATTCGCTCGAACCAACTGTTCAACGATCAGGGCGAACACTTTTTCGACGATGTACGGCTTGCCGTTTACGAACACGTTTGCAAACTCATGCTTCGGTGATTCGTTGATCTCAACTCTAATCGGAGGGTCTCGCAATGGCTTGCCGAGAAGGTGGTTCAGAACTTTCAAAGCAAAAACGGGAACTGGTACGTCAATCTCCATCACGTCGAAGGAGGGCCTCGGCTTCATTTTTTGAATTTGCGTCGGCGTTTTCGGCGGGAGTGTCCGCTGTCCGGTGAGTTGAAGTATGGGTCTCCTCTTAACCAGCGTCGATAACTCCGGCACCGGGGCCGCAATTGCACAGAGGGCTTGAAGTCCCCCTTCGATTCCATAGCGTGGCTCAGCATTTGGGATCAATTCAGGATTCGATTCACAAAAGCCCGACAGTCGAGTTACCCACTCCTTGAATGCGTCCCGTTTGCTGTCCTGGCCGCACCAACGAACACAGCCTTTTCCGTCCGTGAACGGCTCGACAACGACGGGATTCGGATCGAGGACGATGGAATCGTCCTCGTGCCGAGATGCTCGAACGAATTTGGCAACCCATTGCCAAGTAGCCTGGGCACGAAGGGGCGAGTCCACCATAGACGAGATGACGGCACACAGGATTTGTTTTGGCGATGCTTCTTGGATCTCCTGAAGATCTTGCAGCAGCCGTTCGAGCCTCTTTTTGGCCTCTTCCTTCATGGATGCCCTCTCTGTGCTCCCGATGCGACGGTCAATCTGATTTGGCTTTCTACCCAGATTCTACCAAGTACCGGTATCGCCCAGAATCGAATGGGCAGAAACCAGACCACCCTATTTCTCTGGGATGGGCATCATGGCACGACGCCCTAGCTGAAACTGAGACACCCGCTTGAAGGGAAACCCTTTCAACCGAGGAGTCAAAAACATGGCAGACAGACGAGAATTGCCGATCCTGTACGTTGTTCTGGCTGGATCTTCCGACGAGTTCCCAAGATTCACGATCTTGGACGCTGAGGATCGTTCCTGGAACGGGCAAGAATTCGGCCCCACTGGCGTCCTTTACGCCAGACACAATGATGCGGCCACTGACACCCAGAACATTCTGAGAAGCCATTTCGATGGCGAGCCGCAGCGGTACGTCGTTCCGTTGTTCGTTGAAGTCTACAGCCACGAACGGCCAGTGCCTTTGGCCGATGTCGCCGAGTATCTGTCGAACGCTTCGAGGCTCTACATCAACACGACCGAACATGGCAACGGGCCGAGCGACTCGTTGGTGCTTCCGAGGATCGAATGGCACCGCATGAAGAAGGAGTCTCCCCATGAGTAATCGCCCATCCGTCGTCGTCCTGATGTTCCGCTACTTCGTTACGATTTTCGTTCTGACGTTCTTGGTCTCAATTTTCTGGAACGGGTTGAGCGGTACGAACATGTTTCCATTCCGGGCCGTGATCGGTGTCTCTGCGGTGCTGACGGTGTTATTCAACGTCGTCGGTTGGGTCGTCGTGACGTTCGGCGGCGAAGCGATCCTGCACGATGACAAAGAATATCAAGAGTGGAAGGCCAAGGGTGGTCGGCCCTATTGGGATCACATTGGATGGCCGATCAATCCGACTCCGCCCGAAGATCAGGACAACAACTGACACTCATGGCTGAGACACCCGCTTGAAGTGCGTGAAGAAACACGCACTTCAAGCGGGAGAAGCCTGTGACAGACATCATCATTGGGAAGGTAAAAGACAAGCATGGTTGGTTGGGCAACATGGCCCCATTTCCGGTCGAACACGACGGGGAACGCTGGCTGACGACCGAGGCTCTTTTTCAAGCGTTGCGGTTCGACGATCAGGGAATCCGCTCCCAGATCAGAGCACAGAAATCGCCGATGGCGGCGAAGATGCTTGCCAAGAAGCACAGGACTCGGATGGTCATCGAGCCGATGTCCGCCGCTGATTTGGACAATATGCGGCTTTGCCTGAAACTCAAGATTGAGCAACATCATGAGCTTCGGGAAATGCTGCTTCAGACCGGCGAGGATCTGATCGTGGAGGATTGCACCAGGCGACAACGGACCTCTGGTTTGTTTTGGGGAGCCACATTCATTGAGGGCCGATGGGTTGGACAGAATTGTTTGGGGCGGCTGTGGATGGAACTCCGCCAGCACCAAAGGAGGAGATCGTTGTCGGTGGCCTGATTCTGGGACACCCGCTTGTTGAGATTCGGCCAAAAATCACCTGCCTACAAGGAACACTCATGCTCAGCATCCGTGAAGAGCTTTGCAGATTCATCCGGCTCAACGAACAAGACCAGTGGGTTTGCTCCGGTGATGCTCTTGAGGAGCTAGAGCGGTTTGGTGACGACCTCATCCCCGGCTTGGTCGAATGCCTTCGAGACGGGCATCCAGATGTGCGACATCAGGCCGTTCGTTTGGTGGCTGCCGCTCGACCTCGATCTAACTCCGCAGTCCCTGCACTAATCGAAAGATTGGCAGACGAGGACTGGCTCGTTGCGGTAGCGGTCATGACCAACATAGGAGACTTCGGGCCATTGGCTGCTGCGGCGATTCCAGAGGTCACGAAGTGGCTTG
>JAYTGQ010000096.1:0-18663 GCA_043733345.1 Schlesneria sp.
CTATAAATTAAAAGCTTCATACTAACCGGCCACTTTCATTTTAAATAATACTGAGTACATGGCCTTCAACATATCGGGATCGCCGCCCCGCTCGGAAATGTCTCACTTTGTGCCGCGTCAGGTTTAACCGCGTGGAGTATCGTCCAGCCGAACTCGTCAGGCTCGTCACGCGGTGCGATGATGGCTACTTTGGCCAGCCTTCACGAGTGGTGTCGAGACCATCGGGACCAGCCAGGTGAAGTCCCTCCATTCAAACATGGCCAGACGCCTTCCCCTTTCACGAGCCTCCGTGCATGAACCGCTTCCAACTTGTCCTGCGCAGTGTGAGTCACCACTGGCGTACCAATCTGGCCGTGCTGCTCGGCGTGATCGCGGGGACGGCCGTCATCGGCGGGGCACTCATCGTCGGCGATTCGGTTCGCGCGAGCCTCGTCAAGCTGACACTCGACCGGTTGGGCAAGATCGACTTCGTGCTGAGCGGCCCACGCTTCGTGCGCGAAGCATGGGCGAGCGAACTTCAGGAGCAAGCGGGTGACGGAACGACGGTGGCTCCGGCGATCATCATGGTCGCAGGACTTCAGGCCAAGCATGGTGAAGCGACTCGTCGCGCGGGGCAGGTCAACGTTTATGGCTTCGATGAACGAGCATGGTCGCTCATCGACACCACATCTCGCCGAAACGCCGTAGGGTGGGACCAGCGGCGCTTCGCCGCACCGGCCCACCAGGATGGCGAACCAAATCAAAACGCCAATGGTGGGCCGGCACCCGAAGCGGGCTTGTCCCACCCTACGCGGCGGTCACAAGTCGAACGGCCAACTGGTAACGGCGTGGTCCTGAACGAGCGCGCGGCGGCGGCGGTCGGAGCGAAGATCGGCGATGAGGTCACGTTGTGGATCGAACTTCCCAGCGCGGTGCCGCGCGACACGCTGCTCGGCAAGAAGGACAACGACTCGCAAGAGATCACGCTCAAGGTGACAGCCATCGCGCCCGAGGAGAGTGGTCTGTCGCGGCTCGGCCTCCATCCGACACAGGCTCTGCCACTCAACGCCTTCGTCGATCTGCACGTCTTGCAGGAACGGCTCGGGTTGGAAGAGGTCCAGCCGACGCGACGCGATCCGACCGCGAAGCCCGCGCGCGTGAACGCGCTGCTGGCAACCTCGACTCGTAGGATGGGCACTCCTGCCCGTCCTGCTTCCACGCCAACAGCACAACAACAAGACGAAGAGCGGACGGGCAGGAGTGCCCATCCTACAGTCCAGCCGACTCTCGCCGACCTCAACCTGCGGCTCGTCGAGAACACAGCGTTGAGCTTCGTCGTGCTCGAATCCGAGCAGATGATTTTGGAGGACAAGCTGGCGGAGGCGGCTCGCCAAGCGGCGGACGAGTTGAAGCTGGCGACTTCGCCGGTGATGGTTTACCTCGCCAACAAAATTTGGAACCCGAACCACCCGAACCCCGGTCGAGTCAGTGGCGGCTACTCGATGTACTCGACGGTGGCCGGTCTGGACGTGTTGAGTCTGGACGTGAAGGACATCGCCGCACTGAGCGGCACGGCGCTAGCCGCCGGTTCTGACAACGGGACGAACACAACACCGGCGGCTAGCGCCGTGCCGCTCACGGGAGTAGGGAGCAAGATCGCCGGGCCATTCGGTTCGTTCGAGTTTGTCGGTGAGAAGCCCGCATCACTCGGCGACGACGAAGTCATCATCAACGAGTTCCTCGCAACCGACCTCGGCGTGAAGGTGGGCGATCCGATCAAGTTCTCGTACCACACGATCGGCTCGCGCGGTGAGCTGCCCGAACTCGAACAGACAGTCACCGTGCGCGGCATCGTCAAGATGACCGGCGCAGCCATTGATCGCACGCTGACTCCCGTCGTGAAAGGGATCACCGACGTGGACTCACTCTCCGATTGGGACCAGCCGTTCGAGATGAAGCTCGACGACGTGACCGCGCGCGACGACGAATACTGGGACAGTTATCGCGCCGTCCCCAAGATGTTCCTCGCGTTGAAGCAGGCCCAGAAGCTGTGGCCGAGTCGGTATGGGTCGCTGACATCGTTGAGGATCGGGGCTAAGGCCGAGGGACCAAGGATGGAAAAGACTGAAGGGGTGGCCGGGGCTGGAGCGTCTTCGCGAAGCCCCGGTCATGAGACGCCCGTAGACCGGGGCTTCCCTTCGGTCCAGCCCCGGCCACCCGGAGTCGATCCCGATTCGCTCGCGTCAGCGATTTTGAAGCACGTCAATCCCGCTGAACTCGGCCTCGCGTTTCAGCCGGTTAAAGCGATCGGACTCATGGCGGCGAAGGGATCGAACGACTTCAGTGGTCTGTTCATCGGCTTCAGTCTGTTCCTGATCGCAGCGGCGATGATCTTGATCGGGTTGCTGTTCCGATTGGGGATCGAGCAACGAGTCCGCGATCTCGGGTTGCTCGGTGCCGTCGGCTTCACACCCAAGCAAGTTCAGCGACAGATGCTGCTCGAAGGACTGGTCGTCGTGCTGGCGGGAGCGATCCTCGGGACAGCCGCTGCCGTCGCGTATGCCAAGCTGATGATCTACGGCCTGACGCACTGGTGGGTCGGCGCGATCGGGACCACGAGTTTGATTCTCTCCGTCCAACCGCTGAGCCTCATCACAGGCTTCGCCATCGCCGTCGCGACGGCACTGTTCGCGATCTGGTGGGCACTGCGACAACTGAACGGCCTGAGCCTCCGCGAGCAACTCGCGGGCGTCACCGAGAAAGAAGTCGATCTCGCCACGCAGCACGTTCGCGCGAGCAAGTCATCCCGCCGCGCGACGGTCTGCGCCGCGCTGGCCCTCGCGCTAACAGCGGCCATCCTGATCGGAGTCATCCCCGCCACAGGAGCCTTTTTTGGCGTCGGCATCCTGCTGCTGGTCGCGTCGCTGTCGTTCCTGTCGGCGTGGTTGTCGAGTGGCTGGTCTGCGATTTGTAGGATGGGCACTCCTGCCCGTCCGCTTCTATTTCTATCGCCGTCTTCGGCTCCCACAGCCGAAGAGAGGACGGGCAGGAGTGCCCATCCTACGACCGCGATTCGTTCTTTCAGTCAGCTCGGTCTGCGCAATGCCTCACGCCAACGACTGCGCAGCGTGATGACGGCCGGGCTGATCGCGACGGCGACATTCCTAATCGTCACCGTCGCCGCCTTCCGGCGCGATCCGACGGGCGAACGGCTCGACAAGAAATCCGGCAACGGCGGCTTCGCACTGGTCGCCGAATCGAGCAGCCCGATCCTGTACGACCTCAACACGGCGGAAGGCCGCAAGAAATTGCAGATTGAGGCCGCACCCAACTCACCCGCCGCCGCCGCCATCGCCGCCATGCACGTCGTCCCGTTCCGTGTGAAGCCGGGCGAAGAGGCGAGCTGCCTGAACGTCTATCAAACGCGCGTCCCCACGATTCTCGGAGTCCCTCGTTCGCTGATCGACGAAGGCCGCTTCGCATTCGCACCGTCGTTCATGGGGGGCGGCTCATGGAAGGCGCTGAGTCGAGTGACGAGTGACGAGGGTCGAGTGCCAGAAAAGTTGACGACCACTGATTCTTCTTCTGGCACTCGTCACTCGACACTCGACACTCGACACTCTCCCATCCCCGTCCTCGGCGACCTCAACACCCTGATGTTCTCGCTGCACAAGCAGCCGGGGCAAACCATCGCGATCCCGAATGAAGAAAACCCGCAGCATCAACTGCTGGTGAGTGGCCTGTTCCAAGACAGCGTCTTCCATGGCGTGCTCGTCATGAGCGAAGACGATTTCTTGAAACTGTTCCCCGAGCAGAAGGGCTTCCGCTACTTCCTGATCGAAGTCCCGTCCGAACATGCCGACGCCGCGACCACGTTGCTGGAGACCGAACTCTCGGCCTACGGCTTCGACGCCGAACCGGTGGGTGATCGACTCGCGCGGTTCCTGTCGGTTCAGAACACATACCTCTCGACCTTCCAAACGCTCGGCGGTTTGGGCCTGCTGCTCGGCACCTTCGGCCTCGCGACAGTGATGCTTCGCAACGTCCTCGAACGCCAGACAGAACTGGCTCTGCTGCGAGCGGTCGGCTACCGAGCCAGCCAAGTCGCGTCGCTCGTCCTCTGGGAAAACGCCTTCGTCCTGCTCTGGGGTCTCACCGCCGGAAGTTTTTCTGCTTTGATCGCCGTCGCTCCCAACCTCACGTCGCGCGGCGGAGACGTTCCCCTCGGCTCACTCTCCGTTCTCCTGGCCCTTGTCTTCGCGACCGGCATGTTGGCCGCCACCCTCGCCGTCCGAGCCGCCGTGCGCTTGCCGATCGTCACCACACTGCGGGGGGAATAGTGAGCAGGGTGCGTGAAGTCTGCGTCTCAGCCAAAGTAGCCATCATCGCTCCGCGTGATGAGCCTTTCGCAAGTGGACATCGGATGCCATCAGGCTCATCACGCGGAGCGATGATGGCGACTTTGAAGACCATTCCAAAACTTGGATCACTCACAACAACTTTCGCGAACGAAGACTCCACGCACCTTTACGACTCTGCTTGTCGGTCCCAGACAGCGTGGCTACGGCGGCCTCATCATGAAATCGCTCGAAGTTAAACTGTTACCAATTGGAAATGCTCGCGGCATCCCGCTCCCGGCGGCGATGATCCGCAAGCACCATCTGGACGAAGGCGTGGTACTCGAAGAACGCAACGGTGAGATCGTGCTGCGGTCGAAGCAGGTTGCCAAGCCGCTTTCGTGGGAAGAGACCGCTCAACAGATGGCTGCCACCGACGAAGACTGGTCGGATTGGGAAGCTCCCCTGACGGCTGGAACGGCGAATGAAGCGCTACGAAATCTGGTACGCCCGCCTCGAACCGGTTGAAGGGAGTGAGATCGGCAAGACTCGCCCCTGCGTGATCGTCAGCCTCGATGTCATGAACACGGTGCTTGCCACGTTGGTCGTCTGCCCGCTCACATCAACACTGCACGCCGGTTGGCGTTCGCGATTGAAGGTCACCTGAGCAGGAAAGCCTTCGGAACTCTGCGCCGATCAAATCCGCGTCCTCAGCAAAACGCGCCTCACCAAAAAGCTGGGAACGCTGACAAAAATCGAAGCCGCGAGTTTGCGCAGCCTGTTAACCGAGATGTACGGGACGCCTTGAGAACCCTCTTGATTGCGGCGGGTTGATTGCGCCGACCTCGGGTGACTGACACTTGGCCCCTAATCCGGAGACGCTTCATGTCGAGCCTGCCCGCAGACCGGACGACCTCGCGACATCGACCGGTGTTGGCCATGGGGATCGTCGTCCTCAGCATCGTGATTCCGATCGCGCTGGTGGTCGGCACGGCATTGACCGAGATGCGCGACAAGGGAGTCGCAACGCAGCCTTCCAAAACCGTTCGGTATTACTTCGGGTCGGTGAAGCAGGGCGAGCTATGGCATACCGAGTATCGCGCCAATTCCAATCCGTTCGCGCTCCCTTCGGCAACACGCATCCTGAGGTTGAATCTGGAGACCGGCGAGGAACACGATCCGGGTCTCACGACTCCGAGCGAGTTTGGGTGGCCTGAATGGATCGACGGCACGCTGTATTTCCAAACGGAAACAGCGGTTTACCAGCAGTCGAACAAACAGTTCGTCAAGCTGGCGGACACGCCACCAATGCCAGCAGGCTTCTATGTGAACTTGTTTTTGTACGAAAGTAAGTTAACCACCATCCGACCGACTGATGGTGGTGGCTACCGGCTGCTCCACCTCTCCGACGGCAAGTGGATCGACGGGCGACCGATCCTCTTGCCGGAAACAACTCGCACGTGGCACCACGACGAACAACGAGACCGTACAGTTTTGCTGCCACTCACATCACAACAGCCCGTTACTACGAACACTCCGCCTCCAAACACCCTTTTTCAGGTCATCTCGGAACATCTGAGTCTCAGCAATTACCAATCATTCTCCGCGTATCGCAATGGGTTTGAGTTTGCAGACGAAGTGGATGACGTGGCTTCTGCTTTGAGGCCCGAAAATGCCCCTCGAGATGTCACCGGATGGGAGCCAATCGCGACAACTAGTCCCCCGGCAAATGAATGCTGGCGAATCATGGCGACTAGCGATGACTGCCTATTATTTAAGAGTATGGGAAGTCCTTCTCGTGTCGCACGTCGCAACCGTGATGGATCGTGGGTTCAGTCTTCCGGGCCGATCATGGATGGCGTGAGCTGGAATGGCTTGGACCTGATTATTTCCGATCCGAACGAAGCCACGGCTTACATCATGGAGACGGATCAACGATGGGGATCGGCCAAGATCGCGCCTGTGAAAGAAAACTCCGTTGTACCGATCTACCTCACAATTCCCGGCTGTGAACGGGAGTATCTTGCGCGGTGGAAGCGACTGGGTGTGAGCTTGTTCGTGGCGTGGCTGCTTCACATCGTGATTTTGATCGGCAGAGCGGCTTGGCTCACGCGCGGCGGCACTCAATCCGGGTACGAGTTTGGAAACCAACAGGCCACTCTCGCCCCGTTGTGGCGTCGCGCGATTGCGACCGGCATTGATCTTGTTCTCGTACTGACGATCGCAGCCATCTTGGGGCGACTTCTGTTTGCAGGGCTGGGCTTCCCTGAGCTGTCTGCCGTGGACGAGACGCAACTCGCACACGACTTCTTCGACATCGAACAAGAGCTCGTAATTAGGGCCGACCTTAATGTATTGCTAGCGAGATGGGTCAGATCGGGTAGCGGACAGCTCATCAATCAGTTTCTTCGATCTCTCTCCCAATTCCCCGACCTCATTTTGATCATCATTGCCGTGCTGGTAATCCTCATCGGGGCGTCGGTTTTCCTGGAGGGACGACATGGAGTCACTCCCGGCAAGTGGCTGCTGGGGCTGCGTACGGTGAGGACGACGCTGCGATCTTGCGGCTTCGCGCGGGCGCTCGTGCGGAACGTGCTCTATTACGTTGACCTGCCGCTCTTACTGACACCGCTTCCCGCTGCGGTCAGTCTGATGTTCTCGGACCACCGCCAACGGTTGGGCGATCGAGTCGCCGACACGATTGTCGTGCGGGCCGGTTCGGTGCGCGAGGCGTGTTGAACGGCGTTGACGTTTCCGACAGCAGTCGGAATCAGGCGAACAGAGGCTGTAGTCTGGACCCCTTGGTCCGGACGAGGCATGCCATCTCTGCGTATTCAGTGGTTCTCCGGCGCGAGGTCTCGTCCGGACCAAGGGGTCCGGACTACGGCTGCGGCTTCTATCGGAAACGTCTGCGTTGTCTTTTCGCAGCGCGCGGTTTGTTGACGTTCTGTATCAAGGCCATCGAGTCGGCAGGCTGCGTGAACTGTTTCGGTTTCGTGAGGTCTGCCAAACGGGGGCAGTCTGCCAACTGTCACGGTTGTTCAGCGTTGGTGAATTCGCTCATCGCGGCTTCCGTAGTTTTGCAGACTTTTTCTTCGCGAAGGGTCTGTGCTGGAGCTTATGATTCAGGCAACGCTTCCGGTTGCAGGTGAGTCTGTCGGATGAGACTTCAGGTCTGGTGCTGTCAGTTCTGACGAGGCCGCTCGCCGCGAACGTGCGGGATCGAGTGACCAAACTGAACACGCTGCCGACGACAGACTCTCCAGATCAGACTTCATCAATCGACCACGAAGCCGCAACAGTCAATGCCTTTTTAATGGAGAACAGTCATGAGAAAAGCGATGGTCGGGATATTGACCGCGCTCGCGGTGGGCGTCTTCGCGGCACCCGGTTCGGTCGAAGCGGGCCGCTACTGTGGAGCCGCCAGTTACAGTTGCTGCCCCACGCAAGCTTGCCAACCCGCCGCCTGTTACACGACCTGTCGCGTTGAGCGTCAGCAGTGCGAGCGGACGGTTTACAGCTACGTGCAAGAGCCTCAACAGTACATGGTCTCGCGCACTGTCCACGACACGGTTTACGAGGACGTTGCCGAAACGCGACAGCGCACGGTTCAAGAGACCGCGTTTCGCGAGGAGCAATACCAAGTCGCACGTCAGGTCATCGAGACCGCCGAACGCGAAGAGCAGTACACCGTGATGCGGCCCGTCACCGAGACTCAATACCGCGAGCACTGCTACACGGTGCAGAAGCCGGTTTGGACGGAATCGACGCGCGAAGTTCGTCGTTGCGTGCAACGTCCCGTGACCGAGACCATCGAACGCGAGTGCCGTCGCACTGTCGTGCGCACCGTCAGTGAAACCGTCAACCAAGAACGCTGCTACACCGTGATGGAGCCGGTCACGACGTACCGCACCGTTCGCAAGGACTGCGGACGCTGGACGTGGCAACGCGCCTACAACCCCAGCTTCCCGTTCCCCGGACTGACGTGCGATGACTGCGGCAATTCACGCTGGGCGATGCAGCCGCGCGGCTTCTATACGCTCCGTCCACAATGGTGCCCGAACGTCGTGGAAAGCCAAGTCGCCTGCACGACCTATCAACCCAAAGTCTGCCGCCAGACTGTTCCCGTCACCGTCTGCCGCCAGGTGCCCGAGACCATCGTGACGAAGGTGCCGGTCCAAGTTTGTCGCATCGTCTCGCAAGAAGTTGTCGAACAGGTTCCCGTTCGGACCTGCCGCATGGTGAGTGAACAAGTCACGCAGCGCATCCCTTACCAAGTCTGTCGTCAGGTCGCGGAACAATGCACTCGCAAGGTTCCCGTCCAGACCTGCCGCACAGTTATGGAAACCAAGACCTGCCGCGTGCCGTTCACGGTCTGCCGCCAAGAGCCGTACACCGTGACGCACCGCGTCGCCAAGTGTGTCGCTCGCGAAGAGCAAGTCCCGTGTACTCGCATGGTGACGCGCTGCGTCCCTCGCGTGGAAACGTATGAAGTCTGCAAGCTCGTCCCGCACACAGTCTGTCCCGCGTCCCCCTGTTCGACAGGATGCGCGACTGGCAACTGTGGCACCGGTGGCTGTGCCTCGGGCAATTGTGGTGTGCCTCAGTCAGCACCACCAGCGGGAATGTCACCCTCGCCCATTCCGGAAAGCGCACCACTAACAATCATCCCCGCCCCGCGCGGTGCGGCCACCTGATCGAAAGCGTTGATTGAACGGCCTCACCAGCAATTCCACATCCACCACGAACCTGCACCTCATCTGATCTGCAACAAAAACGGGACGCCTTCCTCACGGAAGGCGTCCCGTTTCGCATTCTGAGGCCCCATGCTTAGGATCGACTCACCAATAACTGCCGTGATTTGTCGGTTTAGTTTTGGTGAGCCGGGTGCCGTAAGCCCCGGATTCTTCGACAACCCGTCCGGGGCCTTACGGCACCCGGCTCACCAAACTCTGACGGTTGTTGATGTGACTGTCCTTATGGCCACAACGCATCTTGTTCGCGTGGAGTGTGTGTCGCGTGCGTTATAGTCCGAGCGTATGCCGCAACGCCGCACTGATCGCTGTCATGTTTGGTAGCGTTCCGAGGACTCGATCAACCGCTTTGTCGAGGACGGTGGCCAGATTGTCCGTCACCACAACGGAGTCACCTACCAGTCCGGACGCGCGTCCCTCGGGCGACGAGAGATTGATGAGGACTCGACTTGAATGACCACTGCGTGCGAGGTTGCTCGTGATCATTGCCAGCACGACCTGTGAAATTCCCGTCGCCAACCCATTTGCCTGAACGACAAGAGCTGGGCGGCGTTTTAATGACTGTTGATTGCTGTCCGGGTACCACACCAACACAACATCGCCTCGGCTAAAGGGCATCGTAAGCCTCCATTCCGAGAGCATTCCAATCTTCGTCCCACGCGGCGAATTTGCCACGCAACTCGGTGAGTTCGGCAGGGGTGAATTGCGGTGGCGTAGGCTTCGGTGCGTCCGTCACCGTTGTGGTGACTGCTGGCAGGAACGTGACGATTACACGCACGCGTCCCACATCTTGAGGTCGCTCCGCCAAATCGACGCGACCGTTTTCGTAGACACCCTCAATTGTTTGCAACATGGTTAGGCTCCTGATCGCGATCGGTCGCTCTTGCTGAATGTGGCTTGCCAGCATGCGTGGCCAACTTAGTACGGACAAGTCGGAGACATACTCGACTCGTCATTCTCTTGTGACGGATTCATCAAGGTTGAGCAGCACGCGCGAGACGGCGGTCCAGGCCGCGGCTTGCGCGGGTGTGGCTCCGTTCGGCAACGTCGGAGGTTGTGCCGGATCGTTGGCGGCCAGCTCCCACGGCTTGGCATCCGGCGACGAGAACTTGGTCGTTTGTTGGGTGAGCAGTTTCAGCAGCACATCGCGTTCGAGGTCGGTTGGCGGGCGCGAGACACAGCGGCGGAAGGCCCAAGTCAGGCGAGCGGCCTCGTCCGCGCCGCCCTCTTTCAATGTGAGCAGCGCGAGGTGGCGGGCGCATTCGAGAAAGATCGTTTCGTTCAGCGTCGTCAGTGCTTGAAGGGGCGTGTTCGAGCGAGTGCGTCTCACACACGAAAAGTCTCCGTTCGGCGTGTCGAAGTTGGTCAGCATCGGATACGGCGTGGAACGGCGACGGAACGTGTAGATCGCGCGGCGGTAGCGTTCGGGGCCGGTCTCGTCGTTCCACACGAACGGGCCGTAGCTGGCGGGCGGCACGAACAGGAAGGCGGGGGCGGGCGTGAAGACGCTCGCGCCGCCGACCTTCGGGTTGAGCAGGCCGCTCGCGGCGAGAGCGATGTCGCGGACGATCTCGCCCTCGACTCGAAGTCTCGGTGAGCGGGCCAGCCAGCGGTTGTATTGGTCTCGTTCGTAGAGAGCGGGCGTGACGCGACTCGACTGCCGGTACGTAGCACTTGTCACGATCAGACGGTGCAGGTGCTTGAGGCTCCAGCCGTGCTCCATCAACTCGACCGACAGCCAGTCGAGCAACTCGGGATGCGACGGCGGGTCGCTCTGTGTGCCGAGGTCTTCGCTGCTCGCGACGATCCCTGTGCCAAAGTACGCCTGCCAGATGCGGTTCACTTGGACGCGCGCGGTCGTGGGGCTGCGCCGATCGACGATCCAGTGGGCGAGCGTCAGTCGGTCGTGGGGCAGGTTTGTAACCTGCCCGTCACCCTTCGAGTCTGGGCGCGTCGCATCGGAGGTTGACTTCGACGCTGATGATGAACCGTCCGTCGGGCCGATCGATTTCGGAGTTGGATTGGGTTTTTTGACGGGCAGGTTGGAAACCTGCCCCACATTGAGCGGATGCAAAAACGCAGGCACTCCCGGCGTGACCGGTTTGTCCGGCTTGAGCCAGTCGCCACGCAGCAGCATCCGCGTGTCGCGCGGTTCCTCGCGGGCCATCAGCGTCAGCGTCGTCGAACCGCGCGGCCACTGCTGCCACAACGCTTCGATTTGGTTGTTGGCTTCCTTCCACTCGGGAACCGTCGTCCGCCAGTACGAGAAGACGGCGGCGAGTTGCTCGGACGAACGCTTGTCGCGCGGAAGAGCAAGAATCTCGCGGACTCGTACCGGCACGGGATCGGCCTCGGAGTTCGTGGTGGAAGTGACCGACAGCCGGAACCGGCCGAGGTTGTTGTTCATGTTGTCGTCGCTGTTCCAGCCGCCGTGCATCTGCTTGAGGTTGATGTGCAGCCGCGTGCCACCTTCATAACCAAAAGACTTCTCGGGGATGAAGACGGCGTTGCGAGGCTGATTGCGCCGGCCCGGTCCTTGGTCGATGCCCCACGCGGTTTCATCCTTGCCGTCGATGGCGAAGTCGATCGGCCCGGTGACGCGCTTCTTGTCGGTCTTGTCGAAGAAGTTCGGTTCGAGGTCTCGTTCGGGGTTCGAGTAATCCGCCGTCACCTTCACGAACTTGAGCTTGTCACGCGCGCCGGGTTTCGGCTGACCTTCGATCTCTTTGACCGGCTCGATCTCGACGGTGAACTCGGTCAACGCACACGTCCCCATGAATGAACGACCCGGCCCGTTGCACGGCAGATTCGGATCGTTGAGCAACTCCAGTCGGAAGCCGGTGATGTTCTTCTGGTCCGTCTCACCGCGCAGACTCGTCGAATACTTGGTCGGCGCGTAGCCTTGAGCGAGGATCGAGCCGTCGCCCATGTCGATATACCGCTGCCCGTTGTCCCCCGCATTTTCGAGTTGCAGGATGTGCCAACTGAAGTCCGGCTTGTCTTCTAGCCGGACTTCCTCTTTTAATGAATTGGCATTCGAAGTGGAGTCCTTTGAAGAGAAGTCTGGCTTGAAGACAAGCCGGACTTCTTTGACCGTTGCCTCCCACTTCGCCATGCGGTCGCGCCAATCGGGCGACTGCTGTTGAAGACCGCTCTCGATCGCCGCCATCTCGCGGCGCAGGTCGGTGATCTGCGCCCGCTCATCGACTGAGTACACGACGCGCTGCGCCTCATGGTCGTTGTTGAGGAACGCGAACAGACGAAAATACTCCTCGTGCGTGATCGGGTCGTACTTGTGCGTGTGGCATTGGGCACACTGAATCGTCAGCCCGAGAAACGTCTTGCCGACGGCGTCCATCCGGTCGAACATTGCGTCCATCCGGAACTGCTCGGGGTCCACGCCTCCCTCTTCGTTCAGCATCGAGTTCCGCAGGAAGCCGGTCGCGACGATCTGGTCCTGCGTCGGTTCAGGCAGCAGGTCACCCGCAAGCTGTTCGATCACGAACTGGTTGTACGGTAGGTCGCGATTCAGCGCGTCGATGACGTAGTCGCGATAGAACGCCACCTGCCGCGACTTGTCCTTTTCAAAACCGTCCGAGTCCGCATACCGCGCCGCGTCGAGCCAGTGTCGCCCCCAACGCTCGCCGTAGTGCGGCGACTTGAGCAACCGTTCGACCTGCTTCTCGTAGGCCTCCGGTGCCGCATCCGCCAGAAACGCATCGACCTCATCAATCGTCGGAGGCAACCCAATCAGATCGAGATGCAGTCGGCGCAACAAAGAAACCTTGTCGGCCTCGGGCGATTGAGTCAGCCCGTGCTCGACGAGTTTTTTGGCGACAAACCGATCAATTTCATTCCGTGCTCGAAACCGCGCGGCATCGACATCGGGAACGCTCGGCCGTACCGGAGCCTGGAACGCCCAGTGCGAGGAGTACTCGGCCCCACTCGCCACCCAGCGCTTCAGCAATTCAATCTGACTCGCCGTGAGCGGCTTGTGCTTCCCCTTGAGCGGCGGCATCCGAGTCGCCTCGTCGGTGCTGGTCACGCGCTTGATGAGTTCACTCGCCTCGACTTTGCCCGGCACGATGGCGATCTCACCCGACTCAACGGCCTTCGTGGCGCTGGCTCGTTGATCGAGCCGCAGCCCCGCCTGCCGTTCCTTCTCATCCGGCCCGTGACAGGCAAAACAGTTGTCCGACAGGATCGGACGAATGTCGCGGTTGAAGTCGGGTGTTTGCGAGGTGGTCCGTCCGTTCACTGCTGATGGCGGCTCTGCGGCTCGCAACGACATGGCCAGAGCCATGACAGTGAAACCGGATCGCAAGGCAAAGGCCAACACTCGTGGGATCGTGTGCAGACGCATGATGAAAACACCCGGAACGGAAGGGGTCAGGACGGAGCAACGAGCGGCGAGACGCAGCGAGACCTTTCACAGAGCCATCGCACGCTACCGAACACCAGACTCACGGAGCAGTTTGTCGGCCCACTCCGCTTGTCCGTTCGGCAGCGGCAAGGGCGGCGGCAGCGTGTAGTCGATGTCGGCTTCGTAGTGGTAGAGGTCGTAGACGCTTTGCAGCGCGAGTTGCAGGTCAAGTTGGCCATCGGTGTCTGGTGGTAACAGCGGCACAGGAACGATTGGAAGTGGGCCATCGAGAGCCACCGGCCAAACCTCGATCTTGGGACGACGTTCGCAGCGACTGAGGAATACGAAGTAAGGAAGAAAGGGCAGCGGACCGACCACCGGGAAGCGATCTCCCATTCTCAGCAGGTCGATCTCTAGAAAGTGTGTCCTCGAAGCCAGCACTTCGCGACGCTTCGTCCGGTATTCAGCCGCGCCTTCCCCACGCTTATTGGAAGGCGATAAGACCTCGATGGTCGTCACCAACTCGCCGCTGTCAGCGGCTCGAATTTCCAGAAACGTTTCGACGACAGTCGGTGGCTCATCGAGCAACTCCAGAATGAGAGGACTCATCGTGTCACTCGTGTTGAGAGGCTGCGATCCGTCGTCACTCGCGTCTGTCGTGGCGAAGACGGCAACATCGGGGAGTCGTTCGCGCGGGGAAAACGATTCCACCGGATCGGGGGCAGCCACGATCACTCGTTCGCCCGGTCGAACCTTGTAACGAGGCCAAAGTCGAGGCGTGAGTTGCCTCGCGAGTTCCTCAATCAGACTGTTATGGACCATCGACCACAACGGCCCTTCGAGGTACGGGTCCATGCCGGGAAAGGGGCTGGGCATTGGCGATTGCCTCTCGTTTGAGGAAGTCAGAGGTCACATCACACCCGGGATCGGGTCTGCGTGGTGGCCGAAGTAGACCGGGCGGTTGGCTGATGTGTAGAGCGGCTTCGAGCGGTCGATGCCGAGCTTTTCGTAGATCGTCGAGGCGTATTCTTCGGGCGTGTGGGGTGAGTCGAGGACGTAGCCTCCCTCTTCATCCGACTTGCCGATGACGATGCCGCCGGGAGTCCCCGCTCCCGCGAAGACGATCGAGTACGCCTCGGTCCAGTGATCGCGGCCTCCAAATTTGTTGAGCTTCGGCGTGCGACCGAACTCGGTGATGAAGCAGACCAGTGTCTCGGCCAACAGCCCGCGTTGGTCCATGTCTTCGATCAGACCCGCGAAGGCACGGTCGGTACTCCCCATCATGACCCAATGACCAATGCCGTAGCGGCCCTCGCCTCCTGCCATGTTGCGGATGGTCCCGCACGAGCCGGGCGTGTAGATCAGGTCGTGATGGTCCCAGTTCAAGTTCGTGCCGCCCGGCACGTCTTCCGAGAACGGCCAGCGAACATCGACCGTCACGCATCGGACTCCCGCTTCGATCAGCTTGCGACCGACCAGATAGCAGGCTCCGCGATGACCGCGTCCGTACAACTCGCGCGTCTCGTGCGATTCGGACTTCAGTTGGAACGCACTCTCCACGCGCGGGCTGGTCAGCGTATCGAAGGCTTGCGAGTAGAAGCGGTCCATCCCCTCGATATCGCGCGTCGCGGCGAAACGTTGATCGAGCGACGCGAGCATCTGGCGGCGACCGTTCAGTCGGTCGGCCACGTTCTCACTGCGCGGCAACAGGTCCGCCACACTCCACTGCGGCGACGAGACATCGCCACCGCCCGTCTTGAAGACGCGCGAGGCCGCCGGCAGGAAGCCGGACTTCGTCGAAGCGTGCTGCTCGTTGTTGCCGGGGACCATGATGTACGGCGGCAGGTCGCGGCAGTCGCTGCCCAAAATCTTGGTCGCAATACAGCCGATGTCCGGCATCTCCAGCGGCCCGCCGGGGTGAGACCCCGAGAGCATGTACTGAGTTCCTCCTGGATGCTCATTCGCGCCGGGTTTCGGATGCCACATCGAGCGAACGACCGCCAACTTGTCGGCCACGCGCGAAGTGTGAGCCAGCAGCTCGGTGAACTCCATCCCCGGCACACTCGTCGCAATCGGCTGGAACGGACTGCGATGATCGACGGCGGCGTGAGGCTTCGGATCCCAAGTATCGATGTGCGACAGCCCGCCTTGCTCGAGAATGACCAACACATTCTTGGCAGCAGGCTTCACATTGCTCACCGCTCCCTGGGCCTGCATCGCCAGCCACTGCGGCAGCGACAAACCGAGGACTCCCGCCGAGCCAACTTGCAGCGCCCGGCGTCGAGAGAACGAACCGGCCAGAGGTGTGAGCTTCGTCATCGCAAGAAGACCTTCACGGTATTGTCGATTCGGCAGGCATCGCAGGCGGGGCGGCATCAGTCATTGTCCTTGGGCCATAGAGTAATCGGCTCATCGAGCAAGATGAAGTTCGGTCTTTTTCAACGCGGGCACCATTTCCTTCGCCTCGGAACGGGAGAGCCCATTTCAAAACGAGGCTTTGTCGGAAAACGATCAGCCGGAACGCGCTCGCGTTCGGTTACTGCGGGAAACCGTGGGCTAGCGCCCAATGGCACTTACTTTACTAACCCGCAGCGTGAGCGAGGGCGATGACATGAGGCGTTTCCCCTTGTTTCCCTCGCTGACGCTGCGGGTTACTGAGGTAAAGTAAGTGCCATTGGGCTAGCGCCCAGCCGCTCACAGAATCACCGTGTCAAACCGGGAAGTGATTGCGAGCCAGTTCCTTACTCTTAACCCGAATCCCCTCTTTCTGACTCCCCGCGTGGAACATTTTCGGAACCCATCTTGTCACATGCGACTTCGAGGTCTAATGTTGTCACCGCTGTTCCGTTCGTGATTTCAAGGGTTTTGTCGAGAAGGTTGGCAGACATGCGCCCCAAGCTTCAACCAGGTGACCCGGTCATCTTTCGAGTCTGCAAGACAAGCACCGATCCTGGACCACGCGCCAAAGAAGTCCACCCGGCCGAGCATGGCGACTGGTATTCGTACCAAGTGGACAAGTTCTGGGCTGTGGCGGAAGTCCTGTCCGACGGAACTCTCAAGCTGGTGACGCGACGCGGCAAGCAGCACACAATCTCGCCCGATGATCCTCGACTTCGCACCGCTCGCTGGTGGGAACGCTGGCTCTACCGCCACCGCTTCCCAACGCAGCCATTGCTGCTGAGCGAGATGCCGACGCCGACAGATTGAGCGACTGTTGGTCAAAGTAGCTGGCACACTCCGTGTGCTGTCCGCTTATCGCCGGTTACGGCACATGGAATGTGCCTACTACTTTCCATGGTCTCTCTTCGTGCCGCGCGAGATATCAGGCCGTTGCCCTGATGGATTGGAGGGTCGCCCTCTTCGTTTCCGAACGACCCGGCAACAGGATCACGCCAAGATGCACAACCCGCTGATTGCCTCGTTGTTTGAAGAGCTGGCAGCTCTGCTGGAGATTCAGGGAGCGAATGCCTTTCGGGTGCGGGCGTATCGCAACGCAGCGCGCACGCTGGAGAATTTGTCCGAATCGGCGGCCGACATCGTGGCGACGAACGGTCGCAACCTGACCGAACTCGACGGGATCGGTCAGGACTTGGCGGACAAGATCAAAGTGATCGTTGAGACCGGTGCCCTGCCCCAGTTGGAGGAGCTGCGAACACAGGTTCCGGCCGGTGTCGTGCAGATGTTGCGAATCTCGGGACTCGGGCCGAAGAAAGTGGCGACGCTGTTTCATGAGTTGGGTCTCACAACGCTGGTTGATCTCAAAGCGGCCTGCGAATCGGGTCGCGTCGCGGAATTGAAGGGCTTCGGCAAGAAGACGGCTCAGTCGATCTTGGACGGGATCGCACATGTCGAAGAGGCGGGGTCGCGCGTTTCGATCGCCATCGCACGTTCCTCGGCCGAGGCGATCGTCAGTGATCTCGCCCAAGTGGCGGGTGTCTCGCAGGTGTCGGTTGCGGGAAGCTGCCGTCGTCGCAGAGAGACGTGTGGCGACTTGGATATTCTTGCTATCGCGGAGGACTCGACGCTGCCAATGGATCGACTCGCGCAGCATCCTCTCGTCGAGAAGGTCTTGGCGCGCGGTGAGACCAAGCAGCGCGTGAAGCTGCGTGGCGGGATCGAACTCGATCTGCGCGTCGTTCCGGTCGAGTCGTATGGCGCGGCGATGCAGTACTTCACCGGATCGAAGGAGCACAACATCGTCCTTCGGCGGCGTGCTCAAGAACGAGGACTCAAGCTCAACGAGTACGGCGTCTTTCGCGGTGAAGAGTACGTCGCGGGGCGAACCGAAGCGGACGTGTACGCGGCGGTTGGCCTCCCGTTCATTCCACCCGAACTGCGGGAAAACCGGGGTGAGATCGAGCTGGCCGAAGCGGGATCGCTGCCGGAATTGATCGAGCTGGCTGACATTCAGGGCGACCTGCACATGCACACCACCGCCACGGACGGAGCAGCCACGATTTTGGAGATGGCCGAGGCCGCGAAGGCGCGCGGGTTGAAGTACATCGCGATCACGGATCACTCGAAGCGCGTCACGATGGCGAACGGACTCGACGTCACGCGGTTGAGGCAACACTGGCGCGACATCGACAAAGTGCGCGGCCAAATCTCGGGGATCGAGATTCTCTGCGGCATCGAATGCGACATCCTCGAAGACGCCACGATGGACCTTGACGATGAAGTCCTCTCCGAAGCCGATTGGGTGATCGCCGTCCTGCACTACGGTTTGAAGCAGCCGCGCGAACAGATCATGCAGCGGCTGCTCAACGCGATCCGCAATCCGCACGTCGATGCGATCGGCCATCCGTCGGGACGCTTGATCGGCAGCCGCCCGTCCGCCGACATCGACTACACCACGTTCCTCAATGCCGCTGCGGAACACGGCGTCATGCTGGAGATCAACTCCTGTCCGTCACGCCTCGATCTCGATGACATTCAAGCCGCCGCCGCCAAGTCGCGCGGCATCCCCATCGTGATCGACACCGACTCGCATTCGATCAACGGCTTCGACGTGCTGACCTACGGCGTAGATCAAGCCCGCCGCGCGGGGCTGACAAAGCACGATGTCGCCAACGCGCTCCCGTGGGCGGAGTTCCACCAGCGGCTCAACAGCCGGTGATGAGTCTCAACTGCTCATCCCTAATACCTCGCGCGGGACAAAGTGAGACATCTGAGCGGGGCGGCGTAAGCCCCCCGGTTCTTCCAGGAAAGGGCTAACGCCCAAGAACCGGGG
>JAYTGQ010000097.1:0-2707 GCA_043733345.1 Schlesneria sp.
CTGGAACGCAGCGGCAGGCGTTGGAAAATCCCCGGCACCCAAGCCCTGCTCACCCTGCGCGCCATCCGCGCCAACGGCGATTGGGAAACCTTCCAAGACCTCCGCATCCCACACGAAACCCAACGCCTCCACCCACACGCTCTGCAACTTCAATCCATCCCCTGGCCACTCACTCCAACGGCCGTCTGAGAATGACATCCCGGAATGCCGGTTACACCCAAATCGGCTTCAAATTCGGCCGGTGTTTCGGCGGCGAAGAACTCTTTACAGAGTCGCTGGCATTCGGCGTCCGCGAGCGCCTTGTTGAAGAATAGTTGCGTGAGTGGGGTCTCTCCTTCGGCGCATGTGAACTCGTCGCTGTGCTCCCAGCCGAGTTCCACGATGACCCAAGCCCGTTGCGGTGCCTGGAGCGGCGGAGCAGGAGCTGACGAAGTCACCACTCGGGCCATCGCGCCAGCTCCAGCGGTGAATAGGTGCGCGAAGAACCCGCGACGTGAGACGGAATCGAGAGACATGGAGACTCCGAGAAAATGAGGTCGGGAACGGGCTGCACGTTGGCGAGGTACTCGTTGGTC
The DNA here is from genome assembly GCA_043733345.1 of Schlesneria sp. Classification (GTDB taxonomy): domain Bacteria; phylum Planctomycetota; class Planctomycetia; order Planctomycetales; family Planctomycetaceae; genus Schlesneria. The sequence goes on from JAYTGQ010000097.1 coordinate 576, forward strand.
CACGCCTCGTGTTCGCTGCCGCTGAATGGCCGCCGGTAATCGACGGCGAACGGTAAATTCACGGAGGTGCCCGGTCCTGCCGAAAATTGCAGGCGTGCGAACGTGTCACCGCCACAGGCGATGATCGCCATGACGGCCCAGTCACTGCGACCGAACACGCGGGCGAACGTCTCTTCATCGACGGAACTGGGTTGGGCCGAGTCGCCGGGGTGCGTGTGAATCCAGATCCGCCCGAACTGTTCGGGACGCAGCCCACGATCAATCTGTCGATCGAAGAACTCGGCGACCGCTTCGTCCTCGAACGCGACCGTGATGACCGAGCAGTGCTGCCGCACGAGCACGAAGTCTTCGATCAGCAGCAGATCGTCTGCGGAGGAGATGCCGAAGCCGCCGACTTCGGGCTCACCGAGATCACGCAGGAACAGCAATTTGGCCCACGCGGTCGGGTGGAATCGGAGCATGGGGCGAGAGGGTCGTGTCCGGATCAGTCGTTTTCTCATCGGCAGCTTCATCGGAAGTTTCTTGGTCGGTGGCAGCTTGGGCATGGCAATCCTCACAAAAGGATGTTGGTGAGACAATCGGGACAACGGAGTTTGGAACAACCCTCGCAGCGCTTCAGACACGATGAACAGCAGTCGCTACTGCACTCCGGACAATTGGGGAGGCAGGCATCGCAACCGGATTTGTCGCAATGCTGGCAGGAACGGCTGCAATCGGAACAGACGGACGCTTCACATTCCTCGCAGCAGTAGGACTCGTCGTCGTCGGAGGCATGTCCGCCGCACGCATGACAGTCAGCGCCATACCACGCGCTCAATGAGACGTAGGGACTCTCGCTGTTGTAGCTGGAGAGGGTCTGCTGAATGATCTGGAAGTAGTCACTGAAGCGACCCGTGCGCAGTGCATGGGCCAATGGTGCGCTGGCATCCCCTTCACGGAGCCGTTCGCCCAGGACGTGAGGATGCGGAACATCCGACTGGCTGCTGGGATAATGAGGTGACTCGGGGATGATGATGTAGGGCGTCCCAGCCAGCTCACGGCCCTGCAACCGGATCTCGAAGCGGCCAAGGTCGATCCCCTCCAGCGTGATCTCATCCGTGAACACGGTGACCGTCTCGTCCGGCAGATCGAACGAGAACTCGGTGAATTCGGCTCGCACCGCCGCCAGTTCGTCATAGACCAGTCGCTGGGTCGGCGATGGCTGACAAAATGCTCCCGAGGAGAGCACTTGCAACCCGGCGTTGATTTTCGTCTGACATTCGGTGAGGCGCGTGCGGAGTTCCCAGCCGAGATGTTCGGCGGCCGAATGCCAACCGCGCTCTGTCGCGGACAGCATTCGATTGAGGAGTTGCCGCGCTGCACTCATCGAGTGCGGCTCGAGGTCGATGTCCAGCGCACGGCGCGAGAGCTTGGTGATGTGGGCGGCCAGTCGTCCCGCCAATCGCCAAAGTAGAGGGTCGAAAAGGGGTGAGGGTGAGGGGGTCTTCGAGGACGGGACGACCATGCCATTGAAACCACGCTGCACAGACGAGCAAACAGAGTTCGCGAGGCAACTGCGCGCGACGAGTCCTGTCCCCGAGTGAGTCCTCGGGAACGTGCTGCGGAACAAGCAAGTTGCCGGATTGCGGTTTCGCCATCAGATTCCGGTCGGACCTTACTGTGTTGATTTCATCTGCTCGTCGGTCAAGCGGGTTGTTGAACTTGATGGGATGAGTCATGAAGGACGGCGGCAGCATGATGCCAAGCGAACGGTTTATTTGAACAAACAGGGGTTGCGCGTGTTTCGTGTCACCAACGAGGATGTTCTGGACGATGTCGAGTCGGTGGCGATTGCGATTGCCCGTGAAGCTGGTATTGATGTCGTGGATTGGTTGAATGGGCGATGGAGTCCGCCGGGTCGTGATCGCGAATGTGAGTCGAACGTTGATCGAAAGCCCCCTCACCCTAGCCCTTGTATGTTTGAGATGGGGCACGGCGAAAGCCAAGACCAGAGCCACAAGCCAAGACAAAGACGAATAGGGAAGCCCCCCTCACCCTAGCAGCCTGTTGAAAATCGTAGGATGGACGCCCTCGTCCGTCCGTTTTCAACTAGAAATCGCTCGGACGAGGGCGTCCAAGTTACGTTCTTCAAC
>JAYTGQ010000098.1:0-7527 GCA_043733345.1 Schlesneria sp.
GAGGGCGAGGCTCCTGCCGAGCCGCGAGAAACAAGCGACTTTCCTCACGCACATGGCTCGGCGGGAGCCTCGCCCTCCCTTTTTCAACAGGCTGTTAAGCCCGAAGTGGAGAACTGAAGTCGGGCATTTCCGCGAGGTCAGGAGCCCCGCGCTGAACAGCCACCGCCCTTTCCCAAGACGTAACGACCTTTGCGAGACGATTGAATGTGAGGGGCCGAATTAGCCTGACGGTGTGTACCAACGTCACACTGTCTGCGGGGTGGCCATGTGCCTCGTCTGGATTCTTGAATCCCACGGGACTATCTTGCCCCGTACTTGAAGAGTTGGAGGTAATTGAAAGCCGATGAATGTGCTGGAACAAGTGACGGTGGCCTTGTTGACGGAAGTGACCGCATGATTGATCCCATTCCATTTCTAAGTCCGCGTCTGGACGGCAAGCGGTTCGAGAAGCACACGATCCCCTTGGAGATATTGAAAGACTTGGCCGTTCTCGAAGAGATGGTCATCGAAGTCGCGAAGTGGCGATTTCTCCAAGAGAACTCTCAGCGAACACGCTCACCACGGGGTTTTGCGGACGGCATCTCGTTGGACCTGACTGACGTTGGTGACGGAAGTGCGATTCCTAAGATTGCGATACTCGCGGCAACCGTCGGCATGTTGCCTCACAACAACCTTGTGTACTTCGAGCAGGCACGGGAAAGCATCATTGCCGCAGTGGATGCCGCAGAGCATGGCGAACCGATTACAGCGCACCTCCCGGAAAGCCTGCTCGGCTATTTTGACCGAATTGGTCGTAGCCTTCGCGATGGCGAAGCAATTGAGTTTGCTCCGACTAACACGGCACGGCCGGCGCGACTCAATAAGGCGACGCGACGAAAGTTGTTGTTGGCGTCTCCCAAGGTTCAAGAGTTGACCGATGACGTGATACTGCGCGGCAGCATTCCTGGGATTCAGCTTGAACGAAAAACCTTCGAGATGCATGTGCTTAATGGACCAACCGTGTCGGGAAACATCCCGGACCTGCATTCAAAGATCGTCCTCGAAGCTGTTAATGGCTTTGATGACGGAGTTCGCGTGCTACTGAAAGGGGTCGGACGTTTCAATCGTTCTGATCGGTTACAGGCCATCGACTCCGTTGAGCACATCAGCATCCTCGACCCCAATGATGTGCCCGCGCGGCTCGATGATCTCCGGGGACTGAAGGATGGATGGCTGGACGGCAAGGGTTTGGCTCCCAGCGCCGTCGGCTTGGATTGGTTCACGAAGAGTTTTGAAGCCAATTACCCGGAAGAACTGCCGCTGCCCTATGTGTATCCCACTGCGGAGGGGGGAATCCAAGCTGAATGGACTCTCGGCGAACACGATCTTTCGTTGGAAGTCGATTTCTCAAACCACCACGGAGAATGGCACATCCTGAACCTGAAGACAGGGGAGGACAGTATTCGAGACCTCAATCTCGATCACGCCGATGATTGGAAATGGCTGGTGCAGCAAATCAGCCAACTGGTGGGAGGCCAATCATGAATGGCGATACCGTGCTGCTCCGCCAAGTTCATCCGAGTTTCATTCATAAAGGACGAGTGACCTCGCAGGCATTCCGTCCGACGCCCAAGGACGAACACAAGTTGTCAACCTACGACGGCGACCAGATCGAACCCCAGCCTGCCTACCAACATTACACGGACACCTTGCATTTTGAGTCTGTCGGAGTGCAGGGAGTCACGGTGGCAGAATGCGGTGACTTGAAACTGCCTGTGACTCCCGACAAAAAGCAGTTTCCCGAGCATGTGGTTATCGATTTTTCGGAGTTCAACAAGAAGGTTGTTGAGACAAAGGCCAAATCGCTCAGGGACAAAGCACTGACGCGCGGCTGGCTTTACCAGGCCACCGCAGCGCAGTGATCGGGGGGAGTCATTCGCCATGACGCCCCACTGCGAGAATCCGCGGGCGATGAGGAATCGTCGTTACTCGCGAGCAGCTCGCCAGTTCGTGGGAGTGCGGTGTGGTCCTGCTCCCTCCCTAACTCTCAACGCCGGGTGCCACTGGCGGCAGCTTTGGGCCGCCAGTGTTTTCGACGAACACTGGCGAGCGAAGCCCTGCGCCAGTGGCACCCGAAGTTGGCCGTCGCCGGGTCACTAACAATCTGACACACTGAAACTTGGGTAGCCCGACCTGGGTGCCACTGGCGGCGGCTTTGGGCCGCCAGTGTCTTCGCGAATGTCACAACAGCCAGTGTCAGACGAAGAAGTCCCAAGGCAGGCCGTGGATCGTCGGCAGGTCCGGGTCTGTCAGTTCTCGATTCGAGGCGTACCAGCGTGTACTCGACCATTTCCACTGGGTGGCCTCGGCGGCCAGTCGGCGTCGCACGGGGTTGTTGTGAATGTCGTCGATGGCGGCCAGCACGACTCGTTCCGTCGAAAGGTTTCGGTCGTAGCCCGGCCCTTCCTGCCAGTACCGAAAGGCCGCCTTGCCCGGTCGTTCCTGAATGGTGAGCCGTTCGAGCAACGGACTGCGAGCGGCTTCGAGCAAGTGTTTGATCCGCACCGAATACGGTTGCTTGATGGCAGACAGCAAACGGTCGATCTTGACCGGCGTCACCGTCGGGTAGACCAACAGGTGAACGTACTCCGGCATGAGCACGAAAGCGACGAGGCGAAACTGCCAACGGTCAATGGCCGTGTCGATGGACCGGCACAGCTTCTCGCGCCAGACATCATTGGTGAGCAATGGCATCCGTCGATAGCCCCGCGCGGTCTTCGGCCGCAACCAAAACTTGAACAGAATGAAACGAAGGTAACAAAGGCCCAGCAGTCGCGTGACTTCGGCAATACCGTCTGACTCTGCTGGATCGCTCCGCCCTTCGTTCCCTTCGTTCCCTTCTGTTCAAAATCTGCGCCCCGCGCAAAGAAACAAACCGTGAGTAGCACGAGAACGTCAGCTCGTGCAAATCCCCCGGTTCGTGGAAATGCCGAATCTGTTTGCGATGCTCAGTCATGGTGAGCGGAGCCTACTCTGAAGACACTGGGCTGGGTGGTCCGGCTCGGGCCGCTGTTGAAGTTGAGGCGTGCCACTGAGCAGAGCCAAGGAAACCGCGATGAAACCGTCGATCTACCTCGAAACGAGCGTCATTAGCTGTTTGGCCATGCGACTGAGCGGCGTCTTGCGGATCGCGGCCAACCAGCAGACCACGCGCGACTGGTGGGACAACGAACGGCAGCGATACGACCTGTTCGTGTCACGCTATGTGATGAATGAATGTTCGAGAGGCGATCCTCAAGCGGCTCAGGAGCGGTTGGCCTTTCTCGAAGGCATTCCGCTTCTGGAAGTGAGCGACTCGGTCGAAACGCTCGCGCAAGCGCTGCTCAGCAAAGTTCCCTTGCCTGCCAAAGCGACCGTGGATGCCCTGCACATTTCGGTTGCCGCACTGAGCGGCGTACAACACTTGCTAACGTGGAACTGCAAACACATCGCTAACCCGTCACTGCGGCTGCGAATCGAATCTGTCTGCCGTGAACTGAGCTGCGAACCGCCCGTGATTTGCACACCGCAAGAGCTTTTGGAGATCAACGATGTCATCTGACCCGATCGTGGCAGAGATCCGCCGTATCCGCGAACAAATCGCTGCCGAGTTCAACTACGATCTGCACGCGATGGTGAAGGACGCACAACAGCGCGACGCCGCCGGAGACCGGCTGGTCGTTCGTCGAGAACCTCGCCCGGGCGTGAAGCCCATCAGCGTTCCCGCCAAGACCGCGTGAACAGTTCCTGCGTTGGGGGGGCCACCCCGCCCCATCCATTTCCACGAATCAATGAAGTGAGTTTGTAAACTCCGGTAGTTGGATTACTCCCGGCTTCACCTCGACCTTCAGCAATCTGGTCCAATCGCCTCGCACGTTCAACGGCTTCCTCAGATCCCGCCGAGTATTTCGAGAAAATGACGTGCTTCTCGAAGTCGGGAACATGCTGTTTGAGCGTTTTGCCAATCGCATCACGATGCTGCATTCCGGGGCTGTCTCTGAAATGCAGCAGCAGCAACCACAACTCAAAGTTCGGGTTCGAGATCGCTAACTCGATGTTGTTTGCTTCGGCCATCTCCCGAGCCTCGTCAAGTTGCGGATGGTCGTCCACATCATGAACGCACCAGACAGCGTCGAACGCCAGAAAGTCATCGCCTTGTCGCTTGGCCTGTGCCAGTGCCTCGTTCTTGAGTTCCTTCGCGATTCTCACGAGCGTCAAGGGCACGCCGTGGTCATCGGAAACATGAACCGTGACGCGAGTGTTGTGACACGCATGCCAAAAGCCGTCGAAATACTCGGGTTCGGAAACTGAACCTTCACACACGATCAGAATTGTTGGTTTCGGGTCACGAAATGGCTGCCGACGACTTGGTTTTCGGTCACGGTTCCGACGAGGACTGGTCATCTTGAGTCACTCCGCCGCAATCGTGAAATCACCGAGGAACGGAATGGCCCCATAACGTCCCTGAATGTAACCGCGTTCCAAATTCTCCGCCTTACGGGGCTTGTAGTCGGTCAGTGGATAAAGCACTGTTGCTCCTTGATGGTCTTTCTCCGTCAGCCACACTTGATCCCGTCGTAGTGCTGGTTCGCCGAGTGTCGTCCCCAGAAGGTTGGTGTCGTGAGTCGTGAAGATGAGCTGCGCGTTGTGAGGATTCGTCGTGGGATCGTTGAACTGTCGAACGATTTGCTGCGCCAGCGAGGGATGCAGACTGGCTTCAAGTTCATCGCACAACAGAACGCCGCCATCACGAATGGCTTCCAAGATGGGAAAAGCGAATCGGAATAACGTCCGCGTTCCCTTGGATTCTTGTTCCAATGGCAGCCAAGCTTCATCGGCATCACTCTGGTGCTTCAAATGAAATTGGATGCGAGATGATCGACGTGGCTTTTCAATTGGCTGACTCTTTTCAACTTTCAAATCCACGATCCCCAAGTCGGCGCTCCGCAAAAGGGTAAGGAACCGCTCCGGGAGGGGATCTTCCTGTGTCTCATCATCAAAAAGAGATCGCTGCTCAGAAGGCTCAAGCAATCGAGCGATGGCTTGTTCGGTGTGAACTGTGGCTAACGAGTCGCCAAAGTTGATTGGACGCATGGCTCGAAACCAAGAGAAAATTGCATGAAGTTGAGGATGATTGAACTGCACGGCCGTGGAAAGGAACAGTGCGTTCGTCCTGGTAACGCCTTCAACAACCTTGTTGTCACCCTTGAGGTTGTCTCCGAACTTGTACTCAATGCCATCCCGCTCAAACCAGACTTGTTTCTTTCCGTTTGGCCACGCAAACAACCACTCTTCCAACACGCAATCATCAGTGACCTCGAAGCCGTACTGGTAACGCACCGAATCAATAAGGACTGTCACCTCGAAGAGGGACGGTTGAACAGCGCCACCCCGCTCGTGCCAAGTTACTCGATGACGAATCAGGGGTCGGTGGGGTGGCCGGGGCTGGACCAACGGAAAGCCCCGGTGATGGGGAGTTGGGCGATGTTTACTTGACGACCACTGGTCAATCCTGTGATCGACACCTCACCACCAACCGGGGTTTCGCCCAAAGCGGCTCCAACCCCGGCCGCCCCGCCGTAGAGACGCGATGTCTCGCGCCCGCCGTTGTCGTAGCTGAACGTGGCGATGGACGAGGCGGCGGCGTTCGGCTCAGCGAGGCTGACTGAAGCGAGTTGACCGCGACTGGTGTGAGTGCGTGCCACTTGAGTGCCGTCCGGGTATAGCAAAGAGTTCTCTCGACCGGCGGCATCGTAACTTGAACCGACGGTGTATGTCTGCCCGAAGATCGTGAGGGACTCGTTTGTCTTGCGGCCGCTGGCGTAGGTGAACGTGACGGTGTTGGAGTAGCGGCCTTTCGTGACGGTGTTCGAGTAGCGGCCTTTGGTGGCGGTGAGCATTCGGTTGGAGTTGTCGTAAGTAAAAGTGTCTTGGTCGGTGAGGGGGCCGGGTTGGAGGGTGTTGGGTTGACCTCCACCACCGGGGCCAACAGCCGGGACGGACGAGGGCGTCCATCCTACGGGGCTGTTGGCCAGCGAGCGGTATTCGCGGTTCAGCATTCTTCCGGCCAGGTCGTAGACGAGCGCGATGGTCTCACCGAGTTGGTCGGCCTTAAGGACGGCTCGACTGGCCGCGTCGTAGGCCACTGTCGTGAACCCGCAGTGGGCGTCGCCGGGGTTTTGGCCTGCGACGTGATCGGGCCAGACGATTTTGGTGCGGCGACCGAGCGGATCGTATTCGTAAGAGGTCGTCTGGTTCTCGGCGTCGGTCATGGAGAGTTCGAGTCCACCGGCGTCATGCGTGAACGAGGTCGTGGCGTTGTTGCGGTCCTTGGACTCGAACCGGCGGCCTCGGGCGTCGTAATAGTTGTAGGTCGTGTTCCCCTTGGCATCGGTCTGACCCAACAGATTCCCCGCCAAGTCATACGTCTTCGTGCGCGCCAGATTACTCAACAACTCCTGAGTATCGCTGCACGACACATCTCGGTTGAGAGCGTCATACACACAGTCCTGCCCCACCCCATTCGGATCACGCACCTTCTTCCGGTTCCCATTCGCGTCGTACTCGAACGAGGTCACAAAACCTTCCGCGTCAATCGACTGAATCACTCGCCCCGCCCCGTCAGTCCGTTGCTTCGAGGTGTGACCGAGGGCATTCGCGACGCTCGTTTCGAGGACGTTGCCGTAGCCTGCGACGGTGACGATCACGTCGTGTGTCGTCGTGCTGGAGACGACGGCATCGCCATTCACATCGAGTTGGATGGACCGGACGCTCCGACCGAGGCCGTCTTTAATGGACAGCGTGCGCTCGCCCTCGGGGTTGGGCACAGTCGGGCGAACCGCACGAGCCGATCAGAATGGCTCGTTGGGCAGGCTTTGCAGCCATGTGTTCCGCACCGGGATCAATTTTTGAAGCACGCCGACCAGCACTTCGGGAGGTGACGCCATCGCGTCGATCTGAGAAATGATCTCAGCCGGATAAGCGTTGATCACCGGTTCTGACTCGCGAAGATAGACCTCAAATCGCGTGCGGATGACTTCCTCATTGGCGTCGTCGGCTCGGTTGTCGCGGATCGCCCGACGTTTGATGCGGTCGATCATCTTGTCGAGATCGGCGCACACAAGGTGAATGATATGTAGGACGTTGATCGTATCCTTGAGCATCTCAATCTGAGCCGGATTGCGTGGGATGCCGTCCAGTATCAGCAGCTCATCCGGCGGCTTGTAGCGCGAGATCGCGATGTGCCCCATGAGCGATTTTTTCCAAATCTTGACGGTCAGCTCATCCGGGACCAGTTGCCCGCGCGAACTGAACTCATAGATTTCGCGACCTTCGGGGGAGTTGATGTTCAGAGAGCGAAAAACATCGCCACAAGACAAGTGATAGAACCCGGGGATCTGCCCCAGAATCGCTCCTTGAGTCCCCTTGCCAACTCCCGGTGCTCCGAACAACAGAATCGCAGGATGGCGTCCATCGAACATGAGAAGTTTTTCCAGCCGGAGTGATTGA
>JAYTGQ010000099.1:0-18604 GCA_043733345.1 Schlesneria sp.
AAGCCACCAAACAAGTCAGACCTAACCGACACTCCGATCTAACCCTGGCAAACATTGTAAAAATGTGGGTAAGTTCAAGCAGTCCAGCCCCGGCCACCCAACCCCATTTCTTAGCGTTGACAATGCACTAGCCCCGGTTTGCGTCACTCGAACCGGGGCTAGCGCCCTGCGGCTCATCTCATCGCAGACGGCTTCACTTCACTTCGGGAGCTGATTGCACACCCGTTCCTAAGCGGCCCGTCTGCCCGTCGTCCTGCTGGCGAAAACTTCCCCGGCACGACGATTTCTTCGCCGCGCCGCACGTGCCGCCCGCCCCAAGTCGAGCCGACTCAGTGAGGGACGACTCAAAAAGCGGACGGGCATCGCATTTGCCTTGGCAACCTGACGCCGTGTGAGGTTCATCCCGCCTGTCGCGTTCAAAGGTTGCCGAATGTCGTCCCCTCTGTCGAAGCCGAGTCGATCTGGCTTCACATTGATTGAGTTGCTCGTCGTCATCGCCATCATCGCCGTGCTGATTGCGCTGCTGTTGCCCGCCGTGCAGCAGGCGCGCGAAGCGGCGCGGCGGAGTCAGTGCAAGAACAATCTCAAGCAGATTGGCTTGGCTTTGCACAACTATGCTTCGACGTTTGATCGCCTGCCGCCGAGCATGTCGATCGTCCCCACAGTGACGACGAACAGTTCGTGGTCGATTCACGGCCGGATCATGCCGAACCTCGATCAAGCCAGTTTTTTCAGCCAGATCGACCTGCAACAGACGTGGTCGAGTGCGACCAACGGCCCCGTGGTCAGCGGCCGACGCGTTCCCGTTTATGTTTGCCCCTCGGACGCCAAGAGCAATCAGCCACGGTCCACTTCGGGTGTGAATCTCTATTCGACGAACTACGGTTTCAACTTTGGAACGTGGTTCATTTTCGATCCTGTCACCGGACAGGGAGGCGATGGTCTGTTCTATCCCAACAGCTCCCTGAAGCTCGAAGACGCCAAGGACGGGACCAGCAACACGCTGCTCGCCTCCGAAGTGAAGTCATGGCAGGCGTACACGCGCAATGCACCGCCTCCGACAACAGCCGTTCCCCAATCGCTCGCCGAAGTGGTTGCAGCGGTCAATGTGGGGCTGACAGATCGCATCCAGGTCGCGACGGCGGATGGCACTGGCCACACCGAATGGGCCAACGGCCACGCTCATCACAGCGGCTTCACCACGACGATGACTCCCAACACGAATGTCGCGTGGACCTTTTCCGGCGTGCTGTTTGATGTGGATTTCGCCTCGCGCCAAGAGGGATCGAACACGACTCTGGCCAGTTACGGAGCCATCACTTCGCGCGCCTATCATGTCGGAATGGTGAACACGCTTCTGGCCGACGGTTCGACACGTTCGGTCAGTACCAATATCGACCTGCGAGTCTGGCGCGGTTTGGGAACGCGCGCCGGTGGCGAGGTGATCGGCGAGTTCTGACGCGGGTTGCTCACGGACAATGCGTTGATGAGGCGACACGAGCGAGGGCGTCATCTCAAGACGCTTGAAATACTTGGTCTGGACCAAGGGAGGCCAAACTACAGCCTCATCTCAACTGAGTTCACCAAATTCAGGGCTTCCCCAATTCAGGCTTGAGCCGGTTACGTCACTCGTGCCGCATCGCGCTGTTGCCGGTGAGTGTCTTGCCTGCAAGGTACTTTCCTGGGATCAACGCCACCTTGTTGAATGGCAGCGCGACTCTCACCGCAATCAAGTCGCGAGGTGAAGTGTTGGCCAGAACATTGGCGGGATTGGGGTTGCCCGGCGCGGGAGTCACGGTAATTGTGATGCCGATGTCCGAGGTGGTTAGGCTGGAACTGATGGCACCCTGTAAGAATGTCTGCACGGCGGTCTGCACCTCTGCGTTGGTCGAGCCATCTAACACCGCCATGCGTGCCCCTTCACGAGCCGCGTTCGTGACGAGATTGGAGACCATCATCGCGCGACCGAACTCGATGATCCCCAAGATGAGCATGAGAAACACCGGCAACACGAGGGCCATCTCGACCATCGCGGCACCTCGGCGAGCATCCTTCTTCCTCAATGGAATCGTCTTCATGGCGCATCGTCTCCCTGTTTGGTTCTGTGTCGTGCCGAACGACTCTCGCAAACTTGGCTCGCAGTTTTGAATGGTCACACGTGAGAGCAGCTTCGCCACCGGCGGGGGATTCGCGGTGTTGGCACACCACGGGGAGAACGAACTCCGCCTCGGCTGCATCTCCAGTCGTACAGTTCCAACCTAGGTCAGAGTTCGGGGAAGTCAAAACGCGGCGAGAAGAATAGGCCAGATTTTTGAAGTTGGGGGTGGGTTCAAAGGTCGGTTGCGGCCACAGGCAGCGGCGTGATACCGTCCGCCGCAGCCATGTGAGTGGCTTTGCATCTCTTCAGAGTTGCCGCTTGGTTGCCACTCGTTTCTCGCTTCAGGACGCTCCGTCGGATGACGATTTTTCAGAAGATCATTGATCGACAAATCCCGGCGGACATTGTCTACGAAGACGAATTGGCACTCGCCTTTCGTGACCTTCACGCTCATGCCCCCACGCACATTTTGGTCATCCCTAAGCGGGCGATTCGATCGCTGGCCGATTCGACGGATGGTGATGCCGCGCTGCTGGGACATCTCCTTGTCGTCGCCCGCAAAGTGGCTGAACAGCTCGGTCTGACGAACGGCTTCCGCACCGTCATCAACTCCGGCCCCGACGGCGGGCAATCGGTCGATCACCTGCATGTCCACTTACTCGGAGGCCGCGCCCTCGGTTGGCCACCGGGCTAACAATTTCCACTAACCCGCAGCGTAAGCTTTCACTAACCCACAGCGTGAGCGAGGGCGATGACAAGAGACGTTTCCCTTGTTTCCCTCGCTCACGCTGCGGGTTAGTGAAGCAAGTGCCATCGGGCTGACATCCCCCACTGCCTACTCCCTCTTCATTGGAACCCCTCATGGCAACTCGGAAGCTCCTCTTGTCCGCCAGTGTCATCGTCGCGATGGCCGCATTGCTCGTCGCTCAGAATGCTCAAGCACCGAAGACCGGTCAGGCGATGACCGCCGCCGCGAAGACGTTTCTCGGTGCGATCTCTCCCGAACAGCGGGCCGAAGCGGCGTTCAAGTTCGACGATGCCGAACGCTTGAATTGGCACTTCATCCCGCGTCCTCGCAAGGGACTGCCGCTCAAGGCACTCGAAGGCGCTGCTCTACAAGCGGGACTCGGCCTGATCCGCAGCGGTCTCTCTGACGCCGGGTACGACCAAGCCTTGAACGTGATGAGTCTCGAAGAAGTTCTGTACCTGCTCGAAGGGGGTGAACGTGCCTTCCGCCGCGATCGTCGTGATCCGAACAAGTACTACCTGAGCGTCTTCGGTGAACCAGCCGATACCGGCCTGTGGGGCTGGCGTGTTGAAGGCCATCACTTGTCGCTCAACTTCAGTATCAAGGACGGCAAGGTTGTCTCCAGCACTCCCGAATTCTTCGGGGCCAATCCCGGCACGATTGAAGCGGGCAAGGATCGACAGATTCGAGTCCTCGGCCCCGAAGAAGACATCGCTCGTCAGATCCTCAAGCTCTGCACACCTGATCAACAGCAGCTCTGCTGGGTGAGCAAGGTCGCCCCCGATGAAGTTCCCGGACCCGGCGCTGCTCAAGCCGCCATCGACGCTCCCGTCGGTTTGACCTACGCGCAGATGTCCGCCGACCAGAAGAAGCTGCTCCAAGACCTGATGTCCGAGTACCTCAAAAACCTTCCCGCTGACATCGAACAAGAACGCCGCGCGACCATCAACGGAGCGGGCTTGGACAACATCGCCTTCGCGTGGTACGGCGACCCCGACCTGCACCAACGCCACCACTACCGAGTTCAAGGCAAGACGTTCGTCATCGAGTACAACAACACTCAAAACAACGCCAACCACGTCCACTCGATGTGGCGCAACCTGCAAGGCGACTTCGGCCTGCCGGTGAAGCATTGAGTACAGGAGCCTGACCATGTCCGTAACCATCCCTGCCGAGTTTGAAGCGTTGGTCTCTACACAACGCGTTGCAGGCATCCGCTGGTGAAATGCTCGGCTCTCGTTTCTGCTCTTCATCCGTGCCCCGGCTTTGCCATCCGTGCTAAAGACAGCGTCTTCAAAAGTCCGATTTAGCACGGATGGCAAAGCCGGGGCACGGATGAAGAGGCACAACGAATTTATCGGAATAGGTGATCCCCCTTGAGTTCTGAACAGACCAGTGATTTCGAATCGTTCGTGGTGCGCGGGCAGCGGTGGCAGTTGTTACGAGAAGCGATTCAAGCAGGACTCGACGACATCGAACGTGGGGATGTGGCTCCGCTCGATGTTGAAGACATCAAGCAGCGCGGAAGGGAACGCTTGGCCGAACGAAATGGAGAGCAGGTCTGTCGGCCCGCCTGTCTGAAATGAGTCGAGTCTGGGAGTGAAGTGGTGACCGCAAACGTGTCCGCCGAAATCACAGTCGCCTTTCACGAGAAGTTCGCTCAGTCGGCGAAGCTCTTTGAGCGCGGCAAGGCTCTGTTTCCGAGTGGCGTCACGCATGACGGGCGTTACCTCGAACCGTTTCCGGTGTATGTGACCGAAGCTCACGGGTCGTGCAAGACTTCCGTCGAGGGACATTCGATCATCGACTACTGGGTCGGTCACGGATCGTTGTTGCTCGGGCATGGGCATCCCGCCGTGGTCGAGGCCGTGCAGAAACAGATGGCGCGCGGGACGCATTACTCGGCGTGCCATGAACTCGAACTGGAATGGGGCGAGCGGGTGCATCGCATGGTGCCGTCGGCCGAGCGGGTGCGGTTCACGAACAGCGGGACCGAGGCGACTCTGATGGCCGTTCGCGTCGCGCGGATCGTGACCGGGCGACAGAAGGTCGTCAAATTCGTCGGCCACTTCCACGGCTGGCACGATCTGCTCGTTCCCGCTGCGTATGCGCCGTACACACCCGACAACTGGTCGATGCCCGGCATCACCGAGGGGACGCTGAACGACCTCGTTGTGATCCCGCCCAACGACCTCGCGATCGTGGAAGAAACCTTCCGGCAGCAGCAACCGGCCTGCTGCATCATCGAAGGGACCGGCGGACATTGGGGACTCGTCCCGGTGCGCGGTGAGTTTCTGAAAGGGCTGCGCGAACTCTGTACGCGCCACGGTGTGCTGCTCGTGTTTGACGAAGTCATCTCCGGCTTCCGCGTTCATCCGGGCGGTTCGCAGGGTCACTACGGCATCACGCCCGACATGACCACGCTCGCGAAGATTCTGGCCGGTGGCCTGCCCGGCGGAGCACTCGTCGGCCGCGCGGACCTGCTCGACGCGATCGCCTTCGGGAACAAGTACGGCAAGAAGATGAAGCACCCCGGCACCTACAACGGCAACCCGCTGTCGGCCGCTGCTGGATGTGCAGCCCTCGACGCGATTGCCGATGGCACCGCGTGTCGCCGCGCGAATGATCTCGCCAAAGAACTGCGTCGTCGGTTGAACGAACTCTTCGTGCAGCGGAACGCGCCGGTGGTGGCCTATGGCGAGTTCTCGATGATTCACGTCCTGCCGAACTACAGTGGTCCGCGTCCGACCGGCGACGACTTCATCCCGCATGACGGCGACTACCGAATGCTCGACGCCGAACAACCCGCCTCGCTCAAACATGCCTTCCGCTGCGCGCTGCTGCTCGGTGGCGTCGATTGGTTTGGCTGGAGCGGCATGACTTCGATTGCTCACACGCAGGCGGACCTCGATCAAACTGTTGCGGCATTTGATCGGGCGATTGGGTTATTGGGATGATTCAGCGTGGCTGAAGTCCGGCTTTTCGGAAAGCCGGACTTCATTGCGTGAGGCAGAGTCATCCCATTGAGAAGTCCGGCTAACAAAGCTAAGCCGGACTTCTATTCAGGCATCGCCTTCATTGAAAACAAGTTCACTCATGCCCGCTGCCGATCCTTCCCTTGAACTGACTCCGGCGACGGACCATCTGCAGCGAGACTTGTTTCTGTTGGCTCTGCCCGTGCTGGCCGAGCAACTGCTGATCTTCGGCATCGGCTTTTTCGACACGCTTCTGTCGGGACAACTTGGCAAGGCGGAAACATCGGCCATCGGGCTGGCGGCGTATGTGTCGTGGCTTGGTTCGGTGATCTTTGGCGTCGTCGGGGTGGGAGCCAATGCGATCGTGGCCCGTCATTGGGGAGCGGGTGAGTTCGCCGAGGCGCGTCGCGTGACAGCCCGATCACTCACGCTGTCGTTCTTCGTCGGAGCGGTGGTCTTTTGCCTGCTGCGTGAGCTGGCCAGTCCCTTCGCCTGGCTCATGCGGATGGAGGGCGAGCAGCATCGGATCGCGGTCGAGTACCTGCGGTTCGATGCGTGGTCACAGTTCTTCGCCGCGTTCACTCAAATTGCGGCGGCCTCGCTGCGCGGGTCGGGCGACATGCGCACGCCGCTGCTCGTGCTGACCTTCACCAACGTGGTCAATGTTCTCGTCGCCTCGGCCTGCATGTGGGGCTGGGGGCCGTTCCCCGAGATGGGTGTCACCGGGATCGTGACCGGCACCGTGATCGCTCAAGTTTGCGGAGCCTGTCTGATGGCGGTCCTGTTGTTCTCGGGCCGAGCCAGACTCCATCTGCGTCTTGCCGAGTTCGGCTTCGACTCGGCCACCACTCGCCGCATCACGCGCGTCGGCGGCCCGGCGGCACTCGCGGGGATCGCCAAGGTGAGCGGGCACTTCGTATTCCTGATGGTGATCTCGCGGTTGTCGTCTGGCGGTTTCGATGGAGCGGCGTTCGCGGCGCACTTCGTCGGAGTCCGTATCGAGGCGCTGTCGTATCTCCCCGCCGAAGCCTTCGGCATCGCCGCCGCTTCCATGATTGGACAGGCTCTCGGCGCGGGTGACTTCGATCGCGCGCGGCGAGCCGGGCGCGAGGCCGTGCGCCAGTGCATCGGCTATGCGGGACTAATGACGCTGCTCTTCTTCATGCTGGCTCCGTGGATTTACTCACACATGCACCGCGACCCGGCCGTGGCTCTCGTCGGCGTGCCGGCGTTTCGACTCATGGCGCTCTATCAGATTCCCAACGCGATCCTGATCGTCTACTCGTGTTGCCTGATGGGCGCGGGCGACACGCGGTTCCCGCTCTATTGCTCACTCGTCGGCAACGTGATCGTGCGCGTGGGCCTCGGGTATCTCTGCGGAGTCCACTGGCAAGGCGGTCTGTTCGGCGCGTGGATCGGCATGGGAGCCGACAACATCTTGCGATCGCTGCTCATCGCGTGGCGGTATCACGCAGGACACTGGGTCCACACGAAGGTGTGACGTTGAGCGACGACGAGGCCGTGCTGAAGTCCAGCTTACTCGTCACGCGACACTAACGTGAGAGGTTTCTGAGCGGGGCGGCGTAAGCCCCCCGGTTCTTCTGATGAAGGGCTTACGCCCAAGAACCGGGGGGCTTACGCCGCCCCGCTCGGATGTCTTATCACTCCCCGAGCAACCCGATCAACTCCTGATGAATGGCCGAGCCGTTGGTGGCGAGCAGGTTCGGTTCTTCGAGGTCGAACGTCGAGCCATCAATCTGCGTGACTCGCCCTCCTGATTCTTCGACCAGCAAGACTCCGCCCGCCATGTCCCACGGCTTGAGGCTCGTGGACCAGAAGCCATCGACGCGACCGGCCGCGACATAGGCGAGGTTGAGCGCGGCGGAACCGGTGCGCTGGATTGTCTGCGCGTGCGGGATCAGTTTCAAAAAACGCTTCACGGCGGGGTCTTCGGAACTCGTCGCGACGGGCAGGCTGGCCACGAGCATCGCCTGGCCGAGTTCCGTGTTGTCGCTCCCTTTGAGCGGTCGGCGATTGAGCGTCGCGCCGGAACCGCGCACGGCCGAGAACATCTCATCGCGTGTCGGATCGAAGACGACGCCGACGATCAGCTTCTTCTCACACTCCAATCCGATCGAGACCGCGTAGTACGGGAAGCCATGCACGTAGTTCGTCGTCCCGTCGAGCGGATCGATGACCCAGCGATAGGGTGAACCAGGGCGTTCTTCGTTCAACCCCTCTTCACCATGAAAGCCATGCGGGGGGAAGCGGCCGCGCAGGAATTCGTGGATGACCTGCTGAGCCGCCAAGTCCGCTTCTGTGACCAAGTTCGAGCGGCTCTTTTCGCTCACGGTGAACTTTGACGACCACGCCCGTAAGACCTGTCCTGCCCGTCGTGCCGCCTCTTCCGCTGCCTGCAAAAATTCGAGCATCAATCCTCCAGAAATAGTCCGGCAGAAACCGCCGCTGTCCGATTCATTAGGAACACCCTCCGTCGCGGGGCGGATTATGTATCGAGCCTCCGAACCGGGCCAGTCTTGGCGATGGCTGCCTCTCACAATCCCTAGAGCCGCTACAACCGGCTCGCCTTGTCGTAAATGTTGGTCGGATGAATCGCAGCAGTTGTGAGAGCAATGCTGACTTGGGGAGACTCATGTGGTTTAGGCCGCGCGTGGTCGAGGCTGAGACTAACCAGAAGCATAAGCGGAGGAATGCAACACACCTCCTCATTCACACTTCGGGTTTGTGTGCCGCAACGACAAATGTGTCAGCCTCGGCCGCGAGTGGTTTAGCCCGCATGATTCCTGAAGAACCACGGAAAACACGGAAGCTCACGGAAGGGAAAAGAGTGGAAGCAAGACGGTGTTTTACGAAGTGTCTTTCGGGTGCGACGGGATTCATCGACTGCAACTTCTAACTCTGCTTTCCTTCCGTGCCTTTCCGTGTTTTCCGTGGTGAATCATCCGGGTTAGAAGCAAGCTCTCACGAGGCGAAACGGACTCACTCGATGATGCCTCCCGGCAACATTTCGGAACGTACGGTGTGTGAGGGGCACCAAAACAGCAGAGATTTGGCAACGTCTTCCGCCTGTTCCGGAAACCTGTGTTATGTTTTCAACACTGGATGTTTCGGCGTGCGAAGAGAATTCGAGTGACACCGGTCGCCGCGAATGCTTTGTCTGCCGGGGCAGTAACGATTGAAAAGACTTTTCGGCTGGTCGGCTAGCCGACGGGAACCAATGACATGTTTGAATGGACGCTGCAGCACCTCGTGTTCATCTTGGGAGTCGGGTTGCTGACGGGCATCGCCGCCTATACCGACACGAAGATCTGGAAGATTCCGAACAAGCTGACGCTGCCCTTTTTTGGTTTGGGCTGGGTCTACCAGATTGCCTTCTGGGGGCTGCCCGGGTTGCAAGATGGGCTGGCGGCATTTGCGATTGGATTCGGAACGTACCTGTTGCTGTTCATGGTGGCTGGCGGTGGCGGTGGCGATGTCAAGCTGATCGGAGCACTGAGCGTTTGGCTGGGCTTAAAGCTGACGATCATGATGATGGCGGCCAGCACGCTGATCGTGATCTTCGATGTGGTGGTCATCACCGTTTACAAGGTGCTGCGCTATGGGACTCGCAAGTGGAAACACGACCATCTGGCGACAGGCAAGACGGACGAGAAGGGCAAGCCCCTCACCAAGCCAGAGACCTACGCCGAGAAACAGAAGCGACGCATTCTGCCTTTCGCGATCCCGGTCGCGATGGCCACATGGTTGCTGATGCTGCTCAACGGCGCGGGAATCATTAAGGAAGGTCAACTCGGACCAGCACGAAAGCCTGCCGAACAACCGGCTCAAGTGGTGGAGCGTTGACCAACATCATGAACACGACCCACATGCAGAGCCTTGCCACTCGCAGCCGATCTCGCGCAATGCCACTCGAAACTCCACGAGTTCGTCGCGGTGTGCTGAGCATGGAGTTGGTACTGACGTTGCCGATTCTGTTCGTGCTGCTGCTCGGGCTGTTTGAATTCACGATGTTGTTTTACTCGCGCAGCCTGGTGGTCGAAGCCAGTCGCGCAGCCGCTCGCAAGGCGAGCCTGCCCGGAGCGACGGACGAAGCCATTGAGGCCGAAGTCCGGCGCATTCTGAGTCCGTCGTTGCAGGCGGGTGTTCAAATCGAGGTCGATCTGGGGGATCGCAGCGGAGACTTGGTCGCGGTGTCGATCGAAGTCCCGATGAGTTCCGCCTCGCCCGACTTGCTGTGGCCGATCGGGGTCGGTCTGAACGGACGGAATCTGTACTCGGAAACACGGATGATCAGGGAATAAGGCGATCAGCAAGAAGAGGCGGACCCATTGAAGCCTGACGCGCAAGCGAAGGATCGGTTGTCGAGCGTCCTTCGCTTGCGCGTCAGGCTTCGATCTGCGTTAGCACAACTCTTGGCGGTCGCGGAGCCGCACACACGTTCGAGATCGTTCGTTCCAAATTGAGTGACAACACAGGCAACGCCGGTCGTTCGCTACGACAGTCTTCGACGGGCTAAACCGTCGCTGCCATTTACGTGAGACAACCGGGAGGGGATTCCAAGTGAGACGACTGACGCCAGCCACTTTGACTTTGGTGATGTTCGGGATTGTCGGGCTATTGGTCGTGGGCTATGTGGCCAAGACCATGCTGGCCGGACAGGAGAAGCCGCCTGCTCCGCCTGCGATGCGTGACGTGCCGATGGCCGTCACCGATGTCGCGGCGGGGACCATCATCACCGAGAACCATCTCGGAATGGGTAAGTATCCTCGCGATAAATTGGCCAGCGACGTGCTGCTCGCCAACCGAGTCATCATCGGCCGCGTGACCAAGGGACCGCTCAAGGCTGCCACGCCGATCAAGGCCAATCAGCTCTATCAACCCGGCGAACTTCCGCCGCTGGAAGTAGCTGACGGTATGCGCGCCGTCTCGGTCCTCGTCGGCGATGGCGTCGCGATGGTCGATGGCATGATCAAGCCGGGGCAGTTTGTGGACATCCTCTTCACCGCGAATGGCGGCGGAGCGGGTGTGGTCGATTCCACCTTCCAAGGTGGGCTGACCATGAGACTGTTTGAGGGCGTGAAAGTCCTCGCCATCAACCGCAACTTCACCCAGAGCCGCGTCGATCGCGGTGCCAATCACGTCACGCTCGAACTGACTCAAGCCCAGACGAACATCGTCGTGCTGGCTCAAGATCGCGGCAAACTCACGCTGACCTACAACCCCTCTGACGCGGTGGGTGATGGCGGGTTGGCTCTCTCCAACGAAGAGCGCGTCACGTTGTTCGAGATCCTCGGGCTGAAGAAGCAGGAACCGGTCAACCCGAAGGACCCGATTCAAACGGAGATCTATCGCGGCAATAGCCGCATCACGGTCCAGTTCGATGAGAAAGGAAAACTGCTGAGCGGCGGCTCCGGCGGCGGTGGCTACGGATGGAACACCGGCGGCTATGTCGGTGGGGTTCCCAACGCCGGTGGGAATGCGAACGGTTACGGTGGCGGGAATTACTACCTCCCCCCCAGCGATCCTTCCAACACGAACGGTGGGCCGGGAGCTTCGCCGAACAACGGTCGCCAAAGCGTGCCAACACCGAGCATCAATCAACCCGGTCAGCAGCAGCAGCAGCAGCAGAATAACCCGCCAGCAGCGCGCGTGCCGACGGCCTCACTGCCAATGACGTTGCCCAACTGATCCCGGCTTTCACGCCCCACCGGGCTTGTCCCGGTGGAGTCCGGTTTCTGCACTCCTCGACAGTCCCCTTCCCGATCGTGTGCCATGTTGCGACTCCGCCCTCCCTCACTGCGATTCTCTCGCCGCCGCGGCTTCACCACGCCGATGGTCGCCGTGGCGCTGATCGTTGTGATGAGCGGCATCGCACTCATCCTCGATCGACTCTGGCTCGATGCCGCCGATCTCGAACTGACCGCCGCTGCCGAGTCCGCCGCGTTAGCCGCTGGTCGTGAGTTGGCCAACGACGATCTGTTGAGACTCGAACCGAATCACTCCGAACGCTTGCAAGCCGCTCGCGACGCGGCCGCTTGGGTGGCGAGTGAAAACCGTGTCGCAGGTCATCCCGTGGAACTCAACTCCGAACCTCAAGGCGATGTGCGACTCGGCCATCTCGTCTTGGACGAACACGAGAAACAGGTTCGCTTCGATGAATCGGACGACAACCCAACGACGGTCGTTGTCACTGCTCAACGGTCGCGCCGGGCGAACAACCCCGTCGGACTGTTTATCTCTGGAGTGACCGGCCTCCCGTGGGGTGATGTCGCGTCGCGCGTGGAAGCGTCGATCGACAACCGCATCATCGGGGTGAGACCTTTCGGCGGGACACCGGTCCCCGCCTTACCTCTAGCCATCTGGATGAAAGACCCCGCCGGAAAAAGTCCCGACACATGGGAACAGCAGATTGAGGCTCGTCGGGGGCGAGACGACTTCACCTACGAGTCTCGATCCGGCCAAGTTTTTTCCGGTGCCGACGGCATCCCCGAGATCGTGCTGCGGACTCCAGGCCGATCCCGCAGCAGTGGCAACTCACAACAATCGAACCAACCCAACCTGCTCGTCCTCGACATTGGCACCGGCTTGCAGGACGAAGCTCTTGCGAGACAGTTTGCGTCCGGCTGGACGACAGACGACCTCGCCGACTTCGACGGTGAACTGCGAGTCTCCACGACTCACTCCGAACAACTCGCTGCCGCTGCCGATTTGAATCACCACGATCGCGAAGCCCTCGACAACTTGATCGGTGAGCCTCGCATCTGTTTGCTCTATTCGGACGCCAGCCTCAAAGGACAAACTCGCCAATGGGAGGCGACGTGCGTGCGTCTGGTCGCGATCCGCGTGCTGTCCATCCGGGACGGAGTCGATGGCTCTTGCGAGTTGATCGCTCAGCCCTGCGTTTTCGCGACGCGCACCGCCCTGCTCGAAGATCAGTCCCCGTACCACACCGGTTCCGCCAACGAACACACGGCCAACAGTCCTCTCTCGAATGGACCGACAGCCAACACTCAACAAACCTCCACCGGCACCGCCAACCCTTACATTTACAAGTTGCAACTGACGCACTGATCTCCGACGCCGAGAGCGGTCTCGAAGTCCGGCTTTTCCGAAAGCCGGACTTCTCTCCGGAGAGAGTCTGACCGAAGAGAAGTCCGGCTAACAAAGCTAAGCCGGACTTCACACCGACACTGCCCCCTGACCCCTGCTTCCTGACCTGGGAAAACGCCATGATCGCCCAAGCCTCACCCCCGCCCATCGTCGATCCGCGACAGGCTTTTCAACAACTGAAGACGCGCCTGCACCGGCAAATGGTCGATGCGATCGACCTCTCCAAAGCGGGGCTGCTTCCCGAACGTGAGTTGCGCTCGCAGCTCCGTTCTCTGGCCACGCACCTCTGCGGACAGCAGTCGGTCAATCTGCCGCCCGACGACCGCGAGGCGATGGTTCGCGAGATCATGGACGAGATCTACGGCTTCGGTCCGATCGAGCCGCTGATGAACGACCCCGAAGTGAGCGACGTGCTGATCAACGGTCCCGACAGCGTCTTCATCGAACGCAACGGTCTACTCGAACGCACCGACATTCGGTTCGCCAGCAACGAACACCTGATCCACTTCATCCAACGGCTGGTCGGTCGAGCTGGTCGGCGCATCGACGAAGTCTCGCCGATGGTCGATGCCAAGCTTCCCGATGGCTCGCGTCTGAACGCGGTGATCCCGCCGCTCGCCCTACGTGGACCAACGGTCTCCATTCGCCGCTTCAAGTCGAAGGGCGTTTCGTTCGAGGACATGGTGCGCGGTGGCACGCTGACTCCCGAAATGGCCGACTTCATGGTCGCCTGTGTGCGAGGCCGCATGAACATCGTCGTCAGCGGCGGTACGGGTGCTGGCAAGACCACGATGCTCAACAACATCGGGCGGTTCATTCCCGAGACGGAACGCATCGTCACCATCGAGCAGACGGCCGAACTTCAGATGCAACAGAACGACGTGGTGGCTCTTGAAACGAGACCGCCGAACGTCGAAGGTCGCGGTGAAATTACGCAACGCGATCTGCTCAAGAACAGCTTGCGAATGCGACCCGACCGGATCATCGTCGGCGAAGCGCGCGGTGGCGAAGTCCTCGACATGCTGCAAGCCATGAACACCGGCCACGATGGTTCGATGAGTACCGTTCACGCCAACGACACCCGCGATGCTCTCGACCGCATGGAGTTGATGATCGCTCTGTCCGGCGTCGAACTTCCCACGGTCGTCGCCCGTCAATACATCGCGTCGGCCGTGCAGATTCTCATCCACATGATGCGACTCTCGACCGGCGAACGAAAAGTGATGCGTATCTCGGAACTGTGCGGCTGCCAGGACGGGGCCTATCAGCTCGAAGACATCTTCGTCTACCGCATGTCTGGCGTGGACGCGGGCGGTCGCGCACGAGGTGCCTTCTACGCCACCGGCTACGAACCACAGGCTCTCAAACGCCTCGCCAGCCGAGGCCACGACATTCCGTCGCTCATGTTCTCGGCCCGCGAATTGAACTCCAACCGCGAGTACCGACCGCTCAGATGAATGGAGAGTCACTAGAACGCATTTCAAAACTAGCCCGACGCGCAAGCGAGGGCTTCACCGTGATCGAATGTTCAGCCCTCGCTTGCGCGTCGGGCTAGTTTTTCGAGGCAAAAACCGGTTTTGAAATGCCCTCTAGTCCTTGGTCATTAGTGGAAGTGAACCACGAACACCTCGCAACTAATGACCAGCAACCAATGACCAATGACCGTTCTCCCGGAACTATTCCCATGGCCGCAACCACATCCTCTTGGCAACAGCCCACTCCTGCATCCGAATTCTCCGGCATCCTGAAAGAGCGCGAGACCTTCGGAACCGGACGCGGTGACGACACGGCCGACCAGATCAACAATTGGTTCGACGACTTGATGCTCCAGTCGGGACTCGGTCTCTCGCCATCAATGCTGCTCGCAATCTGCCTTTGTACCGGCGTCGCGCTGGGCGGGCTGATCTTCGTCATTCAAGAGAACCTGCTGACGGCGGCCTTGGGCACGTTTATTGGCTTCATCCTGCCGATCGTGCTCACCACCGTCGCTCGTACGCGACGCCAAGACAAACTGAGTAGCCAGATTCCGCCGATGCTCGAAGAGTTGGCGCGCGCGGCCAAGACCGGACGCAGCGTGGAACAAAGTTTGGCCATGGTCGCCTCCGATACGCCCGATCCACTGGGAGCCGAACTCAAACTCGCCACCGGTCGCGTCGAGATGGGCATCCCGCTCAAGGATGCGCTGCGCGATCTGCCGCATCGCACCGGACTGATGACCCTCAGCCTGCTCTGTATGACACTCACCGTTCAACAGCAAACGGGCGGTGACGTGGTGACGGTCCTCGAACGACTGTCGCGCACCGTGCGCGACCGCTTGCTGTTCCAAGGTCGCCTCCGCGCCGCGACCGCTGCCAGCCGAGCAACCGCCATCCTGATGCTCGTGCTGCCACCCGCCGTGCTCACGTTCTTCGTCGTCCGCAAGCCGACTTATCTCACCGAACTGTTGTCCTCGTCGTGGGGCCGCAACTCGACGATCCTCGCCATCTGCCTCGAAATCATCGGGGCCATCTGGATCATGCGAATCTTGAAGTCCAGCCAACAAGCCTGATCCGTGAGATTGATTCCACTTGGCTCGTTTAACCGCGTGGGCAACGCCCCGCGCGTCAAGCGGCGTTGGACTCTGATTCCCCATCCGCGCGGGGCGTTGCCCACGCGGTTAAACGACAACGTGCCTGAACAGGCCGTTCCGAATCGAATTCACCGAACAAAGTTTGATCGCCAGCCAAGCCACCTTGGCGGCAGGAGTCCGCGAAGATGATCCCTCCCTGGTTCTTCCCCGTCGTTTACGGTGTTTGCAGCGTCCTCATCGTCGCGTTCGCCTATCGCATCTGGGCCAAGCGTCGATCAACAACTGTCGAGCGGAACGATCTCCAACCGCCCCGCTCCGTGGCGTCTGCGGTTGTGCCACCTCCGCGCACGACACCCGCCGAGAGAGTCCCCGCGCCCGCCTCGTACACGCCTCCGCCGGCTCCGATCACCGCGACACCCGAACCCGGCCGCATTCCCGAGCCCTACATCGCCGCCTCGTCGTCCACGATTTTGCGAGGTGATGCCGCCCCCACATGGGAAGACCGCCGACTGCTCGAACCGCGCGGCATTCTCAGCCGTTCTTACGCCACACCCATGCCGCGCGTGTTGGCTGAAGATGTTCCCGGCATGGATGACTCGGATCGCAAGTTCGGTTCGCTCTTGAATCCCGCCCTCGCCTCGTTGCTTCCGGAATCGTCAGAACGGCGTGAACAGGCCCGTAAAGACCTGCTCGCTGCAGGTTACCATTCACCGCACGCCGTCGAGAATCTCTCGGCGACGCGCTACGTCTACATGATGCTCGCGCTGGTGGTCTTCGGCGCGTTACTGCTCATCGCGCCACCGCGACTCGAACCGTGGGCGATGGGCGGACTGATCGTCGGCCCCATGCTCGGCTGGGCCTTGCCGATGCTGCGTATTCGCAGTCAAGCGGAGGAACGCAAGCTGGAAATCGGGCGAGCCATGCCCGACCTGCTCGACATGCTCAACATGTGCGTCAGCCAAGGACTCACCGTCCCCGACGCGCTGCACCGCGTCTTACGAGACTTCCGTGGCGTCTACCCGGCCCTGTCTCAAGAGTTGGCGATCGTCACCGAACAGACCCAAATCTCGAACCTGCACACGGCGCTCGAAAACTTCGGCCAGCGTGTGGACCTCCCCGAAGTCCACTCGTTCACGTCCCTGCTCATCCAGACCGAACGAATGGGAACGAGTATCTCGGACGCGCTCACCACTTACAGCGATACCATGCGCGAAAGCCTCCGCCAGCGAGCCGATGAGAAGGGCAACCAAGCCACGTTCCGGTTGCTCTTTCCCACGGTGCTTTGCCTGATGCCAGCCGTCTATCTGTTCCTGCTCGGCCCCGCCGTGATCGGACTGTCGAACTTCTTCTATCCAGGAGGAGGAGCCGATTCACTCGACGCGGGCACCAACGCCGTCCAGCGCCTCGGCCAACAACGAGGCCGGATCAATGGTCGCCAGCGGTGACGTGATCGGCAGGTTGTGGACTCGTAGGACGGGCACTCTTGCCCGTCCTACCGTTTGCTCCCAAATAAAAGCCTGACGCGCAAGCGAAGAAGTGCCTCTCTACCGTTTGCTCCCAAAATAGAAGCCTGACGCGCAAGCGAAGAAGAGCCTTTCCCAACGCTTTCGCTTGCGCGTCAGGCATCTCTTCGACGATGCCACGGCGTTCCTCGCCTCAGCCCGACACAACCAACTCGCGACCGAGTCGATACGCCGTGTTACCCCAGTGGCAGAGATTGCTCGCCGCAACGCCGACTTCGATGTGGGCGGCAGGAGCCACGCGAGACCGCACGCTGTCGATGAAGTTGCGCACATGAGCCGCCTGCAAATCAGAGGCGTCGGCGGTGACAGTCTCCTGGTGGTCGTAGACCTTCCAGCCGCCGCGGTCCACGACCAGCGTGCCGTTGTCGCCATGAAACGCCACGCCCGAACTGCGGCCTTCCGGGCTGTGCGACGACCACAAGCAATGCTCCCACAAAATCGACTTCGCTCCAAAGTCGTACTGCACCGACAGCGAGTCGGGCGTTTCCTGATCGTCGTCGAACGAGTACTTGCCTCCCACCGCCGAGACGCGCTGCGGGACTTCGACATTCAATCCCCAACGGGCCACGTCCAGCATGTGAACGCCCCAGTGAGCCAGCTCACCGCCGCCGTAGTCCCAAAACCAGCGCCAGTTGAAATGGAAGCGGTTCGGCTGAAAGGCTCGCGCGGGAGCGGGACCGAGCCACGCGGCATAGTCCACCTGCGCCGGAGCCTCACACTCCGCGCGACGGCCGATGCTCTTGCGGCGATGCACGATCCAAGCCTTCGCCATCCGCACCGTCCCGAGTTTCCCTGACCGCACAAACTGAATGGCCGATTGAAAGTGCGAGCCGCTGCGCTGCTGAAGCCCCACCTGCACAACGCGCTCTCCGCTGCGAGCCGCCTCGATCAGCGCGGCCCCTTCTTCGACCGAGTGCGTCGCGGGGCTTTCGAGATACACGTCCTTGCCCGCTTGCAGCGCGAGCAGCGTCAGCGGCGCATGCCAGTGATCCGGCGTCGCGATCACCACAGCATCGAGTGCCGGATCATCGAGCAACCGCCGGAAATCACGCTCCGTCGTCGGAGGCTTTGAGAGTGAGTCTTGCCGCGCTTCAACCACCGCCTGCACAGCCGGCGCAAACTGAGACTCATCGACATCGCACAGCGACCGCACCTCGACATCGGCCAGTTTCGCCAACTCCCCCGCCAGCAGTCGCCCCTGATTCCGCACGCCGATGATGCCGACGCCAATCCGCTCATTCGGAGACGAACTTCGCCCCGCCGAACCACTCGCCACCCCGGACGCCAACCCAACAACTCCGACCGCCACGCCCGCCGCCTGCTGCGCACTGCGCCCCAAAAACTGGCGTCGATTCACTTCACGGCGTTTGAATTCGTCGGTGTTCATGGCTGTCGTCTTCTACCTTTGCTTTCGGTCTTCCGCCTTGTCCCCTCGCCCCCGTCTTCGGGGGAGAGGGTTAGCAGCCTGTTGAAAATAGAAGCCTGAAGCGCGAGCGAAGGATTTCTGAGCCTGATTCGTCTGCATTTGCGGCATCCTGCGCTCGCGCTTCAGGCTTCTAT
>JAYTGQ010000100.1:0-7522 GCA_043733345.1 Schlesneria sp.
CTTGGGCGTAAGCCCGCTTTGGAAGAACCGGGGGGCTGACGCCGCCCCGCTCGGAAACCTCTCACTTTGAGCCGCGTGAGGTGTAAGTCTCGTCGTTCACGGAATTGTTCGCCCAATCAAGGGGATTGCCGCCATGAGGCCCAAGTCGATTCACGAGCCTGTCGTCTTGGGCCTGATCATTCTCACGTCGCTCGTCATCGGCGGTGCGCTGTGTGCTTGGCTGGTGCGCGGCTTGATTCTTGAACGCGGTCAGTACTTTGAATTTCCGGGACCAAGACACGAGTACCAGGCCGCAACGATCTGGAAGGGGAACCTCTGGTACGCCGTATCGACAATCTTGCCAAACACGCGCAGCTACAAACGCCGCATGCTCATTCATCGACGGAACATCGAGACTGGCGAGGACCAAGAAACGAAACTCGATGTGATCACTGCCGTTCAAATGGTGGCAACAGAGGACCGCTTGTGGATCATTGGCGGTTATTCCGATTGGGGCACCGTCTACGAAACAGACGGGCAGTCCGTGCTCCGAACTGCCCCCTCTCTGCCGCCACTCAATTACGGGCCTTCTGGTTCGCGAACATTCGACTGCAACTATTTCGTGCAGGACGGAGTGCTGTCGTCGGTTCGCGAGTATCAACCCGAGCGTTATCGGATTGTGCATCTTGTCGAGGACCAATGGCTCGATGGGTCGGAGGTCATTCTGCCAGGCCGAGATCGGCTGTGGGAGGACAATCTCGGTCGGGATCGCAAGGTATTCGCCCCCCGAGCGAGTACGAAGCCTGCGACCCCGGGAACGAGCAGTTCAACTCCGAAGCTGATTGTCATTCCGGATCAGGGGCATCTGCACCTCGTCCACTTCGATTTATTTGGAACTTTCATGGCGTACCGCGAGGGGTTCGAGTTCGTCGAGACGCGGGAGGATTCGGTCAGCGCCTTGCTCCCCCAGAACACTCCCCCCGAAGCCAGTGGTTGGGAATACGTGGGCGAAAAGTCATACATGCCGTTTCATTCCGCCAGTCTCCTTGGTGGTGTTCCAGTGATCGCCTCTGGCTGGCAGGCTCAGCAGAACGGGGTCACTCAAGGACCGCACAAGTCCCGCGTCTGGATGCGAACTGCACGAGATCGCTTCGATGTAATCGGCGATTTACCGAGCGAGTTGATGTCGTACCCGATCATCGTCACACCACCCAACCATGACGAGTGCTTTCTACTGGGAATCGATCCCATGCAGGGGGCGGATGTGTTTGCCGTCGATGAGACCGGCCTGCGGAAGCTGCCGCATCGTTTGCCGGGTCATGAGTGGCCGATGATTGGGTGGTTTGTCCGATTAGGGCTGGCATTGGGTGCGGCTTGGCTGACGCATCTCGTGGTGATCGTTGGTGGGATGAGTTGGTTCCGGCCGCGTGCAGCCGAGGACGGAGTAATTGTGTCGGGGCATGGCTCCGCAACGCACGGGGCTGTCCCACGCCGGGCAGTGGCTCGCGGTGTCGATCTCGCCCTCATCCTGTTGCCGATGGTGCTGTACTCCGCTTCACTGATCAGCACCGCCGATCCCGTGGCCGTGGCGCATGAACTCTCGCGGCTGGAAACGCAGGTCAGATCGATTCCGCACAACAACGTGCAGGGCAACTACAACATGCTGATCCGCAACAACTGGCCCTACTACTTCTCAGCGTACGCGACGATGCAATGGTCGTTGCTCGGATCGCTGGCGGTGTGGTTTGCACTGGTCGCGGTCGAAGGAGCTTGGGGCGTGACTCCGGGAAAATGGTTGTGCGGTTTGCGAACGCTGCGAACCACACTGCGCCCCTGCGGGTTGGCCCGCACGATTCTGCGTGACGCGCTAGTCTGGCTCGACATCCCTTTACTGCTGACACCCATTCCGGCCGCGATCAGTTGCGTCTTGTCGCCGTACCGCCAACGGTGGGGCGACCGGTTTGCGGACACCGTTGTCGTCGAAGCAGAGTCGTTGCGCGAGGGCGTTGCGGCTCGGGACGAACGCCGTCAGAGTGGAACGCCAGACCTCAGTGAACAGGAGCAACAACTGTGAGACTCAGCCCGCAACCCGTTTTGGCATTCATCCTCTTTTCGCTTCTCATGACCGGAGCCATGTGCATGTTTGATCGCAGCCACTCGGGTGACGTGTCTGCTGCCGAGTATGACCGGCCGGGAAAGGAGGCTCATCAGAGTCGCTCGGTTGTCATTGCCAAGCATGGAATTGTGGCGACGAGTCAGCCATTGGCGGCTCAGGCGGGGTTGGACATTCTCAAGGCGGGGGGCAACGCGGCCGATGCGGCGATCGCGACGAACGCGATGCTGGGCGTGGTCGAACCGATGAGCTGTGGCATCGGCGGCGATCTGTTTGTCATCTACTGGGACAACAAGGCGAAGCAGATTTACGGACTGAATGCCTCGGGGCGGAGTCCGCTTAAACTGACACGGGCCATGTTGCGCGAGAAGGCCGACGCGCAGGGACAGCTCCCCGAGACCGGGCCGTTGTCGTGGTCGGTGCCGGGCTGCGTCGATGGTTGGGAAACGTTGCGGTCTCGATTCGGGACGAAGCCGCTGGGTGAGTTGCTTCAGTCCAGCATCGACACCGCCGAGCAGGGTTTTCCCGTCAGCGACATCATTGGCAGCGGGTGGCAGGGAGCGGCCAAAAGCTTCGCGCCGTGGCCCGATTCGCAGCGCGTCTACTTGAAGGGCGGGCGGCCTCCGCAGATCGGTGAGATCATGGCGCTGCCTGAATTGGCCGCGACCTATCGCGCGATCGCCTCCGAAGGGCGAGATGTCTTCTACAAGGGGCGCATCGCGCAGGAGATCGTCGCGTTCAGCGAAAAGAACGGCGGTCACTTCAGCCTGCGCGACTTTGCCGAACACAAAAGCGACTGGCTCGACCCGGTCTCGACCACGTATCGCGGGCACACCGTGTGGGAGTTGCCTCCCAACGGACAAGGGATCGCCGCGCTGCAGATGCTCAATATTTTGGAAGGCTTCGACGTGAAGTCACTCGGGCCGAAGAGTGCCGAGTACGTTCATCTGTTTGCGGAAGCGAAGAAGCTGGCGTTTGCCGACCGAGCAAAGTTCTATGCCGATCCCGCATTCAACCGGCTCCCCACGAGCGAACTGATCTCGAAGGAGTACGCCGCGAAACAACGCGCACGCATCGACCTCAACAAGGCCGCGGTCAACGTCGCGTCGGGCGATCCGAAGTTGGAACACGGCGACACGGTCTATCTCACCGTCATCGACAAGGACCGTAACTGCTGCTCGCTGATTCAGAGCCTTTACTTTGGTTTTGGCTCGCAAGTCGTGCCGGGTCGCGTCGGCTTCGCGCTGCAAAACCGAGGCAACTTGTTTTCGCTCGACGATCATCACTTGAACCGCTTCGAGCCGGGCAAACGACCGTTTCACACGATCATCCCGGCGATGGTCACGAAGGACGGCGAGCCGTGGTTCTGCTTCGGCGTCATGGGCGGCGACATGCAGCCGCAAGGGCATGTCGAGATTTTGGTCAACATGATCGACTTCGGCATGAACCCGCAAATGGCGGGGGACGCGAGCCGCATCCGCCACGGAGGTTCCGCGACGCCGACCGGCCTCGCCGAAGAACCTCACGGCGGAACGCTCTACTTGGAGAGCGGCTTCCCGGAAGCAACGCGATCCAAACTGGAGGCGCTGGGTCACAAGCTCGGCAAGGCGACGGGCTCGTTCGGCGGCTATCAAGGAATCCTCATCGACCACGCTCACGGCACGCTTCACGGAGCGACGGACCCTCGTAAGGATGGGGCGGCGGTGGGTTATTGAGACACCAACCCGAAGTGTGAACGAGGGCAGCGATAGACTTCGTCCTCGTTCACACTTCGGGTTGGTATGGGTCAGACAGCTCCCCCCGCTCGCCCCAATTGTCCCGTCCCTGTTGCCCGTCTTGAAAGAGGTTCCCCGATGATGCGTTTCGTGGTTGTGAGTTTCTGTGTGATGTCCGCCGTCGTGGCTGCTGCGGCCGAGTTCCCTGTGGACAAGCTGGATGACGCCGGGTTTGAAGTCGTGTTCGATGGCAAGTCACTCAAGGGCTGGCATGTGAGTACTCAGACCGGCCACAGCGGTGCCAGCATGCACACGTCCGGCGGCAAGTGGGTGCTGGAGGACGGAGCGGTCGTGGGGAGTCAGGATCTCCCCGGCAATGGCGGGATCATTTTGACCGACCGGCAGTTTGGAAACTTCGAAGTGATCGTTGAGATGCAGAACGACTACGGTCCCGACAGCGGCCTCTTCCTGCGCAGCAATGAGCGGGGACAGGCGTATCAGTACATGGTCGATTACCACGACAACGGCAACTTGGCCGGCATCTACGGTGAGGGCCTGTCGGGCGGGATTCATCACCGCAACTTCGACTTCACGGGCGAAGTGACCAAGATCAAGGCGAAGGAGTCGCTCATTCCTTGTCCGATCAAGGCCGAGGACTGGCCCGCCTTCTGGAAGCACGGCCAATGGAACGAACTGCGGGCACGGATCGAAGGGAACCCGCCCAAAATCACGACGTGGGTGAACAAGGTTCGCTTCATGGAGTTCACCGATACCGAGAAGCGTCATCCCGACGCGGGAAGCATCGCGCTGCAAGTTCACGGCGGCGGCGACTTCACCAAGCAGTTCGTCCGGTATCGCAATGTCCGCGTGAAGACGTTGAAGTGACGTGAGTCGCGTTGACTTCCGAGCGGGGGACGAGAGTCCCCCGGTTCTTCGATCTGATGGCACGCACGAAACCGGGGATCAAAGAACCGGGGGACTCACGTCCCCCGCTCGGAATGGGTGGGCGATTGCCGCTGACGCTGCTTATTCAAACTCGCGGCGCAGTGCGGCGAGTTCCTCGTGCAGGATCGGCATCGCGCCGGGGCGGCTGGCGACGAGCGAGCCGACTCGGTTCGCAAATGCGACAGACCGCGCGAGCGGCCAGCCGGCCAGTCGCGTCTGGATGAGGGCGGCCGTGAATGAGTCGCCCGCTCCGACGGTATCGACCACTTGTACGGCGTTCCCCGGCAGATCGACGACCTCGGTGCGACTCACGGCCAAGCAGCCGTTGGCTCCGCGCGTCACGCAGACCAACTCCAGCTTGGGATGAGTCGCCAGCAAGTCGCGGGCGTAGTCGAGGTCGTTGCTCGGGCCGGTCGCAAACATCTGTGAGAGCGTCCGCACTTCCTCGTCGTTCAACTTGACGATCTTCGCCTGCCGCAACGATCTCTCGATCCAAGCCCGTTCAAAAAACGGCGGCCGCAGATTGATGTCGTAGACCACGAGACAGTCGCTCGACACCGAAGCGAGACAATCGTGAATCGTCTCACGGCTGACGGCGGAGCGTTGGGCAAGCGTGCCGAAGCAGACGGCTCGCGCGGACTGCATCGCAACGATCAGCTCCGGTTGCGCGGTGAGAAAGTCCCACGCCGAGTCGGGCAGAAACGTGTACGTCGTCCCGGTGGAAGTCGGCTCCACGGTGACGGTCCCCGTTCCGTGGAGGGCATCGCGCTGCACGAGGTCGAGACTCAAGCCCTGCGATTGAAGGAACTCACAAATCTGATCGCCGAGCGGATCGCGACCGACGCGCGTGACGGTCGCGGCGCTCAGCCCCAGCTGCTGCACATGAAAGGCGACGTTGGCAGGCGCACCGCCCGGCAAGCGTCCATTGGGAAAGCAGTCCCACAGCAATTCACCGAGACCGAGAAAGGCGGGGGGACTCATCGGGCGAGTTTCCTCGGAGGCGAGATTAAGAACAGCGTCGTAGGCTGGGCACTCCTGCCCGTCCGGCTTTGGCGGCGAAGAACGGACGGGCAGGAGTGCCCAGCCTACTCTTCCAGCCCGGCAGCGAAGGCGTCGGCGGGCAGTTCTTGCCCGGTGAGTGACTTGAACAGCGTGCCGATGTAGTCGGCGAAGACTTCGGCTGGTTCGACGACCTTACAGCCGCGTTCACGGGCCTCGGTGGTCAGCGGCGAATCGGCGGGGAGTTCACTCAGGTCCATGATCGTCATGCCGGAGCGCAGGATCGACGGATTGATCGGCGACTTCTTCGAGCCGTGGTCCATGTTCGGCACGGTGATCACGATCACATCGACGAGCGTCTCGTACATATTGGCATTCGGGACGAAACGAATGTCTGCCGACTGGGCGATCTTCTGCGCTTCCACGTCATCGCCCGAGGCGATGCTGACCAGCCCGTTGCGTTTCTTGATGCCGTGAGCCAGTGAGATCGCCAGCCCACCCGATCCAATGATGATCGCGTTCTTGCGATCGAGCGGCCGGTCCTCGGGCGTCTTCTTGCCGATCTTGGTTTCGAGTGCCCGCAGCGCCGCCTTCCAGATCAGATTGTGAGCCTGCCAGCCATCGGGCTGTTTGATGATGACATCGGCCATCTGCGAGGTCATCGCCACCTCGTCACCCTTCGTCGCCAAGCCCATGATTTTGCGGCCCATCGACGGGGTCGCGATGATGGCGGGAATCTTGAGGATGTCGAGCATCTTCGGAATCTGATCGAGCGATTGAAACTCGAGTGGCAGGCAACGCATGTTCATGCCGAGCTTGTCGAACGCCGCGTTCATAATTTTGGATGTGGCTTGCTCGGCCATGTCTGTCCCGACGATTCCAATGAACCGTGTCTTGGAATCCACCTCGCGCCAGCGATAGATGTTGTCGAGGTCGCCCACGGATGGCTGTCCGGGAAACGCTTCCATTCCCTTTTCGAGAGCTGCGTAAATCCAAGGCGACCCGTACTTGCGACCGAGCAGCGAGAAGGTCAAACCGCAGCGTCCGAGTCCCAAGCCCACCACAGGCAATGCCCGCTTCTGGCTGACGGACGCCAGCAATGGCCAGGCGGCTTCGAGTGTCTCTGTCGGCCAGGTGAATTTGATGACATCGGCGCGGCAACGAACCGCATCGTCAAACGCCTCTTCGACGTTGTTCAGTGGTCGGGTGAGGCTGGAGAAACTGATGACGCGCTTCGTCTTGCCGAAAGGCGGGATCTTTTGTGCGGTGATCGGATCCAACTCGATGTAAGCCGGCCCGGCAAGAATGGCCTGTCGCAGCAGAGCCATCCGCTCGTCTTCGGTCCCCTCGAATTTGCCCCCCTCTTCCCGTTGGCGACACGAGACGAGGATCGGCTTCTTCGAGCCTTCCAGCATGTCCTTCACATCCGGCTCTTTATGGAGCCGGTCGAGGCAAACTTCCACGATGTCGCACTGATTGGCGGCGTTGTAAATATCGACCTTGGCGAGCTGACGTGATTCGGGAGTGACGGAAATGCAGATCATGAAACGCTCCAAGAATGAGTGGCCGCAGGACGAAAGAGCTGCGAACGAAAACCGATGAGCACTGGAAAAAGACCGCGCGAAAGACGTGATCGATCATAAGCCAGACCGCAACCAACTCGCCATCCCACGCAGGGCCATCGCCTTTTTCACAGTAGGGTGGGACAAGCTCGCTTCGAGCGCCGGCCCACCAGCGGAAAACGTCGAGAAATCATGGTGGGCCGGCGCGA
>JAYTGQ010000101.1:0-2700 GCA_043733345.1 Schlesneria sp.
TCGTAGTCGTCAGGTCGAGAATTTGCAGGCTTGGCAAAGTAGCCTTCATCGCTCCGCGTGAAGAAAGCCGGTCGCGAGTTCGGTGCTGAGTTGTGGATCAGCGGTCTTCGCACGCTCGGCTTCCCTCACGCGGAGCGATGAGGGCTACTTGGATGAGGGCGACTCACGGGCCGATGACTTTGCATTTGGGGAGGGCCGCTTTGAGGGCGGCGAGGCCGGGGGCGGTGCAGTGCGTGCCGGTCAGGTTGACGCGTGGCAGCGTCTGCACCCCGTGCAGAAATTTTGGGTTGGTACTTGTCCACCACGTTCGTGTTCGTCAGGTCGAGAACTTTTGGGAAACATCTCTTGGTGAGCCATTGGGCGTCAGCCTCCGGACTCTTGAGTTCCGCACGAAGAATCCAGGAGCTGACGCCCAATGGCACTCACTTTGTCAAAAACGGCAAGTAACCCGCAGCGTCAGCGAGGGAGTTCCTCCTGTTTCGCCATGTGTTTGACTCCCTCGCTGACGCTGCGGGTTACAAAGTGAGTGCCATTGGGCTGACGCCGCCCGGTTTACTTGATATCGACAGATGTTGGCCCGCGCGTCGGCCGGACAGATTCGAGGGCGGATCAAAGAGAACGTGGCTCGTCCGGCCCTTGCTGATCTTGCCGAGCACGCCCCGGAATGGCTGGCGAAGATGACCGTGCGCGAGGTGACTCGCATCGACGCAGGTTCTGGCAACCCGGAGGCGGCTGCGACAGAAATGCCTTCGAGATCGCGACCGTTCACGCGATGATCGACGACATCCACGCGAATCCCGTGCGGCGAGGTTTGGTGGAACGCCCCACAGATTGGGAGTGGTCGAGCGCCCGCTGGTACGCGGGGCTGACTCCCGTTCCGATTGAGATGGATCGCACGCTTCCCTCGCGGCTCATTCTCGGCCCCGACGGCACCCTGGGTGGCACACCCTGAGGCTTTGCGAAGGGCGTGGAAGAGTGCCTCCACTGGCAAAGCCCACGCCCCTTCGAAGACTCAGGGCGTGCCACACTAATTCACGGCTCACATTGGTCGTGCCACCCCGCCGCCGCTGCCACTCAGCTTAATTTGATGGTCGGGCTGAAACTCATGGGGTGTGTTTGTACCATGAGCCTGTGCCCCTGTTCTTCATTTTTTCAGTGGTCGAATTGATTCATGCCCCAACCCAAATCTTTCGGTGACTATTGGCCGGATGCGTCGAACTGGATCACGCTCGCCGGGGGTGAGTACTACCCTGACATCCTTCCCAATGCCTGCAATTTGTATCAGCCGGTTCTCGTGATGTTTGGTCAGTTGCTGAAACACTCCGAGTCATCGACGCGGTTGTTCATGAACATCTGCGGTGTCGGCGAAATATGGATGCGAATCCAATTGGCTCGTGTCTTTCGCAAGTACGTCAGCCCTTAGCTCTCCGTCGAGATGTTGAAGAAGAAGACTCAGGCTTCAGCCATCTGTGAGCGGTTCGCCGACGAGTTCCGCCCGATTCAGGAAGTGCAGCGAGCATTCACGTCGCGGCCGATGCCAGATGAAGCTCTGTGTGCGTTGTTGTGGGAGTACAAGGATCGTGGCAAAAAGGGCTACGATTTGACGGAGCGATTCTTTGCCATGATTCGCACGCAGCTTTCGATGTTTGAAATTACCGGACCTGAGCGGGCTGGGAGAGACATTCGATTGGGAACCGTCTGGGACGACTATCCGAAGGCGGACCGCCCGGCAGACTTCGTGATTCGGCGAGCGGGCGAGGTCGTCGCCGTGGGATTCGCGCGATACGACGGTGATCGGGGTGGATCACAGGAAGATGACCGCACAGGTGGTTATCGCGAATGTGCCGCCGAGATACTCACCTTTGCCAAGAAGAAGCGACTCGGGCGGTTGAAGGTGGTTTTCTTGAACGATGGTCCCGGTTTGCTGCTCGGTTCGATGTGGCGGGACTATGCCGCCATTGAAAATAACGGTCGCGGTTTGGTTCGCGTTGTCACTTTGCGGATGGTTCCGGAACGAATTTCTGCCGAATGGCTGGAGGAATAGGCATGGCAACCGGAGTCCCGTCGAAGCGCGCAAAACAAGGTGGCGAGTTTGAACTGAGCTACGAAGGCAAATTGGCCGCAGATCGCGTCCTCGAACTATCGGCTGTTGAACCGGTGACGTGTCCGATTCATTCCGCCAATTCGACGGATCGTCTCTACCAAGGTGACAATCTTGGCACGATGCTTTGGCTGATGACGGATGATGGCGTTCGGGGACAGGTTCGCTGCGTCTACATCGACCCGCCGTATGCCACATCGCAAGCGTTCGTGGATCGTGACGCCAAACATGCCTACGAGGATGTCCTCAGTGGGGCCGGGTACATCGAGTTCCTGCGTCGTCGCTTGATCGTCTTGCGGGAGTTGATGGCGAACGATGCGTCCATCTTCGTTCACCTCGACCAAAAAATGGTCTTTGAGATCAAGCTGGTGATGGACGAAGTCTTCGGCAGAAGCCAGTTCCGCAACTTCATCACGCGGAAAAAGTGCAACACCAAAAACTACACGCGGCATACGTTCGGCAACATCTCGGACCACATTCTGTTCTACACGAAGACCGACGATTATGGCCCGTTCGGAAAAAAATGTCCCATTCACAAGTTGAACAATTCAGCGACGCAACATCTAAAGAATATTCCACGCATAAGTGCGGGGCGTTTG
>JAYTGQ010000102.1:0-18589 GCA_043733345.1 Schlesneria sp.
CTGCCGAGCCGCGAGAAACAAGCGACTTTCCTCACGCACACGGCTCGGCGGGAGCCTCGCCCTCCCTTTTTCAACAGGCTGCTAGCGCCCTGCGGCTGATTTACGGGACCGTGCCTAATATTGAAGTGCCTAATATTGAAGTCCCCACGTCCAGCCAACTCGTCCGCAGGAGCGTCCGTTGCAATCTTCCAATCGTTTCGCGTTCAAGGAGTGGGGCGTCGTCTGTGCAGCCCTCGACTCGGGTCGCCAGAGTTTGATCCTACGCAAAGGAGGCATTCACGAGGGCCGCGATGGTTTTCGTGTCGAGCATCGCGAGTTCTGGCTCTTCCCGACGGAGTTCCATCAGCAGCCGGGAGTCCTCGCCCCGGAAGCCCAACCGTCGCTGGACGAATGGCTCGCAGCGGAAACGGCGGCGGGGATGTTGGTGCTCCGCAACTACGCCGTTGTCGAAGAGGTCATCGAGATTCGGGAGGAGACGCTGCTACCACGACTGCACGGCCTGCACATCTGGTCCGAGCAAACGCTGCATGATCGGTTTCACTACCGAACACCCGGCCTGTTCGCGCTGCTGGTCCGCGTCCATCGTCGAGTCGAACCGCTACGCATGCCTCAGTCCCCTCACTTCGGAGGCTGCCGTAGTTGGGTCGATTTCCCAGCGGACTTGGGGACGAACGGACTCGCCTCCGTGTTGTCAAACGAAACGCACCTCACACGCATGGCCGCCATCCACGAGCGACTCAAAGAGCTGACGGCGGTCTGTTAACAGGCTGTTGAAAAACGTAGCTTGGACGCCTCGTCCGAGCGTAAACCGCTCGGAAACGGACGGACGAGGCGTCCGTCCTACGGTTTTTCAACACGCTGTTCGAGTCAGTTTCAACCGCGTGGCGTAGGGAACCTACTTTCGTAGGGCGACCGTCCAGTGGCGATCGCTTGTCGCGCAAACGGCGTCCGGGCTGATGCCGACTGTTGTCAGCAAGTCGCGCACTTCTCCAACCGTCAGCGCGGCGTGAAGCGAGTCTCGAAACATCTGCTGCTGGTGCGCGTTCGCATCGCCCGCGTAGGTTTGCACAATCTGATCGAGTGTGGCGAGATCATCCGGACGCATCAGATCTCGCACGAACAGCAGGCCATCCGGCTTGAGGACTCGCCACAGTTCGCGCAGCACCGCGAACGGCTCGGGAATGTGATGCACGATGCTGTTCGACATGACAATGTCATACGTCGCGTCGTCCTCCGGCAGTTGCTTGCAGTCACTCGACGTGAGTTTGATCGAGTCCGTCAATCCGGCCGCTTGAACATTGGCCCGCGCGACGATCAGCATTTGCTCGGCAAGGTCGCTCGCCGTGATGGTGGCGGCGAGCGACCGGCTCATCAGTTCCAGAGGAATCAGCGCCGTCCCGGTCCCGGCGTCGAAGACCTGCCACGTTCCCGACGAGCCTCTGGGAACGGAAGCGGCTGCAGTGAGCAGGTCATCCACGAACACACGGTTCACAGCGCTGTGGTCCATGCTGTTGTAGTCGTGTGCTTCAACAGCCGTGTCCATCACTTCGGGTTCGAGGATTCGAGCAAGCATGGCGGTGACGTTCTCTCTGTGGAACCGGTGGCGTGAAGAGTGAGCAGAGTGAACGTAACATACTCGCGTCGCGCTGCGTGTCAGTCCGCGCGACGTGAGAACCTTGATCGACTCGGCGTGGGCGTGTGGCGGGAGATTCAAATGTACGGACCAGCGGAATTCGAGGGTGGGGTTTTCAGCGACGAGATTGAAGGGGGCCGCGCGAGTGCCATCATCGAGTTGAGCACCAGCGGCCTGGTGGCCCTCACTTCGACCGGTCAACGATTTGGAATCCTCTATCGTGACTGCCAACTCGATATCGGCGGTGCCACCGGGCGGATGGTCTTCTGCCGCACGCCCGATCGCAAACTGACCCTCTTTTGTGAGGACCGCCGCTTCCCCGCCGCCCTCGACATGGAATCGGGAGGCGAACTGGCCGAACAGTTTTCAGCGGTGCGCGGCCTGCGTCGTTCGGAGAGCTTTCGCTGGCAAACGGGGCTGTGCCTCTCAGCCGTCGTCTTCGTGCTGTTTCTCATCGGCAGCTACTTCACTCTGATCGCGATCGCCAAGGCGGCGATCGTCGCTGTTCCGGTCAGTGTCGATGCCAAGATCGGCAAGCTGACGCTCGACGCCATGGAACTCGAAGGACATCGGGTGACCGACAAGGTGATCGTGGAGGCAGTCAGCAACATCGTCGCCCGCTTGGAACCGCACTCGGAGTTGAAGGGCCTCACGTTTGAAGTGCTGGTGCTGGACTCACCCGAGATCAACGCGTTCTGCCTCGCCGGTGGAAAGATCGTTGTTTTCACGGGACTGTTGCGCAAAGCGAAAACGGCGGAGCAAGTGGCGGGAGTCCTCAGCCACGAGATGGCTCATGCCATCAAACGTCACCATCTTAAAAGTCTCACCGAGTCACTCGGAATCGTGGTCGCCATCGAGCTGCTTGTCGGTGATGTGGGCGGTTTGGTGGCGATCGGGGTCGAGCTGGAACGATCGGCCGCGCTGAAGAGTCACAGCCGCGAACAGGAGACGGAAGCGGACCTCGTCGGATTGCAGATGCTCCACGCCGCTGCCATTGATCCGCTGGAGATGACGAGCTTCCAGGAAATGCTGCGTGACGATTTTGGAGACATCCCCGATGCGATCAAATGGCTCGTCGGGCACCCGCAACTTGCGGAGAGAATCGCCACTGTGCGCGGTGCGCTTGCGAAGCTGGGGGCACAGGAATATCGTCCGCTCGCCATCGACTGGAACGATGTGCAGCAGCACCTCAAACAGTTGCAGGATGACAACTGACGACCGCTCTGGTCACGGCTTTCTCGCTCCACTTTCCCCTGTTCTTCGGTACTCGGCCTACTTCACCGGCTGGCCCACTTCTCGTTGCAAAGGACCACTGATGGAAGCCATCACGCGAAACCGTCCGTCGTTTGCCAATATTCTGGTCCGGTTGCAACCGGGCGATCGAATCATCGCCGAAGCCGACGCGATGGCCAGCATGAGTGCCACCGTCGAGATGCGCACTCGCTGGAGCGGCGGTGTGTTCGGTGCCATCGTGAAACGAATCTTCGGCGGTGAGTCACTCTTCGTGAACGAGTTCTCTTCAACCGTGCCCGCCGAACTGGTCCTGACACAAGGATTGCCCGGTGACATCGAGTCGATCGAACTCAAAGGAAACACGCTCTTCCTGCAACCCGGTGCATTCTTGGCATGTGAGCCGGGGGTGTCATTGGGGCTCGGCTGGGCCGGACTAGCCAGCTTCATCGGGGGTGAGGGCCTGTTTCGACTGAAGGTGAAAGGCCACGGCCGCGTCTGGTTCTCGGGCTACGGCGGCATCTTCGCGAAGGAAATCACGGACGAGTACATCGTCGATACCGGGCATCTCGTCGCGTATGAGCCAACGATCCACATCCGCGTCGGCCTGGCTGGCGGCATCTTTTCGAGTTTCTTCGGCGGTGAAGGTCTCGTCACCAAAGTCCGCGGCCCCGGCCGAATCTACATGCAGTCCCGCAACTTCACCGGACTGACGGCGTGGATGAACGCCCACATCTGAACGGTCGCTGAAGGCTGAAAAACAGTGAGAAGTGAGAAGTGATTCCGATCGGCCCCTTCTGACATTTTGCACTTTGCACTAATCACTAATCACTTCTCACTTTGCACTTCTCACTTCGCACTCCGCTTCCGAACGGTCCTCGCAACAACCGGTCCCACACCACCAAACCTGCTTCCCCACAACATCTCTTTTGAGAGGTTCGTCTCATGCAGTACGAGATTCTGGCTCGCCCCGCCGCGTCGGTGGCCAAGCTGTCGCTCAGTGCCAACGAAACCATCACCTGTGAAGTCGGCGCGATGATCGCCATGACGACCGGGATCGCCGTCGAAACGACCTCGGGCAAAAAAGGAGGCAGCGGCGGGCTGCTCAAGGGACTCAAGCGGATGTTTGCGGGTGAGAATTTTTTTCTGAATCACTTCACCGCGCACGCCCCCGACCAAACGCTCATCATCGGCCCGACCATGCTCGGCGATGTCGTGCATCACGATCTGCGAGGCGGCTCCTTGGTGGTGCAGGGTTCGAGTTGGCTGGCCAGCGAAACGGGGATTTCCATCGACGCCACTTGGCAGGGCTTCGGCAAAGCGATCTTCAGCGGTGAGGGTCTCTTCTGGGTGAAGTGCAGCGGTCAGGGATCGCTCTTCCTGAGCAGCTTCGGTGCGATCTACGAAGTGGATGTCGATGGCGAATACATCGTCGATACCGGACACATCGTCGCGTTCGAGGACACGCTCCAGTTCCGCATCGTCAAAGCGGGACGCAGCTTGATCGGCAGCTTCCTCGGCGGCGAAGGGCTGGTCTGCAAGTTCAAAGGTCAGGGCAAGCTGTATTGCCAGAGTCACAACCCACCCAACTTCGGCAAGCTGATCGGCCCGAAGCTCAAGGCCCGCTGAGGTGTCAACGTAGGGTGAGCGTCTCGCTTGCCCGTTCTCTCATTGCGAATACGTTTTCAAATTGCAAACACGTTGTCTCATTGCAAACACGGGCAAGCGAGACGCTTACCCTACGTTGATCCGCTCACACTTCAACTTTCGCGCGTCACGTTCAGTTCAGAGGAAGGTCAGCATGAGCCAGCTCGACTTCGAGATTTCCCAGCGTCCCGACTTCGCCATCGTCACCGTGCGGATGCAGCCGGGCGAGACGGTTTACTCCGAACCGGCCGCGATGGCGTCGATGACTCCCTCGTTGAAGATGAAGGCGGGATTGAAGGGAGGCTGGAAGAAGGCTCTCGGTCGGATGTTCGCGGGGGAGAGCTTGATCGTAAACACGTTCACGGCGGAGACCGAACCGGGCGAAGTGCTGTTCGCACCCGGCATCCCCGGTGACATGATGCACTACGAGCTGGACAACAACTCACTCTATCTGCAGCGCGGCGCGTTCCTCGCCCATTCCGAGGGAGTCGAGTTGTCCGCGAAGTGGCAAGGGGCGAAAGGCTTCTTCAGCGGGCATGGACTTGTCCTGCTGAAGGCTCACGGGACGGGTGATCTCTTCTTCAACTCTTTCGGAGCCATCTTGGAAATTGATGTCGCCGATGAGTACGTCGTCGATACCGGCTACATCGTCGCGTTTGAAGACACGCTGGATTACAAGGTCGTCGTCTTGCCCGGCTCACGCCCCACGAAGACGATCAAAAACTTTCTGTTCGGCGGTGAGGGCCTCGTTTGTCGCTTCTCCGGCCAAGGCAAAATCTGGGTGCAGACGCGCTACGTCCATCCGCTGCTGTCGTGGGTCTATCCGTTCCGCCCAGTGAAGTCGAAGGACTGAACCAGACTGACCGACCGCGTTCCCGCTTGGAATCATTGAGAAAGCCCTTTGACCTTGCCTCCAGACCATCCCAACGCTCCGCTCCACGGCATCACGCTAGCAAAAATTCTCGAACGCATGGTCGATTACTGGGGCTGGGAAGAGATGGGTCGCGTCATCCCGATCCGCTGCTTCACGCACGACCCGAGTATCAGTTCCAGCCTGAAGTTCCTCAGAAAAACTCCGTGGGCACGAGCCAAGGTCGAAACCTTCTATCTCGACTGCCATGCCGAGATCGACGCGGAGCAGGAAAGAACGAACTCCTCACACCAACCCGAAGCGTAAGCGAGGACGGTCGTTCCCCAACGTATTCGGACGCATTGGGACCGGCGAAGAGCGAAAGCTTGGCGAGCCGCGAGCCGTCAGGCTGCGGGTTCTTAGGGGCGGTGCATTTACTTCGTCCGAGAGTTCGCTCGGGCTTCACTGTCCTCATCTTTCTGCCGCCCTCTTTCTGTCTCACCGCTTCAGTCTTGCCGGAAGAAGGAGACAGAAAGAGAGCGGCAGAAAGATGACAGAGCGAAGAATCGAAACGGGATCGGGAAGTCT
Organism: Schlesneria sp.; assembly: GCA_043733345.1. GTDB lineage: Bacteria > Planctomycetota > Planctomycetia > Planctomycetales > Planctomycetaceae > Schlesneria. The sequence continues at coordinate 5,949 of JAYTGQ010000102.1, forward strand.
GCCGATCCTGCAAATCAGGGTGACATTCTGAAAACGGTGACACGCACCTGACTGCCATTCTCGGACGTAGTGATTGCGCTCCCGTTCCTTAATCGTCACAGGAAACCCGTGGCCTGACGGCACACGGCTCGCCTCGGACACGTCATTCATGGTCGTGCGAGGTATGAACGCTGTCGATGTTCGTCCTCGCTTACGCTTCGGGTTGACGTGGAGTTCACGCCAGGACCGCTCGCACGACATGTCCATGCACGTCGGTCAGGCGGCGGTTGGCCCCGTTGTGGCGGACGGTCAGTCGCTCGTGGTCGATGCCGAGCAGGTGCAGCACCGTCGCGTGGAAGTCGTAGTTGGTCGTCACGTCGCGGACGGCCTTCCAGGCCCACGGGTCGCTTTCGCCGTGAGACGTGCCGGGTTTCACACCGGCTCCCGCCATCCAACCGACGAACGAGCCGCCGTTGTGGTCGCGACCGTCGCTGGCTTGCGAGAATGGCATCCGCCCGAACTCAGTGTTCCACAGCACGAGCGTGTCGTCGAGCAGCCCGCGCTGTTTGAGATCGCTGAGTAGCGCGGCGATTGGCTTATCGACCGACGCGCACATTGGAGGCAGCTCCTTCACGATGCTCGTGTGATTGTCCCAGTTGTTCGACGCGCCGCCCGCTCCACTCCAGACCTGTACGAAGCGGACTCCCCGCTCGACCAACCGACGGGCGAGCAAACAGCGCCGCCCGAAATCTTCAGTCGGCTTCTCGTCGAGGCCATACGCCTTTTGAGTCGCCGCCGTTTCCGAGCCAACGTCAAACGCTTCCGGTGCGCTGAGCTGCATCTTGGCGGCCAGCTCATACGATTTGATGCGGGCCTCCAGCCGAGAGTCCTCGCCGCTGGCCGCGAGATGCTCGCGATTCAACTTCTGGAGCAGAGCCAGTCCCTCGCGATCGGCTTCAGGGGTGATGAACTTCGCCGACGCGGGAGCCTTCAAGTCGGCAATCAGTTCGGCGGCCCCCGTGTTGATGGTTGTCCCCTGATGAGACACGGGCAGAAACCCCGCGCTGAAGTTTCCCTTCTGGTTGTAGGGCAACCCGCGTGCATCCGGCAGCACGATGAATGTCGGCAGGTTGTCCGTCAAACTGCCGAGGCCATAGCTGACCCACGCCCCCAGACAGGGAAAGCCCGGCAGAATGAAGCCCGTATTCATGAGATAGCTTCCCGGCCCATGCACGTTCGTGCGCGACTGCATCGCCATCAGAAAGGCCATGCCATCGACGTGTTTCGCCAGATGAGGCAACTGGTCGCTGACCCATCTCCCGCACTCACCGTGCTGACGAAACTCGAACGGCGGCTTGAGGACATTCCCCGGCGCACTGGTCGCCGCCTCGACGAGTTGTCCGTCGCCGGGATCGAATTTCTCACCTGTCCGTTTGAACAGCTCGGGCTTGTAGTCGAACAAGTCCATCTGACTCGCGCCACCGTTCATGAAGAGCTGAATGACCCGCTTGACCCTGGCCGGATGATGCACGCCGCCGTTCAGATCGGCCTGCGGTTCGTCGGCGTATGCGCCCGAGTTCGCGAGGAGGTCGGTCAGCGCGACTGTGCCGAAACCCGCTCCCAGACTCTGAGTGAACTCGCGTCGATTCAGTTCGGTTCTCATGTTCGCTCTCCAAGTCACGATCATTAGTTCACGAACAGAAACTCGTTCGAGTTCAACAGCAAACGGCAGACATTGGCGAGGCCGTGCTTGCTCGCATACTCGAACAGATCGCGTGACTCGGCCTCCGTCGGCGGGCGGCAGAGGATCAGGCGGACGGCCTGATGGATTTGTGCATTGACGGAAGAAGAAGTCTCTTCGGCTGACGGCTGTTGGCTGATCGGCTGACGGCTGAAAACCTCTTTCTCGATGCGCGCGGCGATGAATTCGCAGTGCCTCGCGATGAAGGCGTCGTTCCAGAGTGCGAGGGCCTGCTGGACGGTGACGCTGGTCGTGCGAGCGGGCGTGATTTGATCTCCCGACGGACAGTCGAGCGTCTCCATGAACGGATCGGGCAGCGTGCGGAACAGGAAACGGTAGACGCTGCGTCGTCGGCCGAGGTCGCTGTTGAGATCGAACTTCGCGTAGTCGATCTTCGGCGTGACGTGGATGCCCGGTGAAAGATCGAACTGCCGATCCGAAGGCCCTCCCATCCGCAAGTCGAGCCGCCCCGAGACCGCCACGACCGCGTCGCGCACGCACTCGGCATCGAGCCGCGTGCGGTTCATCCGCCACAGCAACCGGTTGTCGGCGTCGATGGAGCTCGGAGTCTTCGCCTTGTCCCCTCGCCCCGGCTCGGCGGGGAGAGGGTTAGCAGCCTGTTGAAAAACGTAGCTTGGACGCCTCGTCCGAGCGAAAAACAATTGGAAACGGACGGACGAGGCGTCCATCCTACGGTTTTTCAACAGGCTGTTAGGGTGAGGGGTCTTCTCTTCTTTTTTCTTTTCAGCAGTTGAGTCCGCATCACCGCTCGGCCCCCTCACCCTAGCCCTCTCCCCCGAAGACGGGGGAGAGAGGACAGGAGCAGACTCACGAGGCAGAGTCGATGCCTGCTTGTACGTCTCACTCGTCACGATCAAACGGTGAAGCTGCTTGAGCGATTGGTCGCCATCGCGGAACTCGACCGCGAGCCAGTCGAGCAACTCGGGATGCGACGGCGTCTCCCCCATGTGGCCGAAGTCGTTGAGCGTGCCGACCAAGCCGCGACCAAAATGGTGGTGCCAGACTCGGTTCACGATCGAACGCCACGTCAGCGGGTTGCGCGTATCCGTCAGCCACTTCGCGAGCGCAGCGCGTCGCACTGCTTCGTTGGTTGCGTTGGGTAACTCGAACCGCGACGGAAGCTCTTTCACACAGCCGAGTGCTCCCGGCAGAGCGGCCTCGCGCGGATGGCGGATGTCGCCGCGATGCAACACATGAATCGGTCGCGGTCCCGGCGGAGGCCGCAGCCCTCCGTCCGGCTCGAAGTTCGCGGCAGCGGCGTAAATCAGAGACGGCTTCGGTAGCGAGGCGAGTTCATGCTCGACCTCTTTCAACCGTTGATACGTTGTCAGCTCGAGACGTTGAGTTTCGGAACGCTGCTCGCGCGGAGTGGCCAGGATCGCCGCAATCTTCTCGGGCACGGCATCCAGCCTGACCGGTGGCGTGGCGTCGGTGACGGCGACCCGCATGCGGCCGATCAGATGCTGCCGACCGTGCAGTTGTTTGAGGACAAACTTCAACGCGACAGGCTTTGTCAGAGTGCTTGGCTTTGTCCCCTCGCCCCCGTCTGCGGGGGAGAGGGTTAGGGTGAGGGGGGCTTTCAATTCCATCACCGCCACATGCGACTGCCCTTCCTGCGGATGAATGCCCCACGCCGTCGGTTCGGACTTGTCGATGGCCTTGGTGATTTCCCAGCCAGCCTGATCGAAGTCGGCCGTCGCGCGAGCGATCTCCAGCGGCGCAGCGTCTCCCACTTGAAAGACTTCAAACTCGGACAGGTGCAGATTGCCGTTGTCCTGTCGGCCGGGACCGCGCATCGGCAGGCTGTCGTCCGTCAGCACTTCGAGTCGGATCGCCGTGACATTTGCCAGAGTAGATGTCGCCGTGATCGTGGTCGTGTCTTTCTCGGGCCGCGTCCCACTAGCAAGGATCGACCCGTCGGCCTGCTTCGTCAGCGTGGCTCCGTCGGACGAAAGAAACTCGGTCGGGTCGAGGACTCGCCACACGACGGCCCTCGTGGCGAGTTGCCCTTCCCACTCGGCGACGACTCGTTGTGACTCGGCACTCAGCAACGAGGCGGTTGCCTCAGCGGTCGGCTTCTCCAACTCGGCCTTTCGCCGCTGTAGTTCGATCCGTCGCCGTTGCACCGCCGGATCGGAGTCGTAGCGGCGGTTGGCTCGCTCGATGCCCGAGAAGACAGCCTGCAACGAGTAATAGTCGGCCTGCGAGATCGGGTCGAACTTGTGATCGTGGCAGCGGGCACACTGCACGGTGAGGCTGCTGAAATTGTTGATGACGTTGGCGATCATGTCGTCGCGGTCAATGTAACGCGCGATCTGTCGGTCGAGCGTCTCCTCGCGGATGCTTTGCAGCGAACTCTCATCCCACGGACCGGCCGCGAGGAATCCGAGGGCCATCGTCGCCTGCGGGTCGTCGGGGAAGAGGATGTCTCCCGCCACCTGTTCCTGCACGAATCGACCGTATGGCTTGTCGGCGTTCAGCGACTGAATCAGGTAGTCGCGATAGGGCCACGCGTTCTCGCGAATGCGGTCCTGATCGTGGCCGTGTGTCTCCGCGAAGTGCGCGGCATCAAGCCAATGCCGCGCCCAGCGCTCACCGTAACGAGGCGACTCCAACAACCTATCGATCAGTTTTTCGTAAGCCTGCGGATCGGGATCGGCCACGAACGAATCGACCTCTTCGGGAGTCGGCGGCAGCCCGATCAAGTCGAAGTAAATTCGCCGCACGAGCGTCCGCCGATCAGCCTGCGGCGCGGGAGTCAGACCGACGCTGTCGAGCTTCACGCGGACAAAGGCGTCGATGAATTGCGGGGGGGAAGTCGCTTCGCTGTTGTCACTCGCTCCACGCTCCGCGCCCCGAGTCCCACGTTTCGGAAGTGGCTTGAATGCCCACCAGTCCGACTTGTCCTTCAATTCACCCGCCACTTCGTCGGGCCACTTGGCTCCCTGATCGATCCACGCGCGGAGCAAACCGATCTCCTCCGCGCTGAGCCGATCTCCCTCGGGTGGCATCGTGATGTCACCGACTCCGGCCACCATCTTCACCAGCGGGCTGTCGGCACTCTTCCCCGGCACGATGTTGGGCGCGTAACTCTCGCCACCGGTCAGCGCTGTCTGGCGCACGTCGAGCCGGTACTCGCTCTTCTGTTTGTCGGGGCCATGACAACGGAAGCAGGCTCGCTGCAAGATCGGCCTCACGTCGCGCACGAAGTCCACTTCCTGATTCGCTGCGGGAGGCAGCTTCGTCGCATGGTCTCCGGCGAAACATTCCGGCAGCGCGACCTGAGCCACGGCCACAACAGAACAGAGAGCGAAGCGACTGAGTGCATAGCGACTCATGGAGCATTCTCACGGGGCAGGCTGATTGCAGAGGGAAGGCAGCAGTCTCGGCGGGTGTCCAAAGTGTAAGGCGAGTCACGGGAATTGTCGTGGACCCGAGGACATTTCAAAACCTGTTTGTGCCTCGAAAAACTAGCCCGACGCGCCAGCGAGGGCTGGACATTCGATGAGGGTGAAGCCCTCGCTGGCGCGTTTTGAAGTTGTGCGATTGAGGATTTCCTGACCCTACCGTTTTGTATGTGTGGATGAAAACCGGGCTGGCCGGTGGGAGCAGAATCCTCGAAACTACCTCTGATTCAGGGAGGAGGGACGAGAATGGACGCTCGCCAGCGAACCCGGTCGTGTACTCGGACTCCAGCCGTGCTGGGACGGGGCGTGATAATAAGTTGATGACGTTGCCCCGTTTGAGGAGCGTGCCGATCATCGGCGTCTTGGTCGCCAAGTTTCATTTGCGGCAACAACGTATTTGTGAGCGGAAACGATCTCGAAAGAATCTCTCACCATGAGCCGATCAAACACGGGTGGGGCACGCAAACCAGCCTCGAAGTTTCCGCATTTGCGGAAGAAGATGCAGAAGAACTTGGTGTTGAAGAATCTGCTGGCGAAGGGTGGCCAGCCGAAGGCTCCCAAGGGGAGGAAGCCGCCATGAACGAGACGCGCACGGCGATCAACTGAATCGGCGAGACACCCTGCAAGCATCGACCGCCGAGTTGGGCGTGGGGCTGTTTGCTGAGGGGTGTTCTTCGCTCGGTTCGCTGGCGATTGAAGTGCTGACGCGAGCGACTCCTCAGCTCAGCGGCACGAGCGGTTGAGGTCATTCCCACTGCGAGCGAGCCGCGTCAATTTCTCGGCGGTTCTTCCACAAGTACAAGATGCGCGACCGGATGGGCGGATGAACTCCATCCGTATCCCCGACTTCATCGGGCAGGCGAAACAAGACCTGATCGGGATGAGGTTCACCAACTGTTCGATGCGGCGCTCATTCAGCTCTGTCTGAGGGGAGCGATCGAGTTGCGTCTCCCAGTCGAGACGTGGAATGGTCTGAAGCATTCGGAGTTTTTTGGCCGCCTCTTCGTCTGCGGTGTCGTCGTCTCCCTGCCAAGCATATTCCAGAAACCCTTTCACCGACAGCTTGCGCCAATGTTGAGATCGCCGTTTGAGGGATTCTTCCACCGCACGCTCCAACGTTTCCTTGGACGTGTGACCATAGGGGATCGCTGCTTCAATCGCCTCGATCACATCGCGAGCGTTCAAGTTGCCGCGTTTGCGCGACAACAGTTCCTGTTGCTGGATCGCGGCCTGAATTTCGCTATCGGCCCCGAGCTTGAGTAGGCCGTTGATAAAGACATGGATGCCGTGCATCTGCGCACCAAAGTCGTCACACAGATACTCGATAGCCATGTCGTGCCGGAGATCCAGCCAGCCAGCCCGAGACCATCCAACATGCAGAGCCACAGAGTGACAAGGCCACCATGCTGAAAATGCTCGACATGCCAATCCAATGCGTTACCAAGAGGCCGCTCATTGCACCGACCATCAGCGTGATGGCTCGAAACCGTTGGTTCAGCAGGTAGTACCGATAGAAGTGACCCAGTTCGTGGCCAATAATGTCCTGCACTTCTTTGGGGGTGAGGCGGAATGTGCGACAGAGGATCGAATCTGTTCGCAATGAATTCTTGGCGGAGTTGTCGAATTCAACTGGATTCTCGATTGAATCCTTCTTGATTCGGATCATCGAGTCTTCCGGCCAATTGCTGTTGGCCGATCTGATCCCCATCGAGATTCAGTTCCGGCGAGATCGCGAGGCAAGAGGGGATCGCGGTCGCAGCACTCTGGCTCAGGAAAAGCCGCCAATCTTTGGAATGATTCAACGCACAGGAGAGGTCGTACTCCGGATGCTCGCCCATGTTCAACAGGCCACGATCGGGCCGATCCTGAAAAGCCACGATCAGCCCCGGCACGACGGTCTACACCGACGAGTACGACATCTATCGCCGACTGACGGACGGGGGCGACAAGCATCGCACGGTCAACCACGGCAAAAAGGAGTACGCTCGCGATGAAGACGGCGACGGCTTCCACGAAGTCCACGTCAACACGAGGGAAGGATTCTGGTCATTGCTGAGGTCTTGGCTCCGACCTCACCGAGGCCACTCGCAGGAAAAACTGCCGCTCTACGTCGGCTTCTTCCAGTTCGTTCACAACGCCCGAAAACGCGGAAAAGCACTCCTCGGTTCCCTCATCACAACGCTCCTCACAAAACCTCCCCGAAACGCCGGATGAGCCCTGATGATTTCCTTTTGGATTGTCGCGGGTGACAGTTTGCGGCCCTTCTTACTGGCAGCCTTGAGCCGCCGATCGACGTAGCCTTGCAGATCGGTGAGAGATAGCTCGGCAATCGGAAACTGCTCACCCAAGGCACTTACCAGATGCTTGAAGTGCAAGCGAATGCCATCGACCGTCGTTGCTTCGAGAGAACTTTCGTGCATGGCGATACAGCGGTCGCGGAGCATGCCCAGCGAGGCTTTCTCCGCGATCGGGGTCTCCTCGGGCCGACCATCGAACTGGACATAGTCTAGGATCGTCATGCCCGCCGGAATGGTTGCGAGCCGTTGCTGCAACCGCATGAGCAGGTAATCGACCTGTGCGGCCTTTGTCTCAGCTTCCTCTTGGGATACCTAGCCAAGAGTGAAGGCGTATTGCTTGCCGTGGTATCGAAACAAAACCCGATAGCTGCCATTTCGGTGCTGAAGTCCGGCCATGATGCCTCTGCAATGTCACCGCAACTGTGTTACCAATTTGTTACCATGATGAGCAATTGCAGTCAGAATTTAGCCGATTGTGAATCGCCACAACTCATTTCCCCATAAGTATTGGCCGAGGCGGGGTTCGAACCCGCACGTCGCTTTCGCGACACCGGATTTTAAGTCCGATGCGTCTGCCTGTTTCGCCACTCGGCCAAGAGTGCTTTTGGGAAAGTGTTGTGTCGCCATTGTGGTGACTGGCGAGATTCCCATGCTCTGTAAACCTCGTCTTGCGTGCGGTCTGCGTCGTCGCCGACGTAGAAAACCATCGTGGTTTGGATTGTGGCGTGCCGCATCAGTTGCTGCAACACCGGTGGCATGACGAGCCTTGGCCATCGCTCGCCGAACGAACGGCGAAGATCGTGGGCACTGGCGTATTTGGGTTTTGGAGGCGATTTTGCCGCAGCGGGGGCGGCCCGCATCTACGATGATTTGCGAGGTCTCGCCAACTGCCGAGAACACCCTGCCCGCTTCGCGGCCGTTCCGATCGCGGTGGACTGACCGACCCTTGCTATACGCGGGGTGGAACACGAATCCGGTATGATCGGCGGTGGGCGTTGTCAGCAGGAACTCGGCGAAGTCGGGCGTCGCGGGGTAAAGCCGATCCTCGAAGCCCTTTTCCGCTTCGGCGGGGATGCGCAGTTTCACCCGACCTCGGTCGTCAGTGATGACGTGGAACGGAGCGGTCGCGTCCCATGACAGAGACATCGACTCTTCGAGCCGCAATCCCGACAGCCACAACCCGCGTGCCATCCGCTGCCAGTGGGCGGCGTGCTGCTCACCGACGATGCCGGGGATGGCGATCACGAACCGGTCGAACTCGGCATCCGTGACGGCCCGGTCCTTCATCATCTTGCGTTTGCTGGCGCGAGGCGTTGCGGGGATGGCCGGAGCGGCAGGCAGGTATTTGTTTGACACCGCCCACCGCAGGACGGCCTTAACGTGACGCAGATGCGATTGAATTGTTGATTCGGAACGCCCGGCCTCGCGCAGCCAAGCAACGTACTGCGACAGGTCGCGAGCCGTCACGTCGCGGAGTTCGGCTGGCTCGTGGACGCGATAGGCGCAAATTGTTCGCACTTCGGGCACACCGTCAGCCCGACCGTGGATGGTACGGCATAGGTTTTTCCGCAACCGGGGCAGGTCCAGTGGACACGATGATTTGTGGACACGTCCGGCCTCCCTACTTGTCTTGGGCTTTCACTGGCTGCGCAGGTTCAGACTTTTGCACATCCTTCACTTCCGCGTTGTATTGGTCTCGTCATGCGTTGACGGTGCCGACGGGGATTCGCTCGGCTTCATAGTCCACGCGGCCAACGTTCTTGGGGAGGGACTCACTGTGACCGATTTTTGTAACCCGAAAGAGTTCCTCGCGAGGAATGGCTTTGCCGGTCTTGTAGCCTGCGTTATTGAGGCCGCGCATAAGCACTTTAGCGAGCGGGGTTGGAAACGAAGAGAATGACCGAACCGGGCCGTCCTTGCTTTGCTGTATTTCAACGACAATCATTTTTCCATCAAGGACGTAAGTGGTGCTTGAGTCCGTGAAGTGCCCGATGTCGCCTGCCTCGGGTGATATTGGCATCCAAGGCTTCACGGCTTGCGTTTTCAGTTTGCGGAGGTTGGCGGCGACATCAGACCGCTGGGCGGTCAGTGCTGACTTCGTACTCACGCTTGGTATCGATTTGATGCGAATGTCAATTTCTTTGAGTTGATCGTCCATTGACTGGAGCATATGTGCTTTGGCGTCGTCGCCCCGCTCGAAGTCTTCACGGACCTTGACCGGGATTGGCTCGGGATTCCCGGCCGCAGCGGGCTTTTTCTCGGCGGGATCATCAGCGCACAGCACCAGACTCGTGAACAGGGTGAGGATCAATCGGAACCTTTCTGCCTGACGGGCTTCTTTCTGCGTTTCTCGCGGGACATCTCCTGCATTTCTTTCAGCAGTAACAGGGCCGCTTCCGTGGCTGCGTTGATCTGTTCCGGAGTTCGCCCTGACACCGAGCAAGAATCCTTTGTCACTTCAACGGTGGAATTCGTCGCACTGAGCCAAGCCCCCAGCGTCACCAAGTGAAAGCCTCATCCCCACAGTTCGGTTAAGGGGGCGGCGGGAATTAGCGGGAGTTCGGTCTTGCCAATGAGCGTCGTCATGGGCGAGGCGTCCACACCACACCACGCGATGAGAGTTGCAGCGACTTCGCCCGGTGAGACGGGGCGATCGACAGGGGTACTCGCGGTCGCGTCGCTCGCACCTAGAATCGCACCGCCCGTCACTTTTCCACCTGCGATCACGCCCGACCAGCAGCTGGGCCAGTGATCGCGGCCCTGCTGGTCGTTCAACTTTGGCGTGCGACCGAACTCGCCCGTGGCGATGACCAGCGTGTCGTCGAGCAAGCCGCGCTGAGCGAGATCGTCGAGCAAACCGGACAGCGCGCGATCAAACTCGGGGCACAACCGATCTTGGTAATCCATCACTGTCGCGGGTCCGCAATTCTTGTCGCCGTGACAATCCCACGTCACGCGCTGGTGTAGTGAATCGAACAGGTTGACCGTGACACAGCGCGTGCCGCGTTCGATCAGTTGTCGAGACTTCAGCAGCGCGCGACCGAACTGGCTCGAACCGTACAGACGCTGGATCGACTCGGATTCGTCATCGGGATCAATCACTGAGACCGCCGGTTCCCATTCGTCACCCAGCAGTCCAGACGACTGTCCGTGATCCGCCTTCACTCCCGTTCCGACCAGCGGCCCATTGACGATGGTGCAACTGGGAACGGAACTTCGCGAGGGGAATTGGCTCGCCACGACGCTGCCCCAGTGGGGGAACCGCACGCCGCCAGCGGCCAATCGCCCGGTCTGCAAGAGTTGTTGACCGGTCTCATGAATCGGAGCCGCATCGTGTGAGAACGATCGGACGACAGCGAAACGATCCGCCCGCTGAGCCAGCAGCGGCAGAGTCGCACTGAACCGGAGTCCAGGAACAGCGGTCTCGATGGATTGAAACGGGCCGCGAATGATCGACGGTGCATCTGGCTTAGGATCGAACGTTTCGAGTTGGCTCGGCCCGCCCGTCATCAGGATCAGGATGGCTCGTCGGTGCGTGAAGGCCACCGCGCCGCGAGCCAATGCCGCTTGCGACAGTCCGACAACACCGAGACCACCCACGCGCAGGAAGTCACGTCGAGACACACCATCACTCCCTTCGGTGTCTGCACCACGTTCGGTGTTCGCCAACCCACCCGACATCTCGTCGTCCCTTTTCCGCCAATTCCAATTCCAGACGGCCATGACTCTATCGCTGCCTCAACGGGAAGAAAAGAAGACGGCCTCCTGCCAGACACTCCGCTCCGTCGAGACAACATCGGCCACAAGTCCGGCGTTCGTTGCCGCAGTTCGTTTACGGCGATGGACCACACTCATCGCCTTGGCAATCGTAACGGTTGTACTTGTCGTGCCGCCCGAGGAAACTCCGCCGCCGATCACTCCAGAGACTGCGGCCCCGGTGACACCAACCCGCAGCGTGAGCAAGGGCGGCGGGAAGTCCCGCGTGGAATCGCCCTCGCTCACGCTGCGGGTTGGTGTTGGAGTCACTCCATTTGACGTTTCCGACAGAAGTCGAAATCGGCCGAACTGAGGCCGTCGTCCGGACCCCTTGGTCCGGACGAGGCATGCAATCTCAGCGGATTCAGTGGCTCTCCCGCGCGAGGTCGCGTCCAGACCAAGGGGTCCGGACTACGACTGAGACTTCTGTCGGAAACGTCCATTATCAATGTTTGATGTCCTTCGCATCGAATTCCCCTTTTTCATTCGTGAGACCTGCTGATGATTCTCGACCTGTTCAAACTTGATGGCCGCGTGGCACTCGTGACGGGAGCCAGTCGCGGGCTGGGGCAGTCGATGGCGCTGGGACTGGCTGAGGCAGGTGCCGACATCGTGGCCGTTTCCAGTTCCGGAGGCTGTCAGGAGATCGAAGCCCTCGTCTGCGAAACGGGTCGTCGGTTTTGGTCATTCACGTGCGATCTCGGCCAACCCGCACAGCGCGTCGGTTTGATCGATCGCATTATTGAACAGACCGGACGGCTCGACATCCTCGTCAATAACGCGGGCAACTCGCAGCGGCATCCGCCTGAAGACTACCCACTGGCCGAGTGGTACCAACTGCTGGAGATTCACCTCAACGCGTCGTTCGATTTGTCGCAGCAAGCGGCGAAACACATGCTGGCGCGAGGTCGCGGCAAGATCATCAACATCGGCTCGGTCATGTCATTTGAAGGAGGGTTCAACATCCCGGCGTATGCGGCAGCCAAGCACGGCTTGGCGGGACTGACCAAGTCGCTCGGAAATTCGTGGGGCAAGCAGGGAATCAATGTGAACTGCATCTGCCCCGGATACTTTGAAACCGCGATGTCGCACGTCCTGCAAGACGATCCCGTGCGAGGCCCTCAAATTCTCGACCGCATTCCGGTCGGACGCTGGGGCCAGCCCGATGAGTTGGCGGGGTTGTGCGTATTTCTCGCATCCGACGCTTCCAACTACATGCACGGCAGTACGATCGCCATTGACGGTGGTTGGCTCGCGCGGTGAGCAGCAAGTGCGGTCGGTCTCGCGCGGTCGTGGCGGACACTAACCCGAAGCGTAAGCGAGGAACGCATCACATCTCCGACGCGCCCGATAAAAGTCGGCGTAGGGTGGGACAAGCTCGCTTCGAGCGCCGGCCCACCCTGTAAAACGCCTGCACATGCGGGTGGGCCGGCGCTCGAA
>JAYTGQ010000103.1:0-7510 GCA_043733345.1 Schlesneria sp.
TCCTGCCGAGCCGTGCATTCGAGCCATTCGCAGCTCGGCAGGAGCCTCGCCCTCCCGGTTCTCGGATAGGCTCTTAGTTCGAGTTTCGCACTTTTGCGCGGCGTGGTCGCACCGATTTTGATTATGTAATCACCTTCACCAAATCCCCTGTTTGACAGTTCGGCGCGATTTCGGCGCTTCGGCACCGAAACCGATTTGAACGAAGTTATTGAGAGTGTGTTGTCGGAGTGGACCCTCGATTAATTCGCGATCCCCCATGTTGTGTAGGTTTTGAGCGAGTTCGCATCATCCAAAAGTGCGAAACTTGAACTTAGTCTCGATGGCGTTACTTCGACGCCAACTCCTGCAACCGGGCGGCGATCATCATTTGGAACACGAAACAGACGAGGCCCATCAGAATCCAAATGGTCGCCGTCGCGGCCAACAGGCCGAAGTTCTCACGCATCCCTTGCGGACCGGAGACGAAGAAGAGCAACGACCCGACAGGGCAGCACGTTGAGATTGGTCCCATCAGCATGATCGCCAACGGCAACGCGCCCCATTTCACGAACAGGCTGAGCAGCGCGATCAGATGCAGAAAGACCATCAGCGTCAGCACGATCCCCCAGACAAGCGGATCGACTGCGAACTTCAACGCCGTGTCCAAGTCCGCTTCGGGAAGAAAAACGCTTCCCATCGCGAGACACAGCACTGCGGGGAGCAGCCCCATCAGGCAACCGACGGCCTTGGAATAACCGAGGTACGCCACGTTGTGCGGCAGCATCAACAGCGATGACAGCGTTTGCAACCGCACTTCGTCGTGGAAGATCCGCGAGGCCAAGATGCAGGCTTCAATACCGACCGCCCACAACATGCACAGGCAATACATCTGACCAACTTCCCCCCAGCGAATGGTCTGCGCGGTGATTCCATCTGAGGAGTTCAAGTAGACCACGAAGGCGTGCAGCACCAAATAGCCGATCAGTTTGATCAACCCAATCGAGTAGCCACCACCGAGGAACTGAAAGTCTTTCCACACGAGCGGCAACGACCAACAGCGACCGGGGCTGAGGAACGGGACGCGGCTCGTCGATTTCAGCACCACGCCGCGCGTCGCGCCCTGCGAAGTCTGACTGTGCGCGAACGTGTTGAACGACAGCCATGACAGCAGGAAACAGCTCAAGCCACCGACGGAATTCGTGAGGACTTGCCGACTGAGGATCGAATCTTTGAAGCCCGTCTGAGTTGTCTCCAGCAGCCGGTCCCAAATCGACGATTGGGCGAGCCATTCCAGCATCAACAGCACGGTCCCCTGCCATGATTGATTCAGGCTCCAACCGGCATCTACCAATTCGGCGGTGACCAGCAGTGCCCACTGCGGCATCAGGAAATAGAGGACAAACAAGAGCGTGGTCATTCCCGCCGCCGCTCCACCGCGTTGACAGATTGTGGACCAGACGAGAGCCACGTTGGCGAGCAGGATCATGTACGCCAGCAACGCCACGTAGGCGGCCACAATCTGATAGGGCGTGACACCACCCAACGTCACCGCCAACAGTGAGAACGGGAACTGCACGATCAGCAACATCGTGGCCTGAATCAGCCGACTCGTCGATTTTCCGAGCAGAATACCCAGCGGGTTCAGTCCCGCCATTTGCAGCAACCCGATCGTGTCCTCTTCCTTCTCTTCCGTGATCGCCGACGAGAAATAGCCGACTCCCGCACACGAAATGAAGAACATGTTCAGCCAGGCAATCGTCTGGAAGAACTTCAAGCCGGGGGCACCAAACATGCCACTCGTCACGGTGGCCGCGAGCAGTGCCAGATAGATGAACGCCACGAACGTCAACCGAAAAATATGGTTCCGCGTCAGACGAGCATCCTGCCGCAGAGATCGAGTCAGCAGCGCGAGCAGACCGTAGTACATGAGGTTGATGGTCTAGGGTGGAGGGTGGATGGTGAAGTGGAAGGGGTAGGGGTGGGCTGGAACAGGGATTTAGGAGAGTGCAAAGTGCGAAGTGAGAAATGAAAAGTGCAAAGTGGCCTCTCGGGAAATCGCCTCATCGTTTTGCACTTTGCACTTTTCAATTCTCACTTTGCACTCTCTTTCGGGAGGGATAACGAATCGGATTGACGCGCGATGCACGCCAGTCGCCTGCCCATCAACCCTCGACCATCAACCTTCTACTTCACTCCCCGTTCCGTCAGGTCCATGAATGCTTCATTCAAATGGCGGCGGTCTTCGGCAAACGCGGCGATCGGGATGTTCAGGCCGATGATCGCTTGCAGCAGGCGGTTTGTGTCGAGTTGGGTTTCGTCGAACTCGATCCGGTACTCGGGGCGGGCTTCGATGGGATCGACTTTGAGAACGCCGGTCAGCCCGCGCAACGGTTCGCTCCAGTCGGTGGCGGTCGCATCCTCTCCCGCCACGGTGAGGCGGAAGGCGGGATGCTCTTCGCTGGTGAGCAGCAGCCCCGACATCGTGCCGGTGTACTTGACCTTGCCCCGGTCGATGATCGTCACCGCGTCGCACAGCTCGGCCAGTTCACTCAGGATGTGCGAGCTGATGAAGATCGTTTTGCCCATGCTGCGGAGGGCCTTCAGGATTTCCATCAGCTCGATGCGGGCACGCGGATCGAGGCCCGAAGCGGGTTCGTCCAGCAGCAGCAGATCGGGATCGTTGACGAGGACGCGCGCGAGACTCGTACGCTGCTGCATCCCGCGTGACAGGCCGCTGATGAGATCGTTCTTGCGGCCGTCCATGTCGGTTAGCGCGAGGACTTCATCAATGACGCGCGTCCGCTGACCGAACGACAGCCCATACGCGGCGGCGAAAAAATCGAGGTACTCGTAGACGGTCATCTGCCGGTAGGTGCTGAAGTGGTCGGGCATGAAGCCAATCTTGCGGCGAACCAGTTTCTGCTCATCGACGACATCGTGGCCGAAGACTTTGACGACGCCGAACTGCGGCCGCAGCAGCGTGCAGATGACTTTCAGCGAGGTCGTCTTCCCCGCGCCGTTCGGCCCGACGAAGCCATGCAGCGTCTGGGGCATCACTTGAAAGCTGACGTGATCGAGTGCGCGCCGTCCCTTGAACGAGTGGACGACATCATCGACGGAAATCACCGGCTGAACCGAGCCGTTGGTTTTGAATGGTGGAGTCATGTTGGTCCGTGAAGTGGATGAATTGGGAGTGGGCAGTAGGCAGTTGTAAGTGTGTGGAGTTTTCGGAACGCACGGATTGGGGCTGGCATTCCTGTTCACGGTGCGTTCCGGAGTCTCCAGCGAGGGTTTCACCTCAGACCAAAGTAGCCTTCATCGCTCCGCGTGAAGTAAGCCGAGTCAGTGCGGATGTCGATGGAACAATCCGCATTGAACTCGCGCACGGCTGTCTTCACGCGGAGCGATGAAGGCGACTTTGAAGGCTAAAACGAAAACCTAACTCAATGAGTCAACTTTCCAACTCGAAGAAGTCCACGCACCCTACGGCCTGCGACAATGACTCTTCGCGCAAAAAACTATTTCGCCGGAACGTCTCGCAGCGGCACGTCGATGCAGTACAGCACCTCACCCTCCTGCTTGCCGAGCTTGGCGTTTTGAACAGTGAATTCGGGCGGCATTTTCGCGTAGAGGTAAACGCGGACGATGTCGGGCGGCAATTGAACTTGCTGTGCTTCACGTTCGCGACCGACGTTCAGGCTGCGCGAGAGCAACGGGCGAAACATGAGCGAATAACGTTCTTTGGGAGTCTGGATGGTGCGTTGGTTGTACGGGTCATAGCCGTAGGAATAGTTGTTGGCCCACTGCTGCGACTGTTGCAGTTGCAGTAGCGCGGTCGCGTCGCCCGCGTCGCTCACCAAGGTCAGACCGCCATCACGCCACGCCAGCGAATAGAAGCGATTGCCGAACAGCAGGTACTGCGTCGGCTCCACGTCTGCCGGCTTGAGTCCGTCCACTTTCAGAATCAACTGCGACAGTCGGCCCTCTTCCAGCTTGAGCGACTCGACCGTCAGCTTCGGTCCCGGTCCGGGCAGCTTGATGCGGTGCGCGAACTCGCGGTTGGAGAACGGCGGGATATCAACGTTGAACAGAGCCTCCGCCCCGTTGACGATCGTGCCGTTGACCGACTCGGCCTGATTGCAGGTCGAGTACAGGACTCCCTTGCCGTTGTGTCGCACGTCGTAGCGCGCACCGCCGGTGACGAAGACGTTGGACCACGCCGACACGTCCATGCTGCCATCGGGCAGTGGCCGGGCGATCGCCACCGAATGCACGGCGGTGGACTCACCGTAGCCACGCTGCCCGACGACCGAAAACAAAATGCTGAACAGCAGCACCGTCCCCAACAGGCCCGCGTACACCACGCGAAAATCGGAGTACCTCTTGCCGAGGATGTAGCAGCCCGGAAAGATCATCGCGATGTAAACCCAGAACATGAAATGGAGCAGGAGCCAGTTGTGATCGGGCTTCGTCATCTGCTTGAGCTGCCCGAGGAACGAGCTGGAATGAAACGGGTCCGCTCCCTCACCGTACAGGTTCCCGTTGTTGGGCTGGGTGGAGAGAGTCGGGTCCAGCATGTCGATCGGGTCTTCGGGCTTTTCATTCGGCCCGACATGATTCTTGGGGAGGCCCGCCAGCATCTGCCGCGCCTCATCCGCGTCGATCGTGGAGGCCGCACGCGGGATGCGCATGACTCGCCCCGCGCCGTGACGACCTTCATCGAGCGGGGAGTTCAAGACCGACAACGGTCCCGTGAACTCGGGGAACTTCCCGTTGATGCCGTGGACGAGCATCACGGTTCCGCCCAAGTGCAACCAATCGAGCAGCGCGTCCTTTTGACCGGGACTCCATTGCCGAGGCTCATGATCGATGGCGACCACTTGCAGCGCATCGGTCGCCGTGACGAACGCGGGAAAGAGTTCCTCAGGCATCTGCTTGAGTGCCCCCCCTTTGCGCAGCATCCCGCTCGTGTCAGTCAGCACCACGCGCTGGTACTTGGCGACGCGCGGCACCGGCACTTGGTCAAAGCTCCCCCCCTTCCAGGAGAGCTTCCAGTTCTCGTTGCTGGTCGAATTTCCCCAGCCGTCGCCGGTGATGTACACGTAGAACCGCACCCACGTCGGTTGCGAGAACGGTGCGAGAGTGACACGTTCGACAACCGGCGCATCGACGAAGCCCGCGCCGCCCAGCGACTTCCTCGCCGTGATCTCACCATCCCACGGCTGGGGCGTCGGATTTTGAACTTGCACTGACAGCAGGTTGAACCGGTTCGGTGCCACCTTCCCATTGAAGCCCCATCGCACGTCCACGATGTCGAGCGCCGAGGCTGTTGAGCCTCCGAGCAGACTCGCCATCAAGGCACAGCCCAACACGAGTCCAACACGCCAAGCTGCGGGCCTCTTCCGCGAAACGCTTCGCTCACAGGCGACCCCCAATCCCGGCGAGGATCGCGACGCGAGTGAAGAAGATGTGTGTGTCTGGCGTGTCATGAACATTCCTTTCGACTCAACCGAGCGGTGGCGGCACAGGCGACTCGCGCGAGCCATTCCGTCTGACGCGGCGTAGTGTGCCGACGACAATCTCAAAATGGAACCGACGCCAATACCAACCCGAAGCGTGAGCGAGGACGAGAGACATCCGTCCTCGCTCACGCTTCGGGTTGGTGTTGCAGCGGTCAACTAATGCCGGAAGTGTCGGCGGCCTGTGAAGATCATGGCGATACCGAACTCATCGCATGTGGCGATCACTTCGTCGTCGCGTTTGGAGCCACCGGGCTGAATGACCGCCTTGATTCCTGCGGAATGAATCTGGTCGATGCCGTCTCGGAACGGGAAGAAGGCGTCGGAGGCACAGACGCCTTCGACCGCTCGTTGATCGGCCTTGTAAGCCGCGATGTAAGCGGAATCGAGACGACTCATTTGACCCGCGCCCACGCCGACGACTTGGCCATTCTTGGCGAACAAAATCGCGTTCGACTTCACATGCTTGCAGACCAACCACGCGAACTCCAAATCGGCGAGTTCCGTCGGTGTCGGATGACGTTTCGTCACGACGCGCCACTGGCTGAGTTCCTCCGCCACCTCATCACGGTCTTGCACGAGCAACCCGCCGGTGATGCGACGATACTCTTGGCTGAGTGGCCTCGGGTCGAGCATCGCCGCGCATTGCAGCAGTCGCACGTTGTTCTTCCACTTCGGAACCGTGGTCAGCATGGTGAAAGCATCCGCGTCGTAAGACGGCGCGATGATCGCTTCGATAAATCGTCCGGGAGCACAGAGCTGTTCGGCCGTCGCCGCATCGACGGATCGGTTGAAGCCCAGAACGGAACCGAAGGCACTGACCGGATCGCCGCCATCCGCTTTGACGTAGGCGTCGGCGAGATCCTCACCGACCGCACAACCACACGGATTGTTGTGCTTGATGACGCAGGCGGCGGGCTGACGGAACTCGCGCACGATCTGCATCGCGGCGTCGAGGTCCAACAGGTTGTTGTAGGACAGTTCCTTGCCGTGCAAGGTCTCAGCGGCAGCCAGCGTTGAGGGAGTTGGGCACGGCTCGACATAGAAGGCTGCTCGCTGGTGAGGATTCTCTCCGTATCTCAGTGTCGAACGACGCTCGAACTGCATCGTGAGTCGCGCGGGGAAATCGGTTTCGCTCGCTGCAGTCTCGCCTGTCGTCGTTGACGAGTTCTCGGACGCCGAGTCACTCTGAATTAAACCGGCCATGTAATCGGCGATGGCTCGGTCGTAGCGAGCCGTCATCTCAAACGCGGCTGCGGCGAGTTCGCGCCGGTATTCAAAGCTCAACGCTCCGCCCTGCAATTCGGCCAGAACGCGGTCGTACTGAGCAGCACTCGTCACGACTCCGAGATACCGATGATTCTTCGCGGCGGATCGCAGCATGCTCGGGCCACCGATATCGATCTGCTCGATCGCCTCCGCCGCCGTCACGCCCGGTTTTGAGATTGTTTCGACGAACGGATACAGGTTCACGACGACTAACTCGAACGGCGTGATGCCGTGTTCCTGCATCGACTTCGCGTCCTCCGGCAGGTCGGGACGGCCGAGCAAACCGCCGTGAACTTTGGGATGCAGCGTCTTCACGCGGCCATCCATCATCTCTGGGAAGCCCGTGTACTGAGCGACATCCAACACGGCCACACCGGCCGCTTCGAGAGCCTTGCGCGTCCCCCCCGTCGAGAGGAGTTCAAACCCCAGTCGAACCAATCCTTGTGCAAACGGGATCAATCCTTGTTTGTCACTCACACTCAGCAAGACACGTCGAACAGCAGCAGTCATCGGCAGAGACTCTCTCAAAGTGGCAACGAACGGGATCGCAGGCAGGCAATGGAAGCCAAGTCGCGAGGGATGCTACTGACGGGCCTAGGCACCGTCAAACTGCACTGGTGGCTGAGGATCGACGCAAAAGGCGATCGTCATGACGGCCACGACGGAGCTCGGCGAAGCCCTGGGTCAAGCCATCGGCGAGGCGTTCGTTTCCTCGCAAAACACCGGCGCTGCCGCCGCGCTCT
>JAYTGQ010000104.1:0-2694 GCA_043733345.1 Schlesneria sp.
GGGAGCGCGAATGAAGACGAAAAGCGCGGACTGTCTTCATTCGCGCTCCCCTCAATTCGCGCGGCCCTCTCCTCCTTCCACGTACCAGCCAGTTAAAAACGTAGGGTAAGCGTCTCGCTTGCCTGTGTTCTCAAAAGCAGAGACGGGCAAGCGAGACGCTTACCCTACGTTTCCACAGATCGAACGCCATCGCCGAGTCCGATCCCCTTGCTCAATCTTCTTGGAGCCTCCTCGTGAAACTGATCCTAAGATTGCTCGCGCCGTCAGTCGCGTGTGTCGCCCTTGTCGCAGCCATTGCTGTTCGCGCCCAAACGGACGACGGCCCGAATGAGTCCGCCAAAGCTCGCACCAAACAGAAAGCGGCCGACATCCCCTTGGCCGATCGCTTTCGAGAACTCGACAAGAACAGCGACGCCAAGCTGACACGCGACGAGTTGGGCGTCGGGCTGTTCGAGTTCCTCAACGCGAACGGTGATGACGCCGTCACGCTCGATGAAGCGCGCGAGGTCATTCGCGAGAAAGGGGACGACGCGCTGCGGAAGGTGGCTCGCAACAGTCCGCCTCCAACCATACCGGCTGCACCGGCACCGGCATCCCCTTCCAAGGGCGATGCGAGAGAAGCGACATCTCCGCGCGACGAGTCTCTGCGCGAAGGACCGCAACGACTGACTCCCGGCGATCACGGCATCGGTCGCCGGTTGCCCGACCTCCAGTTCACCGACATCGACGGGCGTTCGTTCTCATTGAGCGATCTGCGCGAGAAACGAGCCGTGGTGATCGCCTTCACCAACACGACCTGCCCGCTCTGCAAGAAGTACGCGCCGACACTCGCTGCGTCGGAGAAGCAGTTTGCGGATCGGCACGTTGTGTTCGTCTTCGTCAACGCGACGAGCAACGAGAAGCCGGACGCCATCCGCGCGGCGATCCAGTCACACGGCTGGAGCGGCCCGTACGTGCAGGACACCGATGGCGCGATCGCTCGCTCTCTCGGCGCGACTCACACAACCGACGCCTTCGTGATCGACTCCCAACGAACGCTCATCTATCGCGGTGCGGTCGATGACCAGTACGGGTTCGGCTACTCGAAGGAGGCACCGCGCGCGAAGTATCTGACCGCAGCGTTGGACGCGGCGTTGGCGAACGATCGTCCCGAGATCGCTGCGACTTCGGCACCGGGTTGTCCGCTGGAACTCGCATCGGCGGGAGGCGACTCGGCCAAACCTGCGGTCTCGACGACCGGCAACACCTACCACAACCGCATCTCGCGCATCGTGCAAAACAATTGCCTGACGTGTCATCGCGAGGGGGGCGTCGCGCCGTTCTCACTCGCGACTTTTGAAGAGGTTTCGGCGCAGAGCGGTTCGATTCGCCGCGCCGTTGAGAAGGGGATCATGCCGCCGTGGTTTGCCGCGAAGACGCCAGGGCAAGTCAGTCCGTTCGCCAACGATTGTTCCTTGGCCGAGGCGGACAAGACCGATCTCCTCGCGTGGCTCAGTACGGGCAAGCCGGTCGGTGATCCGAAGGAGGCTCCGGTTCCGCATCTCTTCGCCAGCGAATGGCAGATCGGCAAGCCAGATCATGTGGTGCAGTTGCCCGCGCCCATCGCCGTCAAAGCGACGGGCACCATGCCGTATCAAAACGTCATCGTGGAGACCGGTCTGGCTGAGGACAAATATCTAAGGGCGATCGAGATTCGGCCGACAGCGCGCGAGGTTGTGCATCACGTCTTGGCGTATGCCCTTCCACCTGCCAAACGGGGTGAGGCCAACGGAACGGCCTCCGACAATGACGAAGACGAAACGACCGGCTTCTTCGCCGCATATGCTCCCGGCTACGACGCGCTCCGTTTTAACGACGGTTGCGGCAAGCTGCTCCCCGCCGGATCGCGGCTCAAGTTTCAAATCCACTACACGCCGAATGGCACCGCGACGACCGATCAACCGATGATCGGGATGATCTTCCTCGACAAGCGTCCCGAGCATCTGGTCAACGTGACCGGGATCGCTCAACCGCGACTGGCCATTCCAGCGGGAGCCGACAACCACGAAGTCATCGCCACGCGCAGCGTCCCGAACGACGCGACCCTCCTCGCGTTCTTCCCACACATGCACCTCCGTGGAAAAGCCTTTCGCTACGAAGCGGTCTTGCCGAACGGGCAAACTCAGATGTTGCTCGACATTCCCCGCTATGACTTCAACTGGCAGTTGTCATACCGACTGGCCGAACCGCTCACTCTGCCTGGCGGCTCGACCATTCGAGTCACCGCGTGGTACGACAACAGCACGAACAACCCCGCCAACCCCGATGCCACGCGCACCGTTCGTTGGGGACCGCAAACCTACGACGAGATGATGATCGGCTATGTCGAGTACTACATGGACGACGGTGTGATCGGTCGCGGCGGCAAGTTGCTTGGTCAGGCGAGTGCCCTCGATTTCGAGGCTCTGTTCAAACGCCTCGACAAGAACAACGACGACAAGCTGACCAGCGACGAACTGCCGGCTTCGTTCCGCGACCGCCTGTTGCAGTTGGACAAGAACGGCGACGGCGTGATCTCGAAAGAAGAAATCCGGAGGCTGAAGCGGTAAGGTTCGCACCGTTAGCGTGGCGTCGTTGATACCTCGTGTGGTCTTTGTTGAGACCTTCGGTTGTTTGTAGTGGCTTCTTCTGTGGTGCATTCGCTCCGCGAATGCT
>JAYTGQ010000105.1:0-2694 GCA_043733345.1 Schlesneria sp.
CAAGCGAGGGCAAACCGTTGTCGAAAGTGAAGCCCTCGCTTGCGCGTCGGGCTAGTGATGAACCCCTCAAGACAAAGTTGTTCGACCACTAGTTCTACAGCGCTCATCTGAGTGTTTCGTAGCCAAAGTTGGACGTGAGTTCTTTAGCCCGGAGGGCGAGAGATCGTAGCCCACGGCGTGAGCCGTGGGGTTTTTGTCGCAGGCTTCCTCAGCCCGGAGGGCGACACAGCGCAGGAAGTTCAAAGGATCTCGCCGTGTCGCCCTCCGGGCTAAACGCAGTCCTTCTTCCACCTCACCCACGGCTCGCGCCGTGGGCTACGATCTGTCGCCCTCCGGGCTGAAAAGTCGGAAAAAACAAGCACTTCCGCAGTAAGTTTAGCGCTGTCGGTCTAGGCGCTGTCGAACACGTCAATTCGAGTCGATCCATTCACGAACTGGCCTTCGTTCCGTCTTCACTCTTTCTCTCCTGCTTCAGATTCGTTCCTTTCGCGTATCTCCGCACACGGTAGTAGCTGACACTAACCCGAAGCGTAAGCGAGGATGCAACACACGTCCTCGCTTACGCTTCGGGTTAGTGTGAATTGTGCCATTCTCACCCGTCTGCGGTATCTCCGTGACCCCAACTCTTCCGAGCGATCCTCGACTCGCCGCTTCAAAACGGTCTGATGCGTTCGTAGAATCGCCGCCACTGCCTGCCTGACCCAACCCGCCTGATTGCCTACCACTGGATTTCCTTCCAACTGAGGACCGTTTCGTGATGAACTCTCCCGCTCGCTTCGTGGCTGTTGTCGTTGGATTTGGCCTGCTCGGAGCGACCGGGTTTGCTCAAGAGGCCGCGGACGAAGTGCAGGGAGCCATTCGGGCAACGGCAATCGTCAACTTCTCGTTCGATGAAGAGAGTGGTCCCGCGAAAGACTCAGCCACGGCGGGAGCCGTGGCCGATGAAGGGAAGCTCGTCGGCGATCCCGCTCGTGTGGCGAGTCCGTTCTGGAATCAGACCGGTAAGAAAGCGGTGCAGCTCGATGCGACGAAGCAGCAGTCCATCGAGATTGCCGATGGTGCGGATGTCGATGCCGCCACAGCCGTCTCGTTCGGACTGCTGGTCGTGAATCTGACTGAGCCGACCGACGCGGGCTATCACGGGCTGGTTGCCAAACGCGGGACAGCCGACGGTAAGACCTCGACCAACTACGGCATCAACTTCGCGATGCAGGCCGACACCTTTCAGGTCTACATCCACGACGGCACCGCCTTCAAGGTTGTGCAATACAGTGCGAAAGAGGCTCTGCCCTACCGCAAGCTGATCTATCTCACCGCCACGTTTCAAGTCGCCGATGCCACCAAACAGGACGACGACACCGACATGGACGATGTGAAGATCATGCTCTTTGCGAACGGAGAGCCATTGATTCCGAAGGCCGCTCCCAACGGCTACCTCGAACAGAATGTGGCGTGGATCAAGGACGTGAACGTGGCGGGGCTGCTCAGTTCGCTGCCGACGACCATTGGTCGGAGCGAGCCGAACGTCGAGCAACTGAGTTGCGTCGTTGATGAGTTCTCGCTGTTCGACAAGGCTCTCACCCCGGCTCAAGCCAAGCGACTGTTCCTCGAAGTCGCGGGGAACAACGTGATGAAGTTGATCGCCGCCGACAAGCCGGTGCCAGCGATCCTGCCCGTGATTGGAAGTCTGTCTCAACCGGGCTTGCAGGTGGGGCAGGCCACGCAACTCATCGTGAACGGGACCGATCTGGGACCGGATCCGACGGCCGTGTTTCCTCTTCCCGGAGTGCAGTTCGCGGTCGCGGAGGGTTCGTTGCCGAATCAACTCAAATTGAACGTGACTGTCCCGGCCGACACGACTCCCGGCATCTATCCGCTGTGGGTGAAGTCGCAAGCGGGCGTCAGCAAGTCGGTCGCGTTGGCCCTTGATCGGCTGCCTCAAGTCGCGGTGGGAGGCTCAACTCCAGCCGCTCCCGCTGCGTTGCCAGCCGCGTTTTTCGGAAGTCTCTCGGGCGGGCAACAGCATCGCGTTTACTTCAACGGAACGAAGGGGCAGCGTGTCGTGGCCGATGTCGAATTGAAGCGACTTGGCGGCGCAGCCAATCCGGTGGTCGAGATCAAGTCGCCAGCCGGGACTCCGCTCGCCATCGGCTGGGGACAGAGTTCGCTCAAGGGAGACGCGCGGGCCGAGATCGTGCTGCCAAGCGACGGCGTCTATCACATCGAACTGCATGACCTGACATTTGGTGGACCGGGACAGAGCGCCTTCCGTTTGAAGGTTGGCGATTTGAAGTTGGTCGATGCGGTGCTGCCCGCGGCATTCGTGGCGGGCGCGGTCGAAGTCGAACCGATCGGCAGCGGCTTCGCGCCGGGCACAAAGTTGACGGGAATGTTTGCGTCTGCGAGCGAGAGTGCGAGCGGACTTCTTTCATTACCGATGGAGTCTGGTGTGGCAAGTGGTGTTCCTTCGATGTCCGTCAGTCGCGGGACCGAGATCGTGGAAGCGGCCCGTTCGGCTGACGGTGTTCTGCAAACGGTTGATGCCACGTTCGCGCAGGTTCCAGTCAAACAGGTCGCGATCAGTGGACGAACGGCTTCCAAGAACGAACGTGATCGTTTTCAGCTCAACGTCACCGCCGGACAGCGATTGAAGTTCACACTGCAAACGGACTCCGTTGGCTCAACGCTGGAAGG
>JAYTGQ010000106.1:0-2692 GCA_043733345.1 Schlesneria sp.
CTCGCACGGGTGAGGATGGCACATTTCATACTAACCCGAAGCGTAAGCGAGGACATGCGTTGCGTCCTCGCTTACGCTTCGGGTTAGTGTCAGCTTCAATCGGGCGAGGTATAAGTGCCCGCTACTGAATCCCCTTGCGAGCCAACTCGGCCCTTAACTCAGCAAGTTCACGTTCGGCGGCTAGTCTCGCGTCTTCGGCACGCCGCCTAGCAACAGCCTCGGCGTCAAACGCGATCCGCTGTTGTTCGCCGTACTCGAAGCCATCGAGCAGTCGCTCGCCCGTATCGTCTCGATAGAACTGTACGTCACCGTTTTCAATGCAGAGTGTCATCTCCAACTCGCGGCTGGGCAAACGCCCCTCTGCGTTGGGCGGGATCGATTCGTAGGTCGCGCCGTTCAATCGGCGTCCTTGCAGCGGCGGGTCGAGGTAGTCGCCTTCGGGGTCAAACAGGAAGTACTCCTGCACGCCGAGGCTGGCGTAGAGGTCGGACTTGTCGTGCAGATCGTTCAGTCGCGTCTTGCGCGACGTGGTTTCGATCACGAGATCGGGGACTTTGCCCTCTTCCCAAATCTTGTAGATGCGGCGTTTCCCCGGCGCGACTCCTTTGGCGATGAAGGCATCGGGGACCACGACCTTCTTCGGGTTGCCCTCGACGTAATAGACGAGCAAGTCGCCGGAAACATAGACCTGTTGACCGGCGTAATGACGGGTGAGCAGTTCGATGAACCGGACCATTGCCAAGCGATGAGTGTCCGTTTCGCCCATCGGCTGGCCATCCCGTTCCGGGTAAGAGACGGTTCGCGGTGTGAGGACAGTGGACATGAGGACAGCGGACATGATGTGACTCCCGAATCAGTGGTCTCACCGCACAACGGCCACAGCGGGCGTGATCGTGACGGGAACGAACTCTTTCACCAAGGTGCCGGTCTCGGCGTCGAACAGTCTCACGATGCCATCCAGTCCCCCCGTGGCGACCTGTTTGCCATCCGGACGGAACGCCACGGCGAAGACTCCGACCGCGTGCCCTTTCAATTCGTGCAGCGGCGCTTCGGTGTCGGTCTTGTAGATGCGCGCCGCTCCACTGGTGGCGTTGCTGCTCCCCACTACGAATCGGCTGCCGTCGGCGTTGAAGTTGAGGCTCACCACGCGGCCGGGCAGCTTCGTGTAACTCCGCAGTCGGTTGAAGTCGTCTCCAATCTGGCGGGCCTGCGTGCGGAAAATTTTGTAGAGCTTCGGCTCACCGTCAGCGCCTCCAATCAGCAGTTGTTCTTCCTTCGGATGACGTTGCACGACCATCACCCCGCCCTTTAAGGCGCCGGGTGTGATGCTCGTGATGTTATCGACGAACTGTGAGGTCTTGAGTTCCGTCAGCTTCATCGACATGTCGCGACTGACACTGATGACGTGATCGTTCTTCAGCGAGAAGGCGGTGCCATAAACGAGGTCCGCGTGGGCGTCCATCGACATGACCTGCTTGCCGTCGGCCACTTGAATCGCACGGACGCGATTGTCGAACGTCCCGAACGACAGCAGCGACCCGTCGTCGTTGAAGCAGGCTCCGTAAAGCGTGTCGAACCCGACCGTGTCGGATCGCACGAGTTCCCGCTTCGCCATGTCCCAGAACTGAATCTCACCGAACAGCGACGGGGCACCGCCGACGGCCACGAGCTTCGTTCCATCGGGTGAGAACCGGATGGAGTTGATCTTCGGCGAACGACCGATCAATCGACCGGCCGGTTCGTTGCCATCGGCCTTGTGCAGCACGACTTCGTGGTAGCCCGAGACGGCGAGCAGCGTGCTGTCAGGTGAGTAGGCCAACGCGGTGATGACGGGTGAGGCCGCGTAGACCGGCGGCTTGGTGGACGAGACATCGTCCTTCGCCGCGGCGGGCGTGTCGTCGGTCGCTCCCTGCGCGATCCAGTTTCGGATCGTCTCGATCTGCTTGGCTGAAAGGGGATCGGCGTTGAGTGGCATCTCGGGCTTCTCTCCCGAAATCTGCTTCACGATCAGGCTTTCATCGGGCTTCCCGGCGAGGAAACTCGGGCCGTTGTCGCCGCCCTTGGAGAACGTCTCGAACGAGATCAGTTGCAGGTTGCTGCCCTGTTTCGACGGTTGATGGCAGCCCGAGCAATGGCGTTGAAGAATCGGCCGGACGTGGCGGTAAAAGCTGACTTTGGCTGGCTCGGCCTTCGGCTCATCGGCCACGACCGAACGCAGCGAGACCAGACAGGCAAACGACAGCAAACTCGCGAGCAACAGGCGTTGAAGCATCATCGAGATTCCAAAAGGCGGAGTTCAGGAAGGACAACTGAGGCAGGGCAGCAAAGGCGGGAGCAGGACGGCTCAAGGCATGGGCATCGACGATAGCTTGTCAGTGACGGCGGCGTAAAGCGGGCCGGTCAGATTGTACTGACACCGCCCCACTCGCCGGTCGGATGCACCGTAGCGAATCGCTGCCAGGGCTTCGCGAGGGGAGGCCGGGGCCACACCCGGAGAACGAGTGACTCGTAGGATGTGTCACCCGTAGGATGGACGCCTCGTCCGTCCGAGGTTGCAGGCGCGGACGGACGAGGCGTCCATCCTACGAGTCAATTTATACTCCGCGCGGTCAGAACTGACTCGTTTAACCGCGTGGGCAACGCCCCGCGCGTCCAGCGACGTGGAATCGTGTCTCGCCGCACGACGCGCGGG
>JAYTGQ010000107.1:0-7492 GCA_043733345.1 Schlesneria sp.
GCGTAAGCCCCCCGGCTCTTGGGCGTAAGCCCTCTTTGGAAGAACCGGGGGGCTTACGCCGCCCCGCTCGGATGCCTCACGAGCCCCTCAACGAAGCCCTGCTTCGGCGTGGGGCTACTTCGCACGGGCCTGTTCTGCCGCGAGTTCCGCCAGACGTTGAGCGGGGACGACGAGGCGGTCCCAGTGCTGCAGCATGTAGCCGGGCGGGCCACCTTTGTTCGCGACGGCCTGAGCGACCTGCACGGTTGGCACCAGAATGATCGCGTCCCACGGACAGACGGTCAGTTCGTAAGGGTCCGTCTTTTTGGTCGGGATGTGGACGCAGACTTCGCAGCCGACGCACCGCTCCACATCGATCTCGCACCACGATTGCAGGCCCGCGATGGACTCGCCCTCGACTTTGTAGATGCAGTCCACGGGACAGACTTCGAGGCACGATTCGCAGCCGGTGCAGTTATCGGCGTTGATGACCGCGATTTCCTTGGGAACTTTCTTACGTCCGCCTGCTTTTGCCATGAATCGCACCCTCTCGACTGATCCAACTGACTCTGACAAAGCCCACCTGCGCGAGCCTGTTGCCCACGCTCATCGGCCACGCGTCTGCGGGACTTGTGTGCGGTCGGCTCGACTTGCACAACCCGCAAAGTTCGCGGCGATTCTAGCCACGTCCCCCAAAGCTGGCGAGCGGACCCGGCGGCAATTCTCGGCCGTGGGAAGACAGAGCAGGGACGAGAGCAGGGGGAGTCTCGAAGGCGGATTGAGTGATGAGGTGGGCGCTGGTTTGGAGAGGAGTCGTGCGAAGTGAAAAGTGATCCGTGCAAAGTGCAAAAGTGTGGAAGCGAAGCATCGGCAGTCAGGCTGGTCCATTTGTGGGCCATGGGGCGGCTTCGTGAAGTCGATTCGTTGGGTTGAGTTCACCTTTGTCTTCACTTTGCACTTTGCACGGATCACTTTTCACTTCGCACTAATTTCCCTCGCTCAAAGCCACCGCCGTCCCCTCCAAGCAGCCGCCATCCGCCTCACACAAACCCCAGCGTCTCGAACTTCCCGCCCAGTACGCCTTCGGATGGAATTTCGAGCCACTTCTCCAGCAGCGTGGCGTAGACCGAGCGGAAGTCGGTCGTGAACTTGAGGTCTCCGTCGGTGAGGTCCGCCAGACTCGGATGCTTGCCGTGCAGACCGGCCTTGCCCGTCGGAGTCAGCGCGAACAACATCGAGGCCGCGCCGTGATCGGTCCCCAGGCTGCCGTTCTCGGCGACGCGGCGTCCGAACTCGGAGAACGTGGCCAGGGCCACTCGATCATTCAGCTTGTGCTCGGTCAGATCCTGCTCGAACGCACGGATCGCTCCCGACAGTTCGGCCATCAGAGCAGCGTGTCCCGGCTGCTGTTGCGAGTGCGTGTCGAAGCCGTCGAGCGACACAAAATACATCCGCGCGGGAAAGTCCGCCGTCAGCATTTGGGCGATCAGCTTGAGGCGGTTCGCCAGCGCGGTCCCCGGATAGTTGACCGTCGTCTTGTACGACGACGACATGCTCTTGAGTCGCTCGGCACTGGTGAGAGCCGTCGTCGTCGCGCGCCGCAGGAAATCGAGTTCGCTGCCAGACGAGGCCGCTTCACCCGCGAGCCGCTTCTGGGCGGAGCGAGTCAGCTCGCGATTGGTCGCCGAACCGTTGCCGTCTGACAACTGAAAGTCCTCGACCCGACGCAGCGTCGGCACGTTGACACGGCTGCTGACGAAGGCCAGCGGCAGCTTGTCGGTTCCCAGCGTGAGGGCTTCGGCAAGCAGCGGCTGCCGGTCAAACTGCCATTCGAGCGCACGGCCGAGCCAGCCATCGCGGGGCTCGGCGCGATCGGGTTCGGCCGACTGCCAGATGTCCATCGAACGAAAGTGCGAGCGATCCGGGTTCGGATAGCCGACGCCCTGCACGATCGCCAGCTTCCCCTCGTCATACAGCTCGCGCAGCCCGGTCAGATTCGGATGCAGCCCGAACTGATCGTTCAGCCTCAGAGCCTGCCCCTTTTTGATGCCGATCCCCGGCCGAGCTTTTTCATAGGCCGGATCGCCAATCGGCACGAGCGTGTTCAACCCGTCGTTGCCTCCCGCCATCTGGATCATGACGAGGACGCGTTGATCGCGCGGCACCGGCCCCGCCGCTGCTTCCGCCGCGCGCGTCATGAATCGTGGAGGCATCGCGCCGAGGGAGACGATCCCCGCCGCTCCGAGTTGTCGCAGAAACTCACGTCGCGTGGATGAAAGCATGGTCTTGGTCTCCTAATGTTTCTTCGTTTATACCTCGCGCGGTCTGTACTGAGACATCTGAGCGGGGCGGCGTAAGCCCCCTGGCTCTTGGGCGTAAGCCCCCCGGATCCTCTAAACCGGGCTTGCGCCTAAGAACCGGGGGGCTTACGCCGCCCCGCTCGGAAGTCCCATCACTGACCGTACTCGTTTTGAACGAGCGTCTATCAATGCAACTGATACTCCGGCAGCGACAGCACGAGTTGCATGACGCTTCGCAGTTTTTGAACGGCATCTCCTTCCGCCTGCTTGTGGTGCGAGACCAGTTCGGCGCGAAGCCGGTCGTCGGCCGTTCCGCCGAGCAACAGCTTGTCGAGCCTCGCGACGACCGACTCGCTCGTGCCACCCGCTCCGTCCACGATCGGCTTCGACAGCGTCGCCAGTTGTTCGCCGCTGGCCAAGGCCGTCGCGAAGTTCGTCCGCATCAGCAGCGATGAGGAGTTGACCCACAAGCGGCCACCTTCCCAGCCTTTGACCGACGGCGGTTCAAACACGTCCTGCCCGAGATCGGCGAGGATTTTCACGACGGGAGGCCACTTCACGTTCTGGTTCAGCGACCGCAGCGACCCCACAACCAGATCGAGCGGTGATTTGATGACGGCTCGCCGGTGAGTGGCCGCGAAGAACAACTGCGAGGTGAGCAGCTCGCGCATCACCGGCGCGAAGACCAGATTGTGATGCCGCAGCCGTGCGGCCACAGCCTCGATCATCTCGCCCGTGGGGTTCGCGAGGACGAACGTCTTGAGCAGCTTCATCGCCAAGAATCGAGGACACGCGGGTTGAGCCAGACACAGGTCCACGATCTGCGCCCCATCAAAATTCCCCGTCTGACCGAACACGGTTTTCGGGGACTCATCGTGCTGGAGGCGATTGAACCAGAAGGCTCCCTCGCGCACATGCCAGCCGCTGAATGAGCGGGCCGCCTCCTGAATGTCCTGCTCGGTGTAGTTGCCGACGCCCAGGGCGAACAGTTCCATGATCTCGCGCGCGAAGTTTTCGTTCGGGTGCCGCTTGCGGTTGGCGTTGCCGTCGAGCCAGACGAGCATCGCCGTATCGACCGCCATGCCGTGCAGCAACTGCTTGAAGTCGCCGCGTGCGTGCGTCCGGATCAAGTCGTTCTGCGCGAGCATCTGCGGGACGGAGCGGACCTTGGCGTACGAGGTCGCAAAATGGTTGTGCCACAGCACCGTGAGCTTCTCACCGAGCGGGTTGGCCGCCCCCCACATGCGGTACAGCCACCAGACCTTCAGATCACCGATCTCGCCCGTCGCGAGCGATGTTTTCCGTAACGCGGCCTCAGCCTGCTGGTATTCGACCGACTCGGCTTGAGGTGCGAGCAGCCGATCGACTGTCGCGACCAAGCTCTCTTTCGTGGCGAGTTCGAGTTCCTTCGGAGTGAACCCAAATTGGGCACGCCCCAACAAATGAGCCGCCTCACGCGACGACCACGCTCCTTCACGAGCGGCATCATACGGGGCGAGCAAACCAGTTAATTCGGTAACTCGGTACATGAGTCATGCCCCTCTGAGCGGGGTGGCGTCAGCCCCCCGGTTCTTGGTTTTGGGCGTTAGCCCTGTTTCGGTCAACGCTGAACCGAGGGGCTGACGCCCAATGGCACTCACTTTGGGAAAACATCCTGAGCGGCACGGCGCTAGCCGCCGGTTTCTTAGCTGGAAAAGAACCGGCGGCTAGCAGCCTGTTGAAAAACGGCTGTCGGGAGGGCAAGGCTCCTGCCGAGCCGCGAGTAACAAACGACTTTCCTCACGCACATGGCTCGGCGGGAGCCTCGCCCTCCCTTTTTCAACAGGCTGCTAGCGCCGTGCCGCTCACAGAATTCCAAAGTGAGTGCCATTGGGCTGACGCCTCCCCGCTCAGAAATCCACACGAGGGCTAACGCCCAAGAGTCTCACTTGGCCTATCCACAACCAATGAGTCTCACTTCCAACCGCCATGCAGTTCGAGCCGCATGTGGTCGGGATACTGAACCGTGTCGAACTTGATCGGCGTGAGATGTCGCAGCAGTTGGCAGAGAAAGTCCAACTCGCGGGCCGATTGTTCGGCGGTCTTGCCGCCTTGAATGCTCTTCGCGTGAATCACGGCAGCGTTGGCTTCGAGCAGGTCGGCACCGATCGACGGATTTAGTTCCTGCACAAAGTTCGGCAGCGCAGCACCATTCGCCGAGCCTGTCCTCGTGGACGCGGCATCACCGGTGAGGGCATCGACCAACTGGCGGCACATTCCCCGCGTGGACGAGAAGATGAACCGTTCGCCCACCAGCGCCGAGGCCGGTTGGAAGTTGTAGGCCGTCGGCAACTGATCGCCCTTCGGTCGTTGGAGGAAGCGGGCGAAGTTGATCTGCACGTTGTGATAGCTCTCCGAAGTCTGGACCCACGGCTGGCGTTTTTCCTGTCCGGCGTTGATGTTCACGATGGCGAGCAATGTCTGCGTAACGACGTTGAACAGGTCGGCCCCCTCCTGCGGCTTGGCCAGTTCCACAACTAGCCCGAACGCGGGAAGTTGCACGCCCGGCTTGCCGTCCAGATTTGAGAAGTCCTGCGGCGCAGAGACGAACGCCATCCGGCCCGTCAGCACCGGCAGGACATCCTCAGCGAAGTCCTTGCCGGGGAGAAACGTCGCGAGGCCGGTCTCGAACTTGTCGAATTCGGGTAACAGCTTGGCTTCGAGCAACAGCTCGCGGGCCTTGTACCAAGTGACGAAATCGCGCGAGAGCGAGATCGCGCCGAGTCGGCCCGGCACGTTGGGGACGAACGGCAACGAGGGCTTCGCAGGATCGACGAGCATCGCGCGGTGAGCCTCATCGACATCGCTCGCCTTGCCTGCCACCGCCGTTTGCAGTGAGAACCCATCATCGCGCAGATCGAGCGTTGCGCCGACATAAGGACTGCTGTTGGCCAACTCGATCAAGCCACCGTAAAGAAGTGAGACGACCGGGTTGTCGAGCTTCGCGGGGATGAGTCGCGTCTGGCCTGTCAGCTCCCTGATGCGAACGAGATTCACACAGACCTGCGCCCCGTGTCCAGCTCCCATCTGTTGCGACATCGTTTTCCAGGCGGCTTCCTGTTCCACGCCGCTCGATTTCGATTCGGCTAGGTTGGTGAGGGTCTCTTTCAGCAGATCGCTGTTCTTGCTGGCGACGACCCAACGATCCTTCACAACGATTTCGTTGCCATCCTTCAACGTGATGAGCTTTCCGCCGCCATCGCGATCACTCAACTTCACGTCGCGTCCGGCGAGGGCGATCAGCGGCGTGAGCTTCTCGATCAGTTTCGTCAGGTCGCCCGCTTCCTTCACTTGCACGATCAGCACGCCGTCGGGTTCGCGCCCGTTTGACGGGGCATAAACACCGAGCAACATGCGGTCGCCCAGATACGTCTTCGCCGCCTGCCACAAGCTCATGCCCAACTGAGCTTCGGCAATCGCCTTCCCGGCCAATGCCTTGCGCACACCGTCGTTCTTCAGAGCGTCGTCGTAGAGCGGACTGTCGAGGTACTGCTTCAGTTCCTTGGAGTTCTCGAGGGAGTCGATGACCGGCCCGAGCTTCGCGATTTCGACCGTGGCCAAGACGCCCGCAGGCAATCGGTTGACGAGTGACTCGTTGGCCGCAGCCCCGTCGTCTGCGAAGGCCAACGCGGACCAAGCGAGGGTTCCGAGACCGATCACACACATCCTCAGCCTGTTCAGCACATCACGTCGCATGGTTGCACTTTCCTCGAGAAATCGTCGGTCATTGGAGGTTCCGGCGTTGGATACCCGCAACCCAACGCAGCGAGAACCGGAACGGCAAAATGATGAAGCACAGAATGATGGATGAGGCCCGCAAGCAGACCGACCGCCCGGCTTGATGATTCTGTGCTTCCTCATTTTGCCTAATCTGGTCTGCCGAAATTCTGCGCCCTGCGCAGAAACAAAACGTGAGTGGCACGGAAGGGGGAACACACTTTCGTTGGCGGCCCATCGTTCGTCCAGTCGGCGTTACTACCCGTGTCGTGTCCGATAGGTTTCAGCGGAAACCGCCGTCCCGTCCCGTGCCGTTCCTCAACACTTGTTCGTCCTCATTCGCGCTCCCCTCAATTCGCGCGGCTCATCTGTCTTCCGCCTTCATCATTTTGTGCCCCATCATTCTGTCTTTGACCCGGTTCATTCCTTTGTCGCATCGAGCAGCGTGCGGAGGTGGCACGCGACCGATTCAGCCAATCGGTCCACGTTGTAGCCTCCTTCGAGACAACTCACGACGCGGCCGTTGCAGTAGGTCTGGGCGACTTGATGGACGAGCTTCGTCAGCGTCTTGAAGTCTTCCGTTTGCAGGCCGAGCGATCCGATCGGGTCTTCGGCGTGAGCATCGAAGCCCGCGCTGATGAGGATCAACTGCGGCTTGCACTTGGACGCGGCGTCGGTCAGCAGCGACTCGAACTGGGCGAGATAATCCTTGCGAGATGTCCCGAACGCGACCGGCAGATTGAACTTCGTGGCGAGGCCCTTCCCCGTGCCGGTCTCATCCTTCTTGCCCGTTCCGGGATAGAACGGTGAGCGGTGCGCGGAGAGGAACCACACGTCGTCGCGTTCGTAAAAAATGTCCTGCGTGCCGTTGCCGTGATGCACGTCCCAGTCGATCACGAGGACTCGTTCGAGCTGGTGCTGCTTCACCGCGTGATCGGCTGCCAGTGCGATGTTGTTGAACAGACAGAAGCCCATCGCGTCGTGAACCAGCGCGTGATGACCGGGCGGGCGAATGAGACAGAGTGCCGTCTTGTCCGGCCCTTTCATCACGGCATCGACCGCCGCGAGACTCGTCCCCGCCGCACGGCAGGCGACCTCGTATGACTTGGGCGAGACAAACGTGTCGGCTTCAATCCAACCACCGCCCGCCTTCGCGTAATCGGCGACGCGACCGACGTACATCACGCCATGAATTTGAGCCAACTCGTCCACGGTGGCGGCGCGCGTCACTGCGGCCTGGCACCGCGCGGCCAATCCCGTGCGAGCCAACTCCGCCGCGATCGCCTTCAATCGCTCGGGCCGTTCACGGTGCGTCCCAGTCTCATGATCGAGGAACCGGTCGTCGGTGTAGAGGTGAGTCATGGGTGGTGGAGAGTGGAGAGAAACGATCTCGAAGTCCGGCTTAGCTTTGTTCGCCGGACTTCCTTTTGGGCGAGTCTTCGCTCAAGGAAGTCCGG
>JAYTGQ010000108.1:0-7481 GCA_043733345.1 Schlesneria sp.
TTCCCAGCAAATGGCCTTTGTGGGCGATCAGGACCGTGTTGTAGAGGTCCGGCCCGCGCAGCTCGTTAAAGCCGACGATCACCACCGGCTCGAAGCGACTCGTCGCATCGAGCACGCGCATCGCCTTGGCCGAATCGATCGTGAAGGCATCTCGGCGAGCGACCTCTTCCGTGTCGGGGTATCCGGTGAGAAAGCACTCGGGAAAGCTGACGATCTCGACCCGTTCGCGCTCGGCCCGTTCCAGGCCCGCGACGACCTTGGCCAAGTTCCCTTCAAAGTCCCCCAGTTGAGAATCGACCTGCGAATGTCCGATGCGCATGACATGCCTTTCCAGAAATGAATTGGAACCCGCGTGAGTCGGCAAAGAATGATGCCACACGCGGGAAGGCACAACGGAACGGCGGGTCAGTGGCGCAGAGTGCAGTCACGAATTGGTGGTCATTAGGAGCCTGATCGCGTGGCCTTCTGACTCCCTCCCCTCGGCGGGGAGGGCCGGGGAGGGGGGGAGGATCGTCGAGTTGACTTGCCACTCTCGCCCCCCTCCCTAACCCTCCCCGCCGAGGGGAGGGAGCAGGAACGACCGACTCCAATCCCTCATTCGTCCGAGGCCTCAAGTGTGTGACCACCATTGAACGACTGCACCCAGTGGTGCAGGGCCAGGCCGTGTAACTCGACTCTCGCGGTTGGCATCCGGTATAGTCCCGCCTCAACGGGAGTGTTCGCCGGTCGTGCGAACGACCGCAGTGGTTCTAGGATTTGTCCCCAAGGAGAGAGTCAATGAAGAAGAGTCTGTTTGCGTTTGCCGCGTTGGTTGTGGCGTCGTTCGGTCTCGCCATCGCCGCTGAGAAGGTTCAGTCCGGTTTGGAAAAGGGAGCTTCGGTTCCGCCGTTCTATGTGAAGGACGTGACCGGTCCCGCGAAGGATGGCGACGAACTGTGCTATCGCTGTCGCTTCGGTGGTCAGCCTGTTGTGACAATCTTCGCGAAGGAGATGACCGACGAAGTGGCCGCTCTGACGAAGGAACTGGACGGCGTTGTCGCCAAGAACCGCGATCAGAAGATGGCGGGCTTCGTGGTGCTGATGACCGACGATGCGAAGAAAGGCTCGGCCTCGCTGAAGGCTGCCGCCGAGAAGAACAAGATCGAGCAACTGCCGCTGACGACGTTCGACGGCACCGCCGGTCCTCAAGGTTACAAGATCAACCCGAAGGCTGATGTCACCGTGATGATGTGGGTCGAAGGCAAGGTCAAGGTCAGCCAAGGTTTCAACAAGGGCGACCTGAACAAAGACGCGATCTCGAAGGTCTCGGCCGAAACGAAGCAGATCCTCGAGTAGTTTGACTGGCCGGTTGAGCAATCGACCGGACGAGAGGGATCACACAGACAGGCACCCCGCGTTTGGCAACGAACGCGGGGTGCGGTCGTTTGCATGGAACCTGCTGAAGGCATCAACAAGAAAATGGTGGACAAGAAGATGAAAACCAAGTCCAGATGCCTCCTCTTCCATCTTCTTGTCCACCATTTTCTTGTTCCTTTCGGTTGAGGCTCAGCCGCAGGGGGAACTTGCAGACATCTATGAAAGGCGGATCAGATGGACTTCGGACTAACGGACAAAGTGGTACTCGTGACGGGCGGTGCGAAAGGGATTGGCCTCGGCGTTGTGCAGGTACTGGCGCGCGAAGGGGCGATCGCGGCGATTATTGGTCGCAATGCGGAGGACAACGCGGTGGCCGTGCGATCTGTGGTCGAAGCAGATGGTCGAGCGTGGTCGGTCGCGGCCGAGTTGACTCGACCCGGTGAGTGCCAGCGTGCCGTCGAGGCCACGTTGGCGCAATTCGGTCGGATCGACGGCCTCGTCAATAACGCGGGGATTAACGATGGCGTGAGCCTCGAAGCGGGAGATGCCGAGCGGTTCGTCGAGTCCCTGCGCAAGAACCTGCTCCACTATTACGAGATCGCGCACTTTGCCTTGCCAGAGTTGAAGAAGTCGCGCGGAGCGATCGTGAACATCGGCTCGAAGGTGGCGGAGACAGGGCAGGGGGGAACGTCGGCCTACGCGGCGGCCAATGGCGGAAGAAACTCACTCACCCGCGAATGGGCGGTCGAACTGGCCAAGTACCACATTCGCGTCAACGCGGTGATCGTCGCCGAATGCTGGACGCCGATGTATGAGACTTGGCTCGATACCGTCGATGACCCCGTCGCAATGCGTCATCACATCGAAAGCCGCATCCCCTTCGAGCACCGCATGACGACCTGCGAAGAGATCGCCAACATGACCGTCTTTCTGCTCTCGCCACGCTCCAGCCACACGACCGGCCAACTGATCCACGTCGATGGTGGCTATACGCATTTGGACCGAGCTGTGATCCGCGCGTAGCAGCCGATTGAAAAACGTAGAGTAAGCCTCCGGCTTGCTCGTTTTCTTACGGCAACGACGGGCAAGCGCGACGCTTACCCCACGTTCTTCAGTAGGCTGCTAAGGCGAGCGGCAAGAAAAAGCAGACACATCGAAGCCTGACGCGCAAGCGAAGGATGCTCGAGATCCCAGGCTTCGCTTGCGCGTCAGGCTTCTATTGTCGGTATGACAACTACTGCCGCTCTCCTAACCGTGAAGCGGCCTCAGGCTGGGGATCATGACCCCTCAACGGCTGTGGCATTCCGAAGCGGCTCGCGACGAGTTCAGCCACTCACGCGCAGACGCTGCCGCCGAGTGTACGGCTCGATTGCTCCGGCCCGCAAATCGCGCCAGCGAGTCCGCCCCTTGCTGTTGTCGCGGACGGAAAATGTCCGAAGAGAGAGACAGTTCCGGCCGCGTTCCACCGTCGAGTTGCGGCGAAAGCCGCCGCAACTCATGCCTGCGGTATTGCTAAGTTGGAATCGACCTTGAGACCTTTGCTGATCGCCGCAGATCGAAGTGATCCCAGGATGTCTGGCGATCTGAAACGCCGATGCGAGAGTATGTGAGTGTGCCACGGAACGCATCCGATGCGAGGTCAACTTCCCCGATACTCACGCAGACTCTGCTGACGATTGTTGACAGGCAGGCGATTCAACCAGCGACCAAAAACCGCTGCCGAAACCATGACGAGCGACTGTAGAAGGTTCTACCCTGATGATTTTCGGAGGGACTGTGCGACGCCCCTTATGCCTGCCTCAGATGTACTCTTGGATGACCGCTGCGATCGCAGCCATCGCGGGTGTGTGCCCGTCGAACGTGCTGGCTCAACTCCCCGCGCGAGTGGCCTCGGTCGCCTCAACTCCGGCCTCCAATGCCCCGCTCGGCAAAGCTGCCGCCGTTCCCGTGATCGACCCGTTGCTGACGGAACTCGATCGAGCGATTGAACTCACCAGCAAGCGAATTTTGACAGCCAACTCGCACTCACCGTGGCAAATTTTCCACGGCATCCTCGCGATGAAGCGCGACTTTCAATTGAAACTCGGTACCGACAAGGTGAACGCGATTGAGTGGATTGCGACCAGCGAGCCGCGTTTCGACAACCAGCCACTGCTGCTCAAGACGGCGCATGGAGCGAAATTCCATCCGTACACCCGCACGTATGCGTTTGAGGGACATCCCGCTCAGTTCATGGCGCTGATGACTCAGTCGAACCTGCCCGCCGATTACCAATTCAAAATCGGTGGCAAACAATTCATTCTGACCGACTTCATCAATAACATCATGAAGGAAGTGAACTCAAAAGAGGAACTGACGTGGGTGTTGTGGACGTTGCAGCACTATCTGCGACCCGATGCCCAATGGACGAACCAATTCAACGAACCTTGGAGTATCGAGAAGCTCGTACAACTTGAGTCCGCAGCGCCCGTTAACGGTGCGGCTTGTGGAGGCAATCACCGGCTGTTCGCGCTGACTCGGACTCGTGACAAACATCTGCTTCGCGGCGGACGACTCGACGGTGTTTGGGCTCAAGCCGATCTCAAGATCAGGCAACACGTCGAACTGGCTCGACAACTCCAGAATGCGGACGGGGCTTTCTCGGCGAAATTCTATGAGGCACCGGGAGCCACGAACGATGTCAACAAGCGTTTCAACACGACTGGGCACACGATGGAGTTCCTGTCGATCGGTGTTCCAACCCATCGACTGAATGAGCAATGGTTGCGTAACGCGGCGTCAATGTTGTCGCGAGAGTTGGTCTACAACGCACAACGCCCAATTGATTGTGGCCCGCTCTACCACACACTGAACTCGTTAATGATCTATCGCGATCGCTTGCGTGAGCAGGATGCAGGCTGGCTGGCGGCACAGGCCGCGACGGCTCCCAAAATCGCCCAGGCAGCTCCCGCGGTCACTCCTCCCGCTGAGTTAATGGCAACTCCTGTCAAGATCACACCCGCAATCCCGGTCCCGGTACTTATAGATTCGACTGCGACCAATGCCGTTTCTGCAATTCCTGCATCGACACCGATGCCAAAGTTGGCTGAGGCTCCCAAGCCGATCGAGATCTCCAAGTCTTCTCCGCTGTCCGTTGAATTGACACTGCCAGCAGATGCAACGAAGCCGATCGAATTCGTGAAGCCCACTGAGACCGGTAAGGCTGGGGAGGTCACTCAGCCCAGCGAGGAGAAGTCCTCTAACACGCTGTCGCCTCCCGTTGATAAGCCGGCGGCGGTCCCCGTTCCCGATGAGTCAATTCCCAACATCACCAAGCCGTCGCCGGGCAAGCTGTCCACCGCGATCAAACGCCCCGACTTCACGCGCTCGGTGACGATTCTTCGCACGATCGACCCCGGTCGCGTGGTGAAAATGAGTCCTGCGGAGCAACCCGCTGCCGACGGACGCCCGGCACTGCTGCCCGATGTGAACGCGACTCCGCTCAATGGGTTTGACCTTTCGATGACTAACGAGCAAGAGTCGTTCGATTCAACTCCCGGAACACTCAAGCCACGCTTCGACGCGCCGCCTCGCGCTAGCCGAATCCGTGTCCCGATAGCGGCGGAGGTCGTGGAGTCGCTCGCAATCCCACCGTCGCTGAACAATGCGACCGATGACAGACCGGTCTCGGCTCTGACTCCCGAGAACGAACGATAAGCCGTCCTGTAAGGCGAGCGGCACAAGTTGCTGTATCACAGATTAGCAGCCTGTTGAAAACGGGAATAGAAGCCTGAAGCGCGAGCGAAGGATGTCGCAAATGCGGACGAATTGGGATCAGAAATCCTTCCCTCGCGCTTCAGGCTTCTATTTTCAACAGGCTGTTAAAGCCTGACGCGCAAGCGAAGACGGGGTTGCCGAGCGGCTTCGATTGCGCGTCAGGCTTTGATGGGTAAGCTACTTCTTGCCGCTCGCCTAAAAATGGACAGCAGTGGACAAGGGGTTGCAGTGCGAGGGCGGGGCGATGAGAACTTGGCGAGTCCGTATCAACGCAGCGCGGACAAAACCAATGTTGGTCTAAGACAGCGAGCCGAGATGTCGTGTTGCGCGAGACCGATCATGTTGCCCGTCGCGTCGGTCAACATGATCTCTCTGCACGGGACCGAATTGTGCGATTCGTCGCGTAACAGGCTTGTTGGTGGTGAATCACTCGTGGCAGGCAGCACGCGTCCCTGTCGCACGGCGACGATTTCACCCGAGTCGAGTGTCCAACAGGGCAGGTCCGGCAGAATGGCTTGCGGCGGAACTAACGCGGTAGCCAATCTCTTCACGTCTAATGAGTTGAGCGACACGGCGTCCTCGAGGCGGAAGGGACCGATGGCCTCGCGACACAAGCCGCTCAGGACAGCTCCACAACCCAAACGTTCACCGATGTCGCGACCGAGGGATCGAATGTACGTTCCCGTTCCGCATTCGACGTGCAGCTCAAACTCGGGCGGCTGGAAGTCCCTCATCGCCAGTGAGAAGATTTCCACCGGACGCGGCTTCAAATCGACGACGACTCCGCGGCGAGCCAGCTTGTAGGCCCGCTCGCCTCCGACCTTAAGTGCCGAGATTTGCGGCGGTGTCTGCAAAATGGACCCGAGAAACTCGGGGAACAATTGCTCGATCTGGAGCTGTGTCACACTTGACCAGTCCCCTGCTGGCACGACCTCACCTTCAATGTCTTCCGTATCACTGCGATGGCCCAATTGAAAACGACCGACGTAGCGTTTGCGTCCTTGCTGGACTCGCGAAATCAGTCGCGTC
Source organism: Schlesneria sp. (assembly GCA_043733345.1). GTDB lineage: Bacteria > Planctomycetota > Planctomycetia > Planctomycetales > Planctomycetaceae > Schlesneria. The sequence continues at coordinate 6,142 of JAYTGQ010000108.1, forward strand.
GCCGGACCAACGCAGACAAGCAACACGCCGGTCGCCAGTGGATCAAGCGTCCCGGCATGTCCCGCTTTGGCCGGGTAAACCAGTTTCTGCACGCGATCGACAACTTGGCGCGAGGTCAGCGCCGCCGGCTTGTGGACATTGAGCAACCCGCACCAAGTCATGAAATCTCTCCGTGCCGCCGAAAACGAAAAAAGCCCCTGAGGAGGGGCTTTAGGGGTGACTAACCGGGTTCGAACCGGCGACATCCAGAACCACAATCTGGCGCTCTAACCAACTGAGCTATAGCCACCATGAAGTCGGGCCAGATTCTAGCGACCGTCATTCTCGATGCAAGCCTGTCCGAAACCTGTGCCCGGCTCTTCCCCGTCAGGGGTTGACGAGTCTTGTGGGATGGGACGGAGTTTAACTGAGGATGTTTTTTTGAACGGAGGCTCTTGCTGTGCTGACCGCTCTTCGGAGGGATTTGCGCGAGTCCTTGACACAAGTTCCTGATCCCCGAGGGCGGCGGTATTGATTGCCGCTTTCCGCAGCGTGACGACGCCCCGAGTTTGCGGCCACTCTGACGGCCGTGGCCGCAGGGCCTTCGTACCCCTCAAGCGGCTTCTGCGTCGGAGTCGTCTTCGATGCGGGCGATGCGGTTGCGAGGGACGAAGGGGAGAATGTGGTCGTCGCCGGGATAAAGCTGATATCGCATCACGTAGGCGTCTTCTTCAGTGTCTTCGTAGTGACCGCGCAGGACGCCATCGGCTTGCAAACCCTGGCTGCGGAAGAAGAGTTGTGCGGCCAGATTTGTCTCACGAACTTCGAGACAGACTTCTTGACGGCGCTGTTGCGAAAGCTTGTTGACGAGCTTCTCGACCATCTGGCTGGCCACACCCTGTCGTCGCGACCACGGAGCGACGGCAAAGTTGAGAACGTGAAGCTGCGACTTGAGCAGTTCGTAGATCATGAAGCCGACGATCCGCTCCTGTCGCTCGGCCACCATGCCGATGCAGTTGCGTTGGCGGAGGCAGCAGAGGAAATCCTCCTCCGACCACGCGAACTCGAAGCACTGCCGTTCGATGTCGAGGACCTCCGACATGTCGCGGCGGATCATCCAGCGAATCTGCACATCGCATCGGGTTTTGGATACCGAACGTTGCGAGCTGTTTCCGAAGCTCATGACGGCCTCCCTGCCATCTCAAGCGTGCTATCGAACTAGGATCGTCCGCACGTGGTGAAGTCGCTCACCACGCGGGCGAAGCAAAGTAGCGGAAGTCGTTTTTTGTGCCTAGAGCGCATTCCAAAACTAGCCCGACTCCGGCGAGTTTCCAGTTGAGCAATTCGTAGGGTGGGTCGTG
>JAYTGQ010000109.1:0-2685 GCA_043733345.1 Schlesneria sp.
CGCCGGAGTGGTTGTTCGACTGCAAGTGACGGCGGAGCTGAGTGGCGTGGCTTCAGCAGTATGGCTGGGACGGTGTGACTTCGTCGGTGTGGTGTGGTGTGGTGTGGTGTGGCTGGGGTCGGGCGCTTCGCCCGCCCCCAGCAGGAGGCACCCTTACCGGCACGTCGCTGGGGGCTCGAAGACTCGACCCCAGCCACACTTTTCACTCTCAGTCCCAGCCGCGAGGCTCTCGACGTAAGTGGTCGGAACACTCAAACGGGCGTTTTGACGTAACTGATTGTCGGGAAACAGAAAACCTGACATCCGCACGCTGGCGCAGCGTTGCGGCGACTCCGTGGAGTCGAACGCATCAGCAACGCAGCACTCGTTTGGCTTCGCGGACCCTCAGGCGGCACTGACCGCATGCCGCGTTGCTGATACGATAGTGTTCGGATCAGTGACGCAGCATGCGTTTGGATTAGTCACCGGATACACGGAGTCAAACGAGTGCTAGTTTATGGATGCGTTCGACTCCAGAATGCCGACACAGCGCTGTCTTTGCACCTTTTGTGACGATTCAGGGTTGCCGCAGCGTGGTTGGACGAGTCTTCCCGGTGTCCGCCCCCGATACGCAGCCCCCGGCGGCATTTCCGCCGGATCGACGCCGACTCGGGACTCTCTCACCACGAGCCGGTCTGGCAGGTGCAAGCTCATGCGGGTGAGGTCCGCTTCTGTGCGTTGTCACCGAACGGGGAATGGCTCGTCACAGCGGGTGGGGACCGAGCGATCAAACTGTGGAACGTGTCTCGTCGCGAAGCCGAGGCGTTCGACGGCGGGACTGATCCTGCGACTGCCGCCGCCTTCACGAGAGACGGTCGTGAGTTGCTGATCGGCCACGGCTCGGGCCACGGCTCGCGCTGGAATGTCGAAACGCGCGAGAAGCTCTGGTCCGATCCGGGACACTCGGGAGCCATCACTCAGTTGGCCGTGTCGCCCGACGGCCAATGGTTTGCCACGTCAGGCCGCGACCGCAGCGTGCGCCTGTGGAGTCTGGCCGAGCGAACGCCACAGTGGGGTCACTCCACGGTGCATCCCGCGTTGAGTGTTTCCTTCTCTCCCGACGGGAGGTGGCTGGCGGTGGGGACGGGCGAACGTCAACAAACCGCGACCGGTGCCGTGCGGATTCACAACGTGGAGTCGGGCGATACCGTGGCCGTTTTGCCTGAAGCCAGCGATCTGGCGAAGTCGGTCGCGTTCTCACCCGATGGCACTTGGCTAGCCTCGCGCGGGAGTGGCGGTGACCTGCGATTGTGGGACACGTCAACGTGGCATCCCGCCCGTCGCCTGCCCGATTCGCTGGCTGCGAACCGTTGGCTGTTCGTTCCGTCTAGCAGCCCGTTGAAAAACGTAGCTTGGACGCCTCGTCCGAGCGCAAACCAATCGGGGACGGACGGACGAGGCGTCCATCCTACGGTTCTTCAACAGGCTACCCGTGATCGAATCGTCGCGGTGGATTTCATCGGGATCGTGAAGTTGTGGGACAGCAAGCTCGCTGCGCCGCCGCTTCGCTTCCGGGCACACGATGGCCCGATCAATGATGTCGCAACATCGACTCATGGAGAAAGCCTGTTTACCGTCGGACGTGATGGGTTCTTGAAGCAATGGAACCTTGATGATTGAACGTTGCGATCCGCTCTGTCCCGGACATCGACCTCGCGGCATTCGGGGACGCGGACATCCTGTAGGCCCTTCACGTCTCTCACGGCAAAGTTACCGGGAGTGGGTGCTGGGGATCGTGATCTGTGCGTTGGGGTGCGGCCGGAAGCCCGCCCCGCAGCCTGCCTTCGAGAATGTGGCATGTCGCTCACCGACCGGACATCGCACGGCTCGAACGGTGCCTCGTTGGAAATTCGACGAAATGAGCCGTCGGATGTTGGCCGAACTGCGGTCAAGCGAATCAACGCCGACCGCACAATTGTTCCACACCATCCGCTCCGGTCTCTCTCAGGAGATGGTCGAAAGTTTGGACGACGTGGATGAGGTCATGGAGAGAGTGCTGTTGGAATTGGAAGTGCGAGGGCAGATTGATCGAGTGCCAACATCGAATCGAGTTCCCGTCGGCGCTGCGTATCTATTGAGGAAACTCTCTGCGGATTGATGGCCCTGTTCGGAATTCCCCGCGAAACGTTGCGAGTCACCCCATCGCGGGTTCCCCGAGGCATCCTCTGGATTTGCCGCGAATGCTCAGATCACTTTGGCCCACGCATCGGGTAATCAATGCCCGCGCTGGGACTGAGGACCAATCCACCCGGCGTTCTGCTCGCTGGCGATGCTGACCAAAAGTGTTGTGGCCGTTTCTCACAAGGCTCATCCGGTGTTTCGGGGAGGTCACTCCCAGTGGCTGGACGACACCCTCGTTGCCAGATGATTTGTGGTTCATCGGTCGAATTCCTAGTGGTCCGACAACATGAGATTGCGGGGTTGCGTCGTTTAACCGCGTGGGCAACACCCCGCGCGTTGATGGGGAACAGACTCGAACGTCGCTTGACGCGCGGGGCGTTGCCACGCGGTTAAACGACGCAAGCGGGCAATACAAAGTTGTCCGACCACTAGTGGTCGAACAACTTTGTCTTGAGGGGTTCATCACTAGCCCGACGCGCAAGCGAGGGCTTCACTTTCGACAACGGTTTGCCCTCGCTTGCGCGT
>JAYTGQ010000110.1:0-2681 GCA_043733345.1 Schlesneria sp.
ATTTCCTCAACCACCCACTCCGGAATCATGCGGCTCCATCCTGGGAACGAATTCAGAAACACCCCGACCGGCACGCATCCTCGCGACTCGACGCAAACCTGCCAAGATGTGTGGAACAACGAGGGCACTCGCCCTCAATGATCGCAGCGACGGTGATTGCCAGTTCTGGTAAGGCGGGGAATCAAAACCAATATGAACTTTCTCATCCATTAGTCCCGCACGCATCGGGGCGTTGAATTCGATAGTCACGATGTCACCACTCGTGCGCTCATGGCTGCGAGGCGACTCGTTTCACGTTGTGCAGCTTGCGAAAGGACTCATACGAGTGAACGGCTGTTCCAGCGAAGTGCTTGGTGCGGCGGAAGGTGGTCTCGGCCGACTTCAGTTGGGTGTGCAGTTCATCGAGCGTGTTGTCGGCGAAGGTGATCTTGGACAGCATCACGGTCGTGGCACTAAAGCCCGCCAGTTCTGGGCCGCTGGTGGTAGCGATGTCTCGCGAGCGAAAGCCGCTCCATTCCGGGTCCAGCCGCACGAACGCTTCCGCTTCATTGCGAGCCAAGGCGATCTGCGAGCGCGGCACGGACGGCGCGGACGCTCCGAAACGTTCGGCGATCTGTACGAGCTGCTTCTGAACGCGAGCCAAGTCTTCGTCTGTCGGATCGGCGGGAAGCTCCAGTCCGACGTGAACGTGCTGTCCGTCGTCGAGTCGATGCAATCGCAGTCCATCCACGCGACTCAACGCCACCAGTTCCTTCCCCGCGCCGCGGACGATCGCCTCGAACCTCTTGCGAGGCAGTCCGACGACGAACCAAACATCGGCAGGCGGCGACAAGAATGTTTCGACTCCCATGTGAATGCGCGCCGCTCCCGCTTTGTCCGCATACGCGAGCAAATCCTGCCCGTGAGCGATCAGGCCGTCGGCCCCTTCCGCCGTGTCGCGATAGTTCATGATGCCGACTTGATCGAACAGGTCGATGCAGTGATGGCTGGCCGGTTTCTTCTTGCCGCCAAACGTGACTTCACCGAGCGGCTTGCCTGTCGTCGCGTCGAGTTCCTGCCACCAGAACGGGATGTCGATTCCAAACGTCAGTCCCGATTGAGTCCGCACGCGGCGCTGACACTCGACGTTCAGTTCGAGGAACTCGCGCAGAATCTGTTCGCGCCGCAGCCGGTCTTCCCAACCGAGCAACAAGTACGGCTCGTTGTCGAAGTGAATGCCGTCGAACCGTTGCTCGGCGGGTGACTCGCGGTTGAAGGCGATCACCGCATCGACCACGGCCAGTGGCACTCCATGTTGCGGCTTGAGGGCGAACTCGGGATAGCCATCGAGTGCATGAACTTGGATGCGCGCCTGATGCGCTTCCGCGAGGAACCGCCGCCACGCACCGGGGTCGGGTAACTCGCAGGTGACTCGCTCGGCAGGTTTGCTCTTCAGAATCGTTGCTGTGGGTATCGACGTTGTCGTCGGACTCGGACTCAGGAGATCAGCATCCGTTGGCTGAAGTGTGAGTTCCGCCGTGCGCGGCGAGCGACCAACCACCTTGTAGTCGAGCTGCATCCAGAGCTGTTCGATTGACTCGTTGCGGCAAAAGGTGAACAGCTCTTCACGACTGGTCGCATCGTGCAAGACCGCGTGTGATTCCCACAACCACATCGCGCGGGGAGAAATCGTCGCAGCAGTGGCGTCGGTACTCGCGGCCTCATTCTGCGGTGTGGCCAGCGTCGCGGTCGTCTTGAAACTGATGTCGTCGATCCACACGGCGTGCCTGCCGGGTAACGTGAAGTCGATCGTTAGCCCACCCAGATATTGGAGGTCTAAACCCTTGAGCGTCGTCAGCGGGATGAGTACTTCCTGCCACTGGTTCGTGACTCCCTTGGGTAGGAACCGACGGACATCCCCCACGGCCAGTGAGTCGTCTTTTTCGATCCATTTGCCGTCAGCCAGCTTAATGGTGAACTGTTCTCCGCCCGTCTGTCCCTTCACCCAAAATGACAAGTACCCGAACGGCCGCGCGTCGAAGTACTGCCGCTGTGGTGCGCGAAAATTAAAGAACTGAAGCCACACGCCGCAGTAGCCGGAAAGTCGGCGATCGGCCTGCACAGAGAGACTGCTGCCGCTCCGCCCACGCCGGACATTGGCGTCCCGCGCGATTACCGCGACCGAGTCACCCGCTTGGTATTTCTCATGGAAGCCGCCGAGTTTGTTCTGTTGCCCTCCCTCAAAGTCATCGATCATCAATAGCTTCACGGGAGGAGCCGCGTTGATCGGTGATGACCCGCAGAGAAACAACATGCTGAACACGAATCGACGCAACGACGACATGGCAAACCATTCTGAGGAGAGTGAAACGTGGACACGCGCGCTCGACGCGCTTTAATGGGTTCAACCGGCGAATGTGTGCCGAGCGATCCTGGTTTAGCAGCCTGTTGAAAGACGTAAGGTAAGCGTCTCGCTTGCCAGGGCAAGCAGTTGAAAAAGGGGCAAGCCAGAGGCTTACCCTACGTTTTCAACGGGCTGTTAGCCCGGTGGGCGACAGGCAATCGCCCACGGTGCGAGCCGTGAGTCAGGCCAAACGACAACGCCCTTAACAGCCTGTTGAAAAAGGGAGGGCGAGGCTCCCGCCGAGCCATGTGCGTGAGGAAAGTCGCTTGTTTCTCGCGGCTCGGCAGGAGCCTCGCCC
>JAYTGQ010000111.1:0-2679 GCA_043733345.1 Schlesneria sp.
CGTCGATGGTGATCGTGCCGCCTTTGATCTCCAGCAACTCGAGCAACTGCGGGATCGCGGTGATCTCGTTCGACTTGTCCTCGACGATCTGCTGTCCCAGGATCAGGCCGTTCTCGGTGGCCCACGCGCCGACCGTATCAAGCATCTTCAGCCCCTTCTTGTTGCTGCCGGATCGCCGCAGCGCCTTGCCGTCAATGGCGATGATCTCTTCGCCGCAGGATTCGCGACACGTCTTGATCCAATCAACCATTCTCAGCGTGACGACCTTCGGATCCACCAGACTTAACACGCGGCCAAACGTGTCGTGCGACGGAACGCCGTGCGGCATCGTCAGGAACCGGCGCAGCCACGCCTCGTACTCCTCGGCAATCGCCGCGATCCCCTCCCCATCGTCGCCGCCACACAACACGCCGACGAAGGCCATGACCAGCACCTCCACCAACGGAGACAACGTTCGCCCCGGCACCCGCGGGTCCGAAACGCCGCCAAAATGTTCCTTGATCGAGTCCATTACATCCGCTTCCGTGCGCCTCTCAGCCAATCTCCCAGAGACACCTCAAACGCCGTTTCATCCCTAAAACGGCCGCGATCAACAGACTCGTATTTCAGAAACCTCTTTCTCGCAATTCCTTGTGGACGAGTTTTGGTGCGTTCGCCCTGAGGGGAGCGCACGGCACTAGCCGCCGATTTCTCTCTCTCGCAACCAAACGTTTGAGCAATGCCAAAGCACTGGCCACCGTATTTCGTTGGAGACGCCACCCGTATCACACATCTCAGCTTGAGAGATCACGCTCCACGGTGAGTGGTCAGTTTCACGTCGCGTGTTGCTGAAGGTCGACCAAGCCCTGGCGATGGCAGAAGTCTCCAAACTCTTCACCAGCAAGGCGGTTGGCTTTGTAGTGCTGGAGCGGAGCAACCAGTGTCGCGGCGATGTCCGCTTGAGGGACGGAGTCTTTGTAGATGAAGGCCAGTCGCGTTCCTTGGGCGTTGCCGCCGAGATAGATCGTGTACTTGCCCAGCGCGCCACCGACTCCCGCCTGCTTCCCAACAAGGCCGATGTCGGGCGTGTACGGCCGGGCGCAGCCGTTCGGGCAGCCAGTCATGTGGACCGAGATGCGATCCCCCTTGATGCCGAGCTTGGCCATCTCGACTTCCAACTCGTCGATGATCGTGGGGAGCGCGCGTTCGGACTCGGTGATCGACAACCCGCATGTCGGGAAGGCCGGACAAGCGATCGAATAGCGGCGCAGCAGCGTCAGTTCGTGATCCTGCTTGATACCGTGTTCGGCGAGCAGCGCGATGATGTCCGCTTTGTCCTTGGGGTCAATGTTGCACAGCAGGACCGATTGGAGAGCGGTCAACCGCGTCTCCATACCGTACTTGTTCAGGATCGCTCGCAGGCCCGACTTGATCCGCAGCGAACCTTCATCCTTGATGCGACCGCATTCAATGTTGATGCCGAGGAACAGCTTGCCATCCCCCTGTTCGTGCCAGCCGATGTGATCGTCCACATCGGTGACATCGATGTCGCGCGGACCCGGCAGCGACTGGCCGAAGTATTCTTCGACCTTCGCCTTGAACCAGTCGAGGCCGTGATTGTGGATCGTGTACTTCAAGCGAGCGACCTTGCGGTCTTCGCGGTTGCCGAAATCGCGCTGCACTTTGACGATCGCTTCGGCCACTTTGACGACTTGGTCCGGCGTGACGAACGCCAGCTTTTGGGCGATCGAGACGAACGTCTTCTCGGCGGAGGGCGTCTTGCCCTGACCGCCGCCGACCAGCACGTTGTAGCCCACGATCTGCCGCTTCCCAGCCGCGTCCGGTTCGACGATGGCGAGGAACCCGAGGTCGTTGGTGTAGATATCGATGCAGTTGTCTTCGGGGAGTGCGATCGCCGTTTTGAATTTGCGAGGCAGATAGACCGTTCCGTAGATCGGCTCATCGACCGGAGCGAACCCGCTGGCGACGTTCGTTTTCTCGCCCGCTTCGTCCGTCAGCCAGATCTCGTGATAGGCGGTTGTGCGCGGCTTGAGGTGCGCGGCAATGGCATCGGCCATCGCCTGCATCTGGTCGTGAACGAGATCGTTCTTGATCGGAGCCGGGCAGCACATCACGTTGCGTTCGACATCGCCGCACGCCGCCAGCGTGGTGAGCAACGTGTCGTTCAGACCTCGAATCGTCGTCTTCAAGTCGTGTTTGAGAACGCCGTGCAGTTGGAAGCCCTGCCGCGTGGTGACGCGCAAGGTTTCGTTGCCGTACTGGTCGCACAGGTCGAGATGCGTGAGGAACTGTTTCGCGGAGACTTTTCCGCCGGGAACGCGCGTCCGCACCATGAAGATGTACTGCTTCCCCTTGGCCGTTCCGTCGTCGTTCTTCGCCTTGCGAACGTCGCGGTTGTCCTGCTGGTAGATGCCGTGATTCTTGATGAGATGCTCCGAGTCCTTGCCGAACTCGTGCTCGTGAAGCAGTTCCTCGGCGAGCGTTCCTCGCAGTTGGCGGCTGCCCTCCTTGATGACTTCCACATGGGAACGCTTCACTTCGTCTGACATAAACTGGCTTCCTCTCACTTAGTACTCGACCAAGAACAACACCAACCCGAAGCGTGAGCGAGGACGAGAGTCGAGCGACATCCGTCCTCGCTCACGCTTCGGGTTGGTGTTGTTCAAAACACGGCGTAAT
>JAYTGQ010000112.1:0-18491 GCA_043733345.1 Schlesneria sp.
GAGTTGCAGTTCGAGGTGACGCAGCCGGGCCGCCGCACGACGGTGATCACGATCGTCACGACACTGACGGACGCGACGATCTCTACGAAAGCCGATCTCTACGAAAGCCGATCTCGCCGAACTCTACGGCTTCCGCTGGAATGCAGAACTCGATATTCGCGCGATCCAGCAGAACCTGAACCTCAACCACCTGCGCTGCCAGTCGCCGAAAATGGTGCGGCGAGAATTGTGGGTGACGCTGCTGGCTTATCATCTGGTCCGCATCACGGCGACGGCGGCGGCATTGTTATATGACACGCGCCCGCGCCAGATCAGCTTCACCGGCACGCGCCAATATATACTCGCTTCTTGGGCCGACATGGTGCGCGGCCGCATCCCCCCGGACAGGCTGTCGGCCCACGGCCTCGCGCTGCTGTCCCGGATCGCCACCTGCGAAGTCGGAGACCGCCCCGGCCGCCTCGAACCCCGCGTCCTCAGACGCCGCCGCCACAACTACAAGCTGCTGCAAGAACCCCGCCCCGTCCTGAAGAACAGACTCGAATCCGGCAACGCGAAAGCGTAACAGTAGTTACGGCCACGACAGTGCCCTTCGTTCCAGATGCTAATGCTGAACTGGTAGCCGACGAGTACAAGGCTTGGAGTGCAAAGGTTTGGCCCAAAAATCAAGAGTTGGCATTACCAAAAACGATCGAGGAAGCTCGGACGAGGTTCGTCAATCGGCATCGGTTGCTGAGTTCGCGCGAACATTCAGTCACCATCAACGCGATCAAGGATGTCAAAGATATTCTGACCGTAGAGGACGCCCGTCAAATCGCCTCTGAATGGCCACTGTACGAACCTGCGATCATCAGGCGGCCGCTGCAAGTCGTAATGGCGGAGAATGACGCAGTTGGTTCAGTTGGGAGGCTTGTCTCGACTGTAACGGCGCGGACACCGCAAAGTGTGCGAAGTTTCGTTCCTTCATCTCGTTCATCGACAGCGTTCGTCGTACTCGAACAAAGAGCCGAAGTGTTGGAAAGTTTGTTCGCGGACTTACAGAGATTCGAAGCCAGCACAACTTCGTCAAAGGATCGACGAAATCTTCAGCGCCTAATCCTCCAGCCGATCATCAAGTTTCTGGATGAAGCACATTCCGTATTGGAACAACACCGGTAGATCACCAAGTGTGATGGCCCGACTACTTCTGGACTCCACCACAACGGGTGGACGTGCCACGGCTTCCAAGTCCTCGGAGAAGCAGTGCCGGTGGGGATGACCTCGCGAAGAACACGGCTTCTCCGAGGACTCCGAAGCCGTGGCACGACGGGGTGGTGAGGGTTCAATGGTCCGAGCCCATGAACCAGTTCACTTCGTTGCCTCCAAGCGGAGTTCCCCTGTCGATGGAGCCCGATCAACCGCCTCGCCAACAGAGGAAGCACGACGACCACGGTGAGCCACACGTTCTCACGTTCTCACGTTCTCCGGCGACCGTCGCCTGCCGTGGTTGTCGAAGGATCGGACTCGGCAATGGTTCGTCGAGGCGTTGGACCCAGCGCGAGCCCGGATGATTCATGATCCCTCGCGGAACAGCCGCACCCTGTATGTAGCTGAGTTCGCCGGGTGCCACTGGCGGTGGCTTTGAACCGCCAGTGTTTTCAAAGATCACTGGCGAGCGAAGCCCCTCGCCAGTGGCCCCCGCCGCACGCTGACATGCTGAGCCATGTCTTCGACATGAACTGCCTCAACCAAGCTCAGCTCGAAGCCAACGACTTCCGGTTCTTGAAGCAGGCCATCGACGAGCGAATGAAGGAACCTTCCGCCCAAGCGGGAAGGCCGTAACTGGTCGATGGTTCGACCGCGACTTCCTTGATGTTGATGCCCGAGAACGAAGTCGATGACGAGTGGGGGAGACGTGGCATGAGCGCGACCGAACTACTCGACCGGCTGACGGCTCGCGGCATCACGCTCCGGGTTGTCGATGATCGGATTCAGGCCAAGCCGATGTCGGCACTGCTGCCCGATGACCGGGAGCAACTCCACCAGTTCAAATCCGAGTTGCTGACGTTGCTCCGTGGATCGGATGACGAGTTCCTGGAGGAGCGAGCGGCAATCCGCGAATTCGACGGCCAGCTCAGCCGCATCGACGCCGAGCGACTGGCGGCTCACGACTGCGGACGACCTTGCAACTGATTGCGACACATTGCGGCTGGCGCGCTGCTCCGGCCGATGGTCGTATCTGTTCACCTTTGACCGGCGGCAGTGTGGTGGGAACTTGAAGCCCTGCCCGCTGTCGTCCGGTCGCTTCAAGAAAGGCTCTCTCGAATGGCAAGCATCTCACACGACGGGAACGGCTCACGGCGGATTCAGTTCGTCAACAATGCGAACGAGTGGAAGGCCATTCGACTCGGCAAGGTGACGAAGCGCGATGCCGAATCATTCAAGGGCAAGCTGGAGTCGCTGCTCTCCGCAAAGCTGATGGGCAACTCGCCCGACCGTGAAACGTCGCTGTGGCTGGCCGAATTGTCCGACGATCTTCACGCCAAGCTGGTCGCTCAGGAGTTGGTCGAACCACGGCAACAGCAAGGAATGCCGACACTGGTTGAGTTCGTGGACCGCTACATCGCCAAGCGCACGGACACGAAACCGACAACCCTGATCGTCTACCGGCGCTGCCGAAATCTGCTGGCCGAATACTTCAAGACGAAGCGACTCGACGCCGTGACCGTTGCCGACGCGAAAGACTTCTCCCGATGGATGACCACGAAAGACCGGCCCCTCGCCGTGAATACGGCCCGCCGCATGAACGGCTTCGCCTGCCAGTTCTTCAACGATGCCGTCGATGCCGAACTGCTGGTCAAGAATCCGTTCAAGGCGAAGGACATCAAGGTTTCCGTCCGAGGTGACGCGAACGGCTTCCGGTTCCTCAGTTTGACTGACACCGCGAAGCTGATCGACGCCTGCCCCGATTCTCAGTGGCGGCTGATCGTGGCCCCCAGTCGCTTCGGTGGACTCAGAACGCCATCCGAGACGCTGGCCCTGCGCTGGGTCGATGTTGACTGGCAGGCCAGCACGATCAAGGTGACGAGTCCCAAGACGGCTCACCATGACGGGCATGGCGAGCGAACGATCCCGCTGTTCGGCGAACTTCGCCCGTACTTGGAAGAGGCGTTCAACCCTGAAGACGAGTTCCTCATCACTCGGTATCGGGATGCGACTCAGAACATGCGGACTCAGTTCAACAGGATCGTGACCAAGGCCGGACTGACGCCGTGGAGTCAACCGTTCCACCCCATGCGAAAGAGTCGGCAAACCGAGTTGGCGGATCGGTTCCCCGCTCACACCGTCTGCGGCTGGCTCGGGAACTCCGAAGCGGTCGCGTGGGAGTTCTACCTGCAAGTGACCGACGAACACTTCACGAAGGCGGTTGCGAGGATGCCGCTTACAGAGGCGGCGCAGAATCCGGCGCAGCAATCGTCGGCAAGGTCCGATTCTGACCGCAATGCCTCGCAAGCGGTTGAGGCCGGAAACGAAGAAACCCCTGTTTTACAGGGGCTTGCTGTCGCTTGCGATTCTGTGCGAATCTCAAAGGTGGACGATCTCTGGACCTGAACAAATGCGAGAAAAACAGAATCGACCGTTACTCGGAGTCGCGTTGGTCGGTGTCGGCCGCGCTTGGGAGTCGCACTACCGTGAGGCCGTTCAGCGGTTGAATTCAAAGCTGACATTGCTCGCCGTCTGCGATGCCGTTCATGTGCGCGCCGCTGCGGTCGCCGATGAGTTTCGCGCGGCAACGTATTCCAGCCCGTGGAAACTTGCTCAACGGCGCGATATTCACGCGTGGCTAATCTGCGACCCTGGTTGGTTTGGTACTTACCCGGCGGAGCTGGCCGTGCGATGTGACCAGCCCACGCTCTTCGCCAACTGCTTCGCGCACGATCCGCAGCATCTCGCATCCTTGTTTACTCAGTCGATTGACGGCAGCGAATCGTTGGTCGCTGAGTTCCCGAACCGCTTCGCCCCCGCAACCACACGGTTACGCGAGTTGCTCGCAACCAAACTCGGTCGAGTCCGACGGATCGACATTGATGTTCCGGTCTATTCCTGCGAAGCGGTGGATCTCATTCGCTGGTTCTGCAACGGGCGAGCCTTCGCTCTCGGCCTGCTCGATTGGTGCGTCTGTCTCGTCGGCCGGGCGGTGGCGGAAGTTCATTGGAGCTTCGATCGAAGTCACCCGGAACTGCGACTTGTCTTTAATCCTGTCCTCGGAGGATCCGACACGACATCACCCTCTGCCGTCCTCCGTTTCTCAAACTCCACGGAAACCGAACCACTTCTTCACCGCCGTCGCATCGAGTGCGAACGCGGTGTTGCGACGAGCGACAACCCCAATCAAGTCGTCTGGCAAACCGAATTCGATCATGCCACCGAGTCTCTCACGCAAGAACGGTCTCCGTTTGAAATGATCCTCGACCAATTTTGCCGTCGCGCCGCCGGAGGCCTCGTTCCCATTCCCAGTCTCAGCGACGCCTTGAGTGGAATGGCCCTGATCGAGGCCGCGATCCAATCTCTTTCCACTCGGCAGGCAGTTTCGGTGAAGTCGGTTTCGCTCAGATGACGAAACATCTGGGACTGAAATTGGGAGCGATCTCAATTATGGACGGTGGGCTCGCCAGTGAAGGGCGGTCGTCAACAGACCCTTCGCTGGCGCGTCAGGCTTCTAGGTTTGACCTTATTTCACGCTGCCAGAGGGCAACGAAGTTGGCCGTTTCACAGAAGCAAACAGCGGTCGCAACGGACTCCTCCAACGCGAGAAAGTTTTCCGAGTACGCCTGCGAGGCTGACTGGACAGCCGTTTGAAGCGACGCAATACTACGCCCCGCTTTGAACGGCTCCGGTCGCCGAACCAAGTGATGTTGGTCGTTGTCAGTGAAGAGAGATGGCGTTCTTGGCAACATAGCCGAAATTTGAGATTAGGGCGTATAGCTCAGTTGGCTAGAGCGCAGCTCTGATAAAGCTGAGGTCCGTGGTTCGAATCCACGTACGCCCAATTGCGAGCCGTCGAGGATTTCGGCGGCTCACTGGTTTTGGGCGGTTCGCCGCCTGTTGGTTTGCTGAGCGGTTCGCCGCTCTCTGGTCACCTGAACGGTTCACCGTTCGCTGTTTTTTGCAGACGCTCGCCGTCGCGACTGTCTGCCTCGGGGACGTAGCTCAACTGGGAGAGCGCTGGCTTTGCAAGCCTGAGGTTGCCGGTTCGATCCCGGTCGTCTCCATTGTTCGTAAGTTTTGCCGAACGCAATAGTTGCGTACTTGTCGATGGTCGACAACGCGGCCTCTGAACGCCTGTTCAATCCGGTACTGTACCGGATTCAGGTTCTGAGGAGCCGTTCATGTCGATTCGTGTACCCAAGTACCGCCACCACAAAGCCTCTGGCCAGGCGATCGTGACACTCTCTGGTCACGACCACTATCTCGGCCCCCACGACTCTCCCGCCAGTCACAGCGCCTACGAAAAGCTGGTTGCTGAATGGCTGGGAAATGGGCGACAGCTCGTTCCACCGGCTCGACTCGGCACGCTGTCGGTGAACGAACTTCTCGCCGCCTACCTCGCGTTTGCCGAGTCTTACTATTCACGGAATGGCAGGCCCACGAGTGAGTACGCCGCCGTCCGGGATGCAATGAAGCCCGTTCGCGAACTCTACGGCAGGATTGCCGTGCGTGACTTCGGCCCACTGGCCTTGAAGGCCGTTCGGGAGAAAACGATCCAGCAACAGTTGGCTCGTCGCCACATCAATCAACGGGTCAACCGAATCCGCCGAGTGTTCAAGTGGGGTGTCGAAAACGAACTCGTTCCGCCACTGGTCCTTGAGGGCTTGCGCGCCGTTGCCCCCCTGAAGAAAGGTCGAACCGAGGCGAAGGAATCTCCGCCGATTCGTCCAGTACCGATCGAACACGTCGATGCGGTGATCCCCCACGTCTCTCGCCAAGTCGCCGCGATGATTCAGTTGCAGATTCTCACGGGCATGCGTTCCGGAGAGGTCGTGCTGCTGCGTCCGTGTGATGTGGATCAATCAGGGGCGGCCTGGGTTTACCGCCCTGAGTACCACAAGACGGACTACCTGGATATCGAACGAACGATCTACTTCGGCCCGCAAGCTCAGCAGATCCTGCGACCGTGGTTGGAACGCGACACGGCCGCCTACTGCTTTAGCCCCCTCGAAGCTGAGGCTGAACGAAACTTGATTCGTAAGCAGACTCGAAAATCCAAGGTCACGCCCAGCCAGGCGGCACGAAGTCCGGTTGTTGACCCCAAGCGTCCCAAGCGAGAACGCTATGATCGAGACAGTTATCGACGTGCGATCGAGTATGCAATCAAAAAGGCGGTTGTACCGCACTGGCATCCACACCAGTTGCGTCATCTATGCGCGACGCGTGTTCGCGCTGAGTTTGGGCTGGACTCGGCCCAGGTTATTCTCGGGCATCAATCCGCAAGCATCACGGAAACGTATGCCGAAGCGAATAGGGCCAAGGCCATCAAAGTGATTGGGCTGATTGGATGAAAAAAAAGGCTGCCACGAAATCTGCACAACCCAGTGTCTCTGTTGAAGAAACTCGGCTCGATGTCGCTTCGAGTGACGAGAAGAGGCGTGAGAGTGCATCGGCGAATGGCGGTACGGTTCCCGAAGATGGGCTCGGTCTTGAACCTGTACCCCTCCCGAAAAACCGTGCAGCATTCCTATTTGGTTTCTGTGCTCAGCTTCCCTCCGTTGACGCAATCGTTGAACCAATGCTCGCAGTTTGCGACAGCTTGTCGAGCAACAAGATCATGCTGCTCGATAACTGCTTGTCGCGGATCGCTGCCTACGATGTGGAACTGGCCGGAGTCCCGCAAATCGACGATGACTATCGCTGGCATCTCTATTCAAACGACGAGAAACATCGCCTTCACAACCTGCTTCATCAACGGCGGTTTGAGGTCATCAAACTGAGGGCAACTTCGGCCAGTCTTTGGACGGGGCGTTCCGAACTGCGAAGCTGGTATCTAGCTGGAGTGGCACTCGGTGAACTATTGGTTCATCTCGAAGAATCAAGAGCAGCCGTCTCGCGTGACGCCGACCTCGACAATCGAGTCTTGGATCGCGCCTGTGAAACATTTCGCAAGGCCGCGCGGTGGAGGGGCGATTCGACTTCTATTCGAGAGGCATGTGATGCAATTCTTGAGATCCCGGCAAAGCAACTTGACGAACATGGCCGGCTCAAGCTCTACGACTCAGGGTTCGACCTGTCACTCCGAATCTCCGATTCACAGTCCAACCGTCCAGCAATCGTGGAGCAGGCGAAGTTTGATCGCGATCAATTCATCTACGAGCATGTGATGGTTCACGGCGAAGTCGGAAAGGCTGCGCTGGCAGCGGTCAATGTGGCTCGCCAACGTCAATCGTGGCCCGATGTCACAGATCCTGAGAGGATAATTGTGATCGCTCGCCAGTTTGCAAATCGCAACAACAAGCCCTTGCCGTCAGAGCGTGCCGGAGGACGCAAGCCAGACGCAGAAGAATAACCCCCTAGGGGTTATGGCTAAGCCCGCAACTCGCCATCGCGAAAGTTGGGGCTACCCTTGGTTCGTGTGATACGCATTTCCACGCAACAAGGGGCAAAGGCCGACTATGAATGACACTTTTCTCGCTGATTACTTGCCGCTCAAATCTCTCTGCAACCAGCTTCCGAGTCGACGACACGTCGCAACCGCACACCGATGGGCCACGCGGGGCGTAAGAGGTATTCGTCTCAGGACGTACCTCGTTGGCGGAACTCGCATGACAACGCTGGCCGACTTCGAGCAGTTCGTTCGCGAAGTCAGCGCCGCTCGCGAGTTGACAACTTCTCCTGTTGAGCGGTCGAGTCCGAACCGACTCAAGACGGCTTCGCGGCGCAGTGCCGCTTCACGCGCAGAGCGCGAACTCGATCGCCGCAATGTGTGAGATCAATTCACACGTCAGCTTTGGCGCCTTGAACCACTCAATCACAAAAATGCCCACAGGCCGTTTGCCGCGACCTAGTGGGCCGTACCCAGGAAGCTCATTTCGATTATGTCACACGCACTTGAGAAAACTCAATCCCAAGTAGACTCGACCCCATCAGAAACCGCTGAATCTCGCGTCGATCACAGAGAGCAACTTTTTAATGAAGGCAAAACTGGCCCGATCGAGGAGATCCAAGTCTCGACTGAGAGGATCACCAAACTGAAGGGAATTCTCTACGACATCGACCCACATCTTTTCCGCACGTCGCCGACTGTGCCCACGATCCCCGCTGACCCGGTGGAGTTTTATCGGTGTATCGTTAAGCCGTTGCTCGATCGACATTCCGTGCTGAGCCGCGCTGAGGTCAGAAATAGTGGTCGTGGCCTCCACGCCATTTTATGGTTCAGCGATCCCCCAGAATTCGAGACGGACCAAGCGAGGAACCGATGGGCAGGGATCGTCGAAGTCGTTCAGACGGCCCTGCCGATCGACCCGGATCAACCCGGCATCACGGCGGTCACTCGACCGCTCGGATCAATAAACGGGAAAAACGGAGCGACCATCACCTGCATCAAACCGGGGGAGCCGCTGGCCTCCGACGAAGTACTCAAGCTCTACGAAGAGCTGAAGCAGGCCCCCTTTCGCACAGTGATGCGAGTTCTGACCGGAAAGGAGATGGTCGCGCCGTGCCCCATTTGCGCACAGACCGGATCGAAATTGTCCGCACTGCACCACGCTGGCCGCTGCTATGGTTCGTGTGGAAACGTGAAACTTCATCAACTTTACGACCTCGTTCTCGCTCCCCGGCCCACCAGCAACAAGGGGACGGCCGATGTCTCGAAGTAGTGGAACAAACTCACGCGGTGCTGATCTTGAACGTCGCTTTCGTTCCGGAGTTCAAAGAGCCGAAGGTGCCTTGCGACCGGGTGCGCGCGATCTTGCGATACTCCGTGGGGTGTCGCAGAAATGCAGTTTCTCGCGGCCCCAGGAAAATGTCCTTGCCGAACTCGGGGAGCAGCTCGTCAGCAGCGGGCGCGTCTATCGGTACGGCAACCAGATTGCCATTGAATCAAACGGCACGGGGAGCCGAAGCCTGACGACGCTCTCCACGGATCGGCAGATCGAACGTGCGGCCTGTGGGTTGCTGGCTAATCTCATCGTCTGCGAGACATCTTCCGCAGATTCCGAGAACAAAACGCAATTTCCAACGCCCCCGAGGCTGATCGAGCTGTGCCTCAATCACGAGCCGACCCTCGACCGGCTGCCAATCGTAACCGTCTATGCGACACGGCCACTCTTCGACCAGAACTTCCACTGGCGCGGCCCAGGCTGGCACCCCGATGTCGGCTATCTGATCCACGGTGAGGACATTGAGCCAATCATTCCTGACTACAACACGCAGCAAACTGAGTCGATCCCGCCGGTCGGAAATGCACCCGATATCGCCGAAGTGCGATCCCGACTACCTCCCCGACTGCGGGAACTCCTGATGGACTACCCCTTTCGATCGGCCTCTGACCTGGTGAACGCCGTCGCGGCCCTACTGACCGGACTTCTGGTCACGCATTTCATCGAACCGGGAAAACCGATTTTCGTGGTCGATGGCAACCAACCGTCGCTGGGGAAGACCTTGTTCGCCCGCATGCTTGGCCTGCTCTTCGGCGTGCGAGAGCCGGCACCCGTCAAGTATACGAGCGACGACACGGAGCTGGAAAAGAAGGCGTGTGCAACACTTCGCGGCGGGCACTCGACCGTTTTCTTGATCGACAACGCGAAGACGCAGGGCGGTGCCGTTGAAAGCGCAGTGTTGGAGACGAACAGCACCGCGCCAATAGTTGTATTACGAATTCTCGGCACTTCAACCAACTACGAACGGCCGAATGATTTAGTCTGGATCATTACGATGAACGGTACGAAATTAGGTCCGGATCTCACGGAACGAAGCTGTCCGATTCGCCTGCATTACGACGGCGAAGCGAATTCCCGGCCAATAACAAATCTCGACCCCATCGGGTTCGTCCGCCGTCATCGAAGCGAGTTAATTGGCGAACTCGCCGGAATGGTGATGAATTGGGCGGGCGCAGGCCGCCAGCACGGCACACAAGTGCATCGACTCCGTGAGTGGGCCCAAATCATCGGCGGCATTCTGGACGCCAACCGCCTCTTCGGCTTTCTCGGCAATCTTGTCGAAGCGAAGGCTGATTTCAATTCGGAGTTCGATCAGTTGGCGGCCTTGGCCGAGGACGCCATCCGGCAAGGGGGGGCGGCCGTTCATGTGGTCGAGGTTGGCGCAGCCGCCAATGATACCACTGACACCAATCGAGGCGTGCTAGCGCGGGAGCTGGAGCCGGTCTTTCGACGGGCCGGTGTTCTGCTGGAAAGACTCGGTGAAGCCAAAAGCCAGTCTGCCAAGTCAACAATCATTGGCGCTTACCTCTCGCCCCACATCGGCAGGTCGTTCGCCATCGAATCCGATCAGCGACGGGGGCAGGCAACTCTTCGTCGCGTCGATGGTCGGTCAAACAGCAAGCGCTACCACTTCGAGATCCTCTGGAGCCCGGCTGACGACTCCGCACCGCCTGAGCCGTCCACGGCACCGCCTGACATCGAATTCGCGATGGCTGCGGAAGCCCCACCATCCCCAGCCCCATGCAGCGCGCCGACCAACCCGGCCGAAGGAGGAAACGACCTCGCCTGGTAGCGCTTCAGAAATGGTGAACCTCCAGTCGTGGTGAACGTGACAAAACAGGGTTCACCATGAAGGTTCACCACCTTCAACGCTAAGTGAGAAAGAGAGTTATGACTGCTTGGTGAACCTGGTGAACCTCTTAACAGCCTAAATCATGTATCAGCATTTATCACACGCACGTACACGCATATACGCGGTGCGCCAAGAGCCGGAACAAGGTTCACCACGGCTCACACGATGTACAACTTCTGATTATTTCATGTGTTAAGTGTGGTGAACCTCATTATGCGTGAGGTTCACCACACCAGAGTTGGGGGCAAACGTGAGAGTTTCAATCGGTAGATTGGGTGGTGAGTTCATGCCGTGGCGACCCGAGTCTGGTCGCGTTTTCAACACTCGGATTGCGCTCGATGTCGAAACGACTTTGATTGACCTTCAGCGGGACTGGGTTCCCCCCGCTTACGTGCTGGGCGCGGCCTACGACGGCCATCGGGGTTACTTCCTTGCTCGCGAAAACATCGCTGCCTTTTTGAAAGTCCACACCGATCTTCCGTTGGTTCTCCACAACGCACCGTTCGACCTTTCCGTCCTGCAAGCCGTGGACTCGACGATCGCCGTGTATGACCGCGTAGACCGCCGTCTCGTCCACGACACGCAACTGATGCACAGGTCGCTGACCCTCGCCGTGGCGGGGCATACGGCACGGGGGAAGGGACAATCCACCTTGGAGGCATGCTCACAGCAATATCTGGGTGCTGAACTCCCGAAAACGGTGAAAGACTCCGCTGGCGACGACGTTCGACTGTCGTACTCGAAATGGCTGAACCGGCGACCGCACGAGATCGAGCCGGTCTACCTAGAGTATCTCGGCAAGGATGTGATTGCCACATTTTGGGTTCATGACGAGCTGACGCGCCGGCTATATGAGGTGCTTCAGAGCAGCAACGATGTCTGGGGTTACGTCTCACCCGCCTGGCTGGAGGCCCAGATCGGGCGGTGGGGCTTGCAGACACATGACATCCAACTCAAGGCCGCGATTGTCCTCCGCGCCATCAAGTCGAACGGGTTGTGGATCGACCAAGAGCACCGTGAACAGCTCGCGACTCAGCTGGATGAGTTTGCCGAAGAGCGTCGCTTGGAGTTGCGAAAGGAGGGGTATCTGCCGGGACAACCGGGATCCGGCAAAGCCCTCCAAGAAATCCTGCGGCGACTCGAATGGAAGCATCCCGAGTTGATGTTTCCGAAGACTCCAACTGGACAATTCGCAACGGGTCAGGATGTGCTCGAAGACTTGGCGGCGGTCGAGCCGTTTATCCGAACACTCCTCCAATTTAAGGGCGTCGAGAAACTGCAATCGACCTTCCTCGACAAGATGGGGAAGCGGTGTCTTCATCCATCGTTTGATCCGCTCATGGTGACGGGACGCACCTCGTCGTTCGGCGAGATCAACGCGCAGAATCTTCCGCGCGATGATCGCGTGCGATCGTGCTTCGTGCCCTCGCGGGGCAGCGTCTTCATTGATGCGGACTTTGCAACCGTCGAGATGGCGACGCTGGCTCAATCAGCGATGAGCCAGTTTGGCTTGCCGTCCGCGATGGCGGCCGCCATCAATGCAGGTCGTGATTTGCACACGCTCGTTGCAGCACGGGTCACGGGCAAACCTGAGTTGGAAGTCACATCGGACGAGCGTCGAAAGGCAAAGCCGATCAATTTTGGAAAGCCCGGCGGCATGGGGGATGCCGGCCTGCGAAGCTATGCGAAGGCCAGTTACGGTGTCGAATTACAGGAACAGGAGGTGCGGGCATTCACCGATTCGTGGTTTGACCTGTTTCCCGAAATGAAGGCGTTCTTGAAAAACAGCGATGATGCTGGTTACAGCATCGCAAATTTCTTCGGGCTGACTCCCCAATCGTTCTTTGAAGGGACTGGGAGTCGGAAGTATCTGGATCATCCGGAGAACTACGGGCACGAAAACACCCCTCGCTCGTTCATGGGTTGGATGCTGAGAAAGGTACTGTTTGACTCAGCGCCACGAACCGGGCGCGGTGAAGACTATGATGCCGATACGATCAGTTATTTTTGGGATCGTGCGAACACTCGAATTGCCTGTTTTGACAAGTCCGTTCAGAATGACCTGAGTCTGCACATCCCCTCCCCGAAACTTGGCCGCGAAGTCCTCCGCTTGGCCGGCCAGCAGCCCTGCTTCACCCTCACCGGCAGACTACGCGCGAACGCTTCGTTTTGCGCTCGCCATAACACGGTGTTCCAGGGCTTGGCGGCCGATGGCGCGAAACTGGCGCTGTGGCGACTCTGGCGGGCTGGCTACCGGATCGTGAACTTCGTCCACGACGAGGTGCTAATTGAAGTGCCGGAGGATTCCGACCTGCGATCCCACGCCGAAACGATTCGCCGACACATGATCGAAGGTATGCGTGAAGTCGTTCCCGACGTACGGATTGAAGTCGAATATACCGCAACACAAAGTTGGTCAAAGTCCGCGAAGTCGCTCTTGGATGTAGTTTCGCAATTGCTGCCGGAAACGCATCTTGACACGAACGCAAATCAAGTTTCGGCCCCATCTTCGTTATCCGCGACAATCGCTTAAACGAATTCAGTGACTGGCCACAATTCCAAGGAGCAGCATGGATGCGCGAGCTTCAGCCTTCAAACACCCAACACGCTGTGTGCTGTTCGGAGACAACCTTTGGTTTGATATTTCGGTCACCACAATGGCGATGGCAACGCGCTGTCCTTCGCGTCGAAACCAGATCCCGTCGACAGCTTCACGCCGACGACGAGTGGGTGCGGCGAGCGACTCGATACCTCCGAGAACTGCGCAAGGGATTTGACCGGGCCGTTCGAGTCGATCCCGATCTAGCAGCGGCACACCAGATCGCTGGCCAACAATCCTTCAACCGATTCGAGATTGAATCCCGCATTTTGGCGAGACAACCGGCAAGCGATATTGCTTTCAAATGTGGACTCGCCACAAGTGTCGTTGAGATCTACGAAGAGTTGTTTTTCAACGTTCGTGACCGTCTCGATACCCCAGGCTGGATCACCCACCAAGTTCTCGGGCCGAAGACATGGGAGCCGCTCGACCGTGACGACATCGAATGGGTCTGGAAAGGGCTTGGCTACCGATACGGGACGGCTGCGATCGACGAACTCACCACTGCAATCCCCCACAGCGACCTGCTTCAATGGGGTCTGGATGCCTACCAACTCCCACATTCCACTCTCGACATCGGGTTGAAGCTCTTGATTTCAGCGCGACAACTGCCGTTTGTCGATGAAATGAGCCGATCAGAGCGGCGGTCATTAGCTCGACTACATCAACGATTGATCGAAGTGGACGGCGCGGTCACTGCTTTCGAGTTGAATTTGAAACCTGAGTGGTCGCAACTCCTCGATTCTCTGGCGACGACTTTTGCTGAACTTCGCCCAACCCCCGTCTTGCCACTCAGAATGGCGGGATAGACTGCATGCGGTCCCTCTCCGCGTGAAGATTCAGAACCGTAGCACAATCAGCGAGGCTTCAATGGCTTGGGAGTCACGGGGACATGGCCTGTACTTTTACCTGAGTGTGCGGCGCGAAGGTCGTGTCACGAAGCAATACTTCGGGCGGGGCCAAGTCGCCGCACTGACGGCACTTCACGTCAAGAATGCGCGTGAAGAGCGGGCCACGGATCAGCTACAATGGCGTCGAACCCAAGACCGTCTCGTAGCGTTGGACGCGGCCGTTGAGACCCTCAACGAACTCAGCCGCTTGCTGCTGATCTACTATCGAGTCGAGCGAAACTGGCGGGGTCGCACCAAGTCGCGGAATGGAGACTCATTAATGCACCCCAACGGTCCACATGCAGACAATGCGGATGAACTAAAGCACCTTCGCGATTTGCTGCAATGTGCGAGCGCAGGCGACACCGATGCGTCGGAAGCAGCCCGCTTGCTCCTCGACGAAACACCCGAGATGTGGTGCCGTCTCGGCGACCTTTCGCAGCACGCGGTCTCAACTTGGATCGGATTGTTGTCGGGTACGGATGAATTGCTCAAGGAAGCCACGCGACAGAAGGTCGGAAACCTCGCACGTTCGTTGGTTCTCGACGAAACGAACCCGCTCGAACAACTTCTGGTTCAGCGTGTCGTGGCCACATGGTTGCAGGTCCATCACGCGGACTCACTGGTGTCCAAAATGAAGGAGGGCACTCGAACGCAGTTGTTGAAACGACAGCAGGCGGCCCAGCGACAGCACCTAGCCGCAATACGAGGGCTAAGTGCTCTTCAACGAAAACAACACTCAGGCGATACGGTGGCCTTCAATGGGAAGAGATCACGTTTGTAATTCCTTACAAACTATTGCAGCCGTGATTCGACGGCCACCTCACTCATCGGCCTTGCCCTTGGCTAAATGTGTTTAAGTTGACCGCTTCTCCAGTGAAATGATCTTCGTTAGGGCTGCCCCTAATGTCGTGAGTCTATTCCGAAGATCGGCTTGTGAGGCGTCGGCGGCGGCCAGTTCTTGCAGCAACTGAATTCGCTTGCTGACGACTCTCAATTCGTCAGTAAGTTGCCGCATACCGGAAGCGAGGTCGCTCGGGGCTTTCATCGTTCGACCCGATCCAGGGCGACGATTCGATATCCCTGACTCCGCTTGAATGTATCGACGTGTTTCAGCGTCAGTCCACCCGTGGGTCGCTGCAAGCTGTGCGGTCACTTGTACCTTCTCTGGACTCCCTGCGGAGATCAATGCAATCATGACGGACCAGGTGACTGGCATTCCCGTTTTTTTAGATCGCAGCCTTCGCAGGCGGTGCCACGCCGTCATGGTCGGAACCATTTCCGCGAGCTGAAGCAGCTTCCGCAGGTTTTCGTACGACAGCGCATCGACATGGCCCTTGGCGACGCGACGAAGTGCATCTTCCTCGTGAGATTTGCAGTTTGTCAGACGCTGCGCTACTTCGTACCTCGCGTCCAGACGAGCCACGGCAGCGCGGATTACTGCTCTGGATGGCTTCGGTGTTGGCACGGTCTCATCGGACTTGGAGGTCTTGGGCATGGTGGTTCGATCGACTGAATTAGATTGTTCTGGATCGGCATGACGATTCAAAAATCGGATGCGTCAAGCTAATCCTGATAGCTAAAAAGAAAAAGTACCTCCAGCCGACCCTCTACAGGAGCGGCTGGAGGCGTGAGGTGTGGCATTCAGTGTCAGCTCATCGGTGAACGAATCGTCGAGCCACTGTGACCATGACATTGGCCGCAGTCGTGACGGCCCGGATGCCGAATCGGGCCACCGGGCTGGTGAGGGCCAAAACAGCAAGCCGCCCGAACAGGGACGCGGCTCGCACTGAGCCTGATTTGAGATTCATGAGATGCCTCCTTGAAGGGTTTTTCAGTGAGTGAAGAAGTGGCTTGACGACGACACGCTCATGCGACCGCCACGTAACCCTTGCGAGTTTTCTCCTGAACGAGTTTCGCCGCATGAGCCGTTGCCGCTTCCGCCGACTCCATCGTCTTGCACGAGGTCTGGCCCGCCGAGCCGATGCGACCGTAGGACGTGAAGACATCGGTCCCTTGAGTTCGGACCTCCCAGAACTTTGAGCTGTTGCCGACGACGAACTCGAAGCGACGGGGTGTGGTTGCGGTGGGCATGGTGGCATGACCTTTCCTACTGGAGTGTGAGTTGATGATTTGATGGTTGGCGGGTTCGTCACGGCGGACTCCTGTAAAAACAGGAAACCGTGGGACACCACCGTCGGTCAATTCTTGAAACTTGACCGTGATCGTCTCACCGATGGCGGGGGGCAGCTCACGCTGGGCGTCAGACAACCCGGTTCCGCAGTTGAACCTCGTGCCGTTGGGCAGCTCTACGTGCAGCGCGCCGAGTCGTCCCTTGTGGCGGCCCTTCCCCGGCTCGTGACCGATGACGACGGCCTCGCAGTCGAGGAGCCGTTTGAACTTTTGCAATGTCGATGAGCGACGCGGTTCATAGAACGAGGCCGGTCTGCGCAGCATGAGCCCCTCGCCACCAAGCTGTTCGACTCGATCAAATGCCGTTTCGAGATGCTCTCGGCTTCGGCAGACCTCTTGATGGAGCAGCAGGGCATACGGAGGTTGGCCCGACGCGAGAACTTGCTTGACGGCCGCCAGTCGCTGTTCAAACGGCTGAATCACCGCTGGGGCATCAAACACCAAATACCGCACCTCACGCCAGAGGTCGGCCCCGTCGCCGCGCCGCACGATCGAGACGGTGCGCTGGAACTGTTTTCGACCGATCCAGAGTTCACCATCCAACTGCGTGCTGGGCAGGCCCAACTTGAACCACTCAGGGGCCGCGTAGAGATTTCCGTTGCGCGAGAGAAACTCTCGACCAGTCCAAAAGGCCCGCACGCCGTCGAGCTTTTCTGATAGCCACCAACCGCGTGGATCGGTTTCTGGACTCCAAGACTCGGCCAGCAACAGCGGCGGGGCTGAGACGACGTTTTTTGTCGCTGGCGTTGTGACCACGGTGCTGCCGAGACGCGCCATTTCAACGGCCTCGCCGCGATACTGGCGGATGTGTTTGCAGGTCCGCTGGTCGATCGGCAGCGATTGATTGCGCCAGGCGGGACACGAGCAGGAGTACACCCCGCCGACATTCTTGAGTTGATAGGGCCTCGATCCAGAACCCCAGACTTCGGCCGTCTGGCCGTCGAGCAGGTCAGGCATGGAAACCTCCTTTCTGAAGGGAGAATGAATTGGAAACGAACTCACCATCTAGCCGGTCCACCTCGCACAACGATCACGATACCCACACGAAGGGCAGTTCATCGCATTCGGAACCGGATAGAAGACTCCCGACTGGATTCCTGCCCAGACGCGCCGAATGAGTTGGCGGATGCGTGCGATCCGTGCGGGATCGGCGGCGACGGTGTGAATCTCAACATCGGGCTGCTTCGTCTTGGTGATGACGGCGAACTGCAATCGGATTGGCTTGTCCGCGAATTGCCGTACCAACTCGTGATACAAAACGAGCTGGCCTTCGGCCGCGTTGACATCACCGGGTGACCAGCGGCAGCGAGCCGTCTTAAAGTCGGTTACCACCACCGCCTCGTCGGTCTCGACCATCAGATCGAGGCGTGCAAGCAAGTCGGGGCAACCTGGAATCACCGAAGACTGAAGCTCCTCTTCGATTCCGATGATGGAACCGGCGGGGCGTGAGAGGTCACTGGCCACGAACGCTTGCAGCATCCGCTCGGCCAGCGAGCCGAGACTGGCGAGGTCTTCCGACTTGCCGAACTGGACTGCCGCCAGATCGGCCTGGCTCCATGTGGAGTGATACACCGCCAGCAACGCATCGACGCTGAGTGACCGTCTCGATGCGAGATGTTCGCCAAAATACGCTTCGAGGGCTGCATGGATGGCCGACCCAAAGACGAGATTGGCGGAGACAAACTCTTCCGGAAGCTGATCGAGGTAGTGGAACTGGTATTTCAAGGGGCATCTGAGATAGGTGCTGACGGCCGACCACGAGAGGTAGTCGCGGCCGGTCAGCGATTCGGCGATTTCTGTTTGGCGGTTGTGGTGGTCGTTACCAACAACGACACGACTCTGGAAATCGGGATGCGTCACAACCGCAGATCGAGTGGCAGCGGGAATCGGATCGGCGAACGCGATCATGCGCGACTCCCATGCGAATTCTTCAGCTCGTCGATGAGGCTACTGGCCTCGCGCAGCGACAGCTCTTCAGCTTTGTAAATGTGGAACTTTTCTCGCAACAACTCGGTCAGGTTGAAATTCTGACGAGTCGCGATGGCATG
>JAYTGQ010000113.1:0-18482 GCA_043733345.1 Schlesneria sp.
CCGCTTTGGAAGAACCGGGGGGCTTACGCCGCCCCGCTCGGAAACCTTTCACTCTTGGCCGCGCGAGTTCTAAACGAGGCAGCTCCGTGTCACTCGCGAATCATCGGACCTCGCTCGGTGTTGCCGATCCAGCGTTCACTAGCGTCGGTCTCGCTCCATTCGCCGTGTTCGATGACGTGGATTGCGTCGTCTGCTTCCGCAGACATCGGCCACCAGAAGCCGGGAGCGAGACGATGATCGTTTGCAACGATCTCCCGCAGTCGGGGCAGCGCAGTGGCGAAGCAGGCGTTCGAGCGATGACCGTTCGACGAAAAGTTCTGCGCTAACTGCATGATGACGTACATCGACCAGAACTGAACTTCGATGTCGGTGTCATCGAGTCCCTTCAGCGCAGTGGCCCAAGCGCGACGAAAGAAGTTCGTACGACGGTCTCGCAGTTGCGAACAACATCCCAGCGCATCGCCCGCATCCCCGCGCAACCAGCCGGGAAGGTTAGTTCGCTCGTAGATGGCGAGTAACAACTCTTCGGCTTCGGGAACGGGAGCGGAATTGAGTCCTCGAATCACCGCTTCAAGCCATTTCCGATCGGGAGTCGGCGACGCCAACTGAGTCTTCCCGATCCGAAGGAACTCGCGCACCGAACGACGACCACCAATCATGTAGAGTGCGAAGGCACACGAGATGCGAAACGGCGGATCATCGCGAAGCATTCGCAATAAGACACTCTCGGCACTGCGCACCTTTGTTACCCATAGCCACCAGATCCCGAAGTCTTTGAGCTTCGGCGGCAGTTCGGGCAATGCGGCAATCAGCTCGGGGTTGGTCGTCATGCCGCGAGCAGCCAGTCTGGCAATATGACGACGGTTCTCTCGCTCAACACCCGTGCGAGATGTTTGACCTTGCTCGGAACGTTTCGCAACGAAGTCGTCGTAAAGTTCGGCCAGTGTCTTGTCGGCGCGTTTCATTTCGGATGCCGCTGCCTGAGAAGAGAAGACCCCTCACCCTAGCCCTAGCCCCGCAAGGCTGGAGCGGGGGACAAAGCCAAGACGCGAACAACACACTCGCCGGACGTTGGCTCAATTCCGATCGACGTGGCGTTCGGCGAGGCGTTGGCGGATGTAGGCGGCGCGGGCGATGTTGCGTTCGGCCGATTCGAGCTTCGCGTGGCGGATCTTCTGCAAGTGGGCGGGTTGCGTGTGGACGAACAGCTCGTTGACGAGCGGAATTTTCAGGTCGTCGATCAGGCCGATGTTGATCCCCATGCGAACGCTCGACAGCAGGTGCATCGTTTCTTCGGAGCTGATCGTCTGCGCGGTCTGCAGGATGCCGTAGGCGCGCGAGACCTGATCGTGCAAGCCTTGCCGGTTCTCTTTGACCAGCGCCGTGCGGACCCGCCGTTCGTAGCCGAGGATGTTGGGCACGACATCCTGAATCGTCTTGATGAGCTGCACCTCGCTCTTGCCGAGCGTCATCTGGTTGGAGATTTGATAGAAGTCGCCCATCGCCTGGCTCCCTTCTCCGTACAGACCGCGCACCGCCAAGCCGATCTTTTGCAGGGCTTGGAAGACCTTCTGAATTTCCTTCGTCGCGACGAGAGCAGGCAGGTGGAGTAGCACGCTGACGCGGATGCCCGTTCCGCAATTGGTCGGGCACGCCGTGAGATAGCCCAAACGCTCGTTGAAGGCGTAGGTGACTTCGGCTTCGATGGCGTCGTCGATCCGGTCGATCTCGGCCCAGCATTCGTCGAGGGCGAAGCCGCTGTGCAACACCTGCATGCGCAGATGATCCTCCTCGTTGACCATCAGGCTGACGTTCTCTTCGTCGCTGACACCGACGCCGCGTCGTCCCTGCGTTTCGGAGTGTTCACGGCTGATGAGTTGCCGTTCGACGAGCATCTGCCGGTCGAGCGGTTCGAGCGTACTAACCGGGATGTAATTGAGCCGCTTGCCACCGGGCCCCTGTTCGATCAGTCCGTGCAGCAGCTCTTCAATCTCAGCGCGCGCGGCGTCGTCGGCTCGCGCGGGAAACGGATATTGGGCGAGATTGCGTGCCAGCCGGATGCGGCTGGACATGACGATGTCGGATTCAGGCCCGGTGGCTCGCAGCCACTCACCGCTCGTTCGTGTCAGGGACTCGAGGTCCACGCGATTCCCTTTGATGGTGTAGAACGGGCACTCTTGCCCGTCTTGCTTGTAAAAACGGACGGGCAAGAGTGCCCATCCTACAATCGCTCAAGCCTCACGCGGTTCACTGATTGGATCGTCGTTTGTAATCGACTGAATCTCGTCTCGAATGCGAGCGGCCTCTTCGTAGCGTTCGTCTTCGACCGCCGCACGTAGATCGGTGCGCAGCTTGATGAGCTTGAACTGTCGATGACTGGAATCGGGTGCTCGTTTGGGAACCTTGCCGCAGTGTTCGGTCTCACCGTGGATGTTCTCCAAGAGCGGCAACAGTTCATCCTCGAAGACCGTGTAATCGTGAGGGCATCCGAGTCGCCCACCCGCTCGAAACTCTTTGAAGGAGATTCCGCAGTTGGGGCAGTTCAGTTGGTCGATCTCGTCCAGATCAGGCTCCGAATCGGCCGAGGCTCCGGCTGGAGCCTGTTCCTGTTCTTCGGGGGACTGGCTGAGATACTCCTTCGCGCAGGATTCGCAGAGGTGCAACGCTTGAACCTCACCCTGCCGCAGTTCGGTGATGTGCAGCACGGCGGGTTTGGAGCAGCGTCCACACTTCTTCATGACAAGATTCGCAGTCACCGCGCACGGTGTTAGTCCTCAAACGAGCGAACCCCACCGGGCTTGTCCCGGTGGAAATAGGTTTTTGCACTACTTGCTCATTGCTCATTCACTCGAAGCGGCGCGACGAGTAGTGCAAAAACCCGCGAGCCACCGGGGCAAGCCCGGTGGGGTCGCTTGTTTAAGGGTTAGTTGAATGGGCCAAAGTCGGTCGGGATTCTAACTGGCCTCAAAGGGGTGTCAATTCACGGTGCGCGGCAGCAGTGGGCAGGTGTGTGATGGTTGCTGAGGACGGTTGGTTTTCCTATGAGAGGCTCCGCAGAGGGACAGTGCCTGCACTCAATTGGCGATGTCTGTAGGGCGTGTGGACACCTGCGAGTTCAAAACTGGACTCGTTGAGTCCAGTTTTGGAAGAGATTGCAAATTGATAATTGGTAACTGCAAATTGAAAAATGAAAGACACTCGTAGGGAGTCTTCCTTTCTCAATTTGCATTTAGAAATTGCCAATTATCAATTTGCAATCGCCTTCCCTCATCGGTCTGAGGCACAGCCCTCGCTGGAGTTTTCGGAACGCACCGATTGGTGGCGGACGTTCCCGATCACGGTGCGCTCCGAAGACTGCACGCTCGGGTTCCGGCTCCGACCAAAGTCGCCCTCACGCGGAGCGATGAGGGCGACTTTGAAGACTAATACTAATCAGCACGCACCCGAACTCACTCCAGACGGAACTCCAAGATCATGCCGACACTCCTTGACCGCTTCTTGCGTTACGTGAAGATCGACACTCAAGCCGACGAGACCAGCACCACCTACCCCAGCACCGCGAAGCAACTGACGCTCAGCCGACTCCTCGCGGACGAGTGCCGCGCGTTGGGCTTGGCCGACGTGACGTGCGATGAGTTCGGGATCGTGCTGGCGACCGTTCCCAGCACCGTCTCTCACGCCGTCCCGACAATCGCGTATGTCGCTCACGTCGATACGTCGCCCGAGTACTCCTCCACAAACGTCAGCCCCATCGTGCATGAGAACTATGCCGGGGGAGACCTCATCCTGCCGAAGGACGGCAAGGTGCTACGTGTCTCGGAGAATCCCGACCTGCTGAAATGTCTTGGTCACTCGGTCATCACGACAGACGGTTCGACGCTGCTGGGTGCGGACGACAAATCGGGGATCGCGGTCATCATGACGGCGGCGGCCGAGTTGATCCGGCGCGGCCACGAAGTGCCGCACGGCCTCGTGCGGCTGTGCTTTACCTGCGATGAGGAGATCGGTCGCGGGACGGACAAGCTCGATTTGAAGCAGCTTGGCGCGCAGGTCGCCTACACGCTGGATGGCGGCGGACGCGATGAGATCGACTCGGAAACGTTCTCGGCCGACGGAGCCAAAGTGACGGTGAAGGGGATCAACACGCATCCCTCGATCGGCAAGGGCGCGATGGTCAACGCCGTTCGCATCTTGAGTACTTTCCTGTCGCGGCTTCCCACCGCGCGACTCAGCCCCGAGACCACCGACGGGCGCGACGGCTTCATTCATCCGTATCACGTCGAAGGGGGCGTGGCCGAGGCCTCGGCCCGGCTGATCCTGCGCGACTTTGAAACGGCTCAACTCATCGAGCAGGCTCAGTTGTTGGAAAGCATCGCGGCGACATTGCGCGCCGAGCATCCGCGCGCTGAGATTCTGGTCGAGGTCCGGCCGCAGTACCGCAACATGCGCGAGGGCCTCGTCCCCGAACCGCGCGCCGTCGCGAAGGCGGTGGATGCGATGAAGTCGCTCGGTCGCGAACCGAAGCGGACGATCATCCGTGGCGGTACCGACGGCTCGATCCTCACCGCGAAGGGCCTGCCGACACCAAACCTCTCGACGGGCGAGCACAACCCGCACTCACCCCTCGAATGGACCAGCCTCGAAGAGATGCAAGCGGCCGTCGAGGTGCTGGTGCAACTCGCCGCCGAATGGGCGAAGTAGTTCTACTGTGACGGATCGGTCAGAAGGATTCAGTGCAAAGTGCAAAACGAAAGAGGAGTCACGACTCTGACAAACTCGAATCGCTCTCCCGAGGATCGTCCGAGAGCGGCCACGCCAAGCGGCAGGACGGACTCGAGTGCCTTCACTTTTGCACTTTGCACTCATCTCAATCTGGTGAACCGTCACCGTAGATGCAGTTCTACTGTGATGTTTCTGCTTCATCCGTGCCCCGGCTTTGCCATCCGTGCGACCTGGAACGCCACTGATTCACGAGGCTCCGGCTCGGTTTGGGGATCAGGCTGGGTAGCACGGATGGCAAGGCCGGGGCACGGATCAGGCAAAACAGTCTTTCCTCGTGATCGGTCGAGACGAAAACGTCACAGTAGAAGTAGAACGCCTTTCAAAATGCGATCTATGCCACGCGACATGCTTACTCGCCCTTCGTGGCACGCCTGTTTTCAACGTTTGTCGGTCACACTTCAGGTACGCCACAGCCCGCATGACGCGGTAGGTGAGAGACGCCGATGAAACGAATTGTCACATGGCTGATTCAAACCGTACTGCCGCCGTTGGCGTTGTTCGCACTCGTGGCCGGAGTCTGGCAATGGTTCGTCGTCGCCTACCGCGTGAAGCCATATCTGTTGCCGTCGCCGCTCGCGGTGGGGACGGCCTTGGTTCACGATGCTTCGCTGCTCGGAAGCGCAGTTCTGTACACCGGCACCGCCGCGTTGTTGGGATTTGGCGCGAGCCTGCTACTCGGCACGTTGATCGCCTTCGCGTTCTCGCAGTCACGCATTTTGAGAAGCAGCGGCTATCCCTATTTCATCTTTTTGCAGACGGTTCCCATCGTGGCCATCGCGCCGCTGATCGTCCGCTGGTGCGGCAACGGCTTTCACAGCGTGGTGCTCGTCGCCGCGATCCTCAGCCTGTTCCCAATTCTCTCGAACGCGACACAGGGCCTGCTCCAGATCGACCCGAATTTGCTCGACCTGTTCCGGCTAAACAACGCGTCCCGTTGGCAAATGTTGACGAAGCTGCGGTTTCCCAGTGCGGTCCCTTCGATTTGTGCGGGTGCTCGAACGGCGAGCGGCCTCGCCGTCGTCGGGGCCATCGTGGGTGAGTTCTTCGTCGGCTACGGCTCGAAGCGATTCGGCCTCGGGTATCTCATCAACTCGACGAACGATCAACTTCAGATTGACCGACTCTTCGCCGCCGTGCTGACTTCAACGCTGTTCGGCATCGCGATCTTCGGCCTCGTGAACCTCGCGAGTGCGACGATCCTGCGCCGCTGGTACGATGGGCCGGTCGAGCATCGGGCGTGACAAACACTGGAGCGTATTTCAAAACTAGCCCGACGCGCAAGCGAGGGCTTCACCGTCATTGAAAGTCCAGCCCTCGCTTGCGCGTCGGGCTAGTTTTTCGAGGCGAAAACAGTTGAGGAGAGTGCGAAGTGAGAAGTGAAAAGTGCAAAGTGAAAAGTGCAGGACGGTCACCGGCCCTGCAACAGTGCAACCTCCTCCCTTTTGCACTTTGCACTGCTCACTTTTCACTTCGCACTGTCTGGCGAGCCACCGCCGCGTTGCTGCTTGTACTCGCCGCCGGTTGCCAACCCGCTGCGACTCCTCCGGCCGCGCCACTTTCGACCACGGCCGATGATTGGGTGGTCGAGACGCGGTCTGAGGATGGTCCGACCGATGTCACCCTCGCGTTGAACTGGTTCCCCGAAGCCGAGCATGGTGGGTTCTATGCAGCGCTCGTTCACGGTTACTTTGCGGAGGAAGGCTTGAACGTGACGATTCGCGGCGGTGGGCCGAAGGTGCCGGTCATTGCCGATGTCGCGTCGGGGAGAGTCGAGTTTGGAGTCGATAACGCTGACAAGTTGCTACTGGGGCGAGTCCAGCAGGCGGATGTCGTGGCTGTCATGGCTCCGATTCAAGACAGCCCGCGCTGCATCATGGTCCACAAGAGCGAGGGGATCGCGTCGCTGAAAGACCTCGCCGGACGGAAGCCGTTCACGCTGGCGATGAACACCGGCCAACCGTTCGCTCAGTTCCTGATGAAGCACGTCAACCTGGCCGACGCGCAGATCACGTCGTATCCCGGCAACGTCGCTCAGTTCCTGCTCGAACCAAAGTACGGTCAACAGGCGTACAACTTCAGCGAGCCGTTCGTCGCCGAACAACAGGGCGGCGATCCCGTGTGCCTGATGTTGTCCGAGTTGGGCTTCAACACGTACACGAGCCTGCTCATCACGCGAAGTGAGTTGATTGAGAAGCAGCCCGAACTGGTTGCCAAGATGACCCGCGCGTCGATTCGCGGTTGGAAGAAGTACCTCGCGGAACCGGACGAAACGAACACACACATCCACGAGCAGAACACTCAAATGGGCCTCGACGTGTTGACGTTCGGTGTCGGCGCATTGACGCCGCTCTGTCTGCCCCACGACTTCGCCGAGGAACGTCTGGGCACGATGGCAATCGAACGCTGGCAGTCGCTCGTCTCGCAGATGACCGAGATTGGTTCGCTCCCGCCAGGCTCGGTGAAGCCCGCAGCGGCGTTCACGTTGAAGTTCATGACGGCGGAATGATGGCGAATGGGAATGGTCGCCTGACCAACACCAACCCGAAGCGTGAGCGAGGACGTTGCACATTTCGAGAGCCGCGAAGCAGCGGCGGATCCCTTTCAATGGACCTCTGCCGCCGCTTCGCGGCTTTGAACCTCGTTTCAACGGCTTTCCTCGGGCTGACGCCCGAGGCTATCTGCTATCGTCGCTTCGCGACTCTCGAAAAGTGTAACGCTCTCGTCCTCGCTCACGCTTCGGGTTGGTGTCATTGAGCCAAGACCACTGTCTACGTTTGTTACCAGTTGCATTCTCAAGGTCCGCGATGTCCGCCCTCCCGCTTCCACACCCGAACGCCGATATCCGCATGAGAGGGTTCGCCTCGCGGACCACGGTCGAAGCGGCCATCGCCTGGATTGATTCGGTACTGCCGGACATGCAAAACCTCGCCACCGATGAGGTCGATTTGTTTGCGGCCAGCGGGCGAGTTCTTGCGCGGGATGTGATCAGCGGCGTGAATGTTCCGAGTTTTGCGCGGTCGATGATGGACGGTTTCGCCGTTCATGCCGAAGAGACTCACGGAGCGACCGCGTACAACCCGATCGCGCTTCACATCCTCGGTACCTGTCTGCCCGGCGTTCCGTTTCCGACAGCGGTCGGTCGCGGTGAGGCGGTTCGCATCATGACCGGTGCGCCACTGCCCGCCGGAGCGGATGCCGTGTTGCCGGTGGAAGACACGGAAATCGACGGCGAAAGCGTTCTCGTTCAAAGCGCGGTCTCGCCCGGCAAGCATGTCGGACAGGTGGGCGAGGACATTCGATTCGGCGACACGGTGCAACCAGCGGGGAGACGGCTGCGTCCGCAAGACGTTGGCGTTTTGTCGTCGATCGGTTGCGGTCGAGTCCCTGTGATCCGACGGCCGCGCGTGAGCATCCTCATCACCGGCAACGAACTCCTTCCGGCGGGGACTCCGCCCGTTGGGCATCGGATTGCCGATGCCAATGGCCCGATGCTCGCCGCACTGGTCGCGCGTGACGGCGGCGAGCCAATCTTGTCCGACATCCTGCTCGACAACCCGGCCGCGATTCGCGACGCACTGCACGCACCGGCCGATGTCATCCTCATTTCTGGCGGTTCGAGCGTCGGACAGGAAGATCATGTGCCGAGGCTGCTCGCGGATGAAGGTGAGCTGGCAGTCCACGGCATCGCGATGCGCCCCAGCAGTCCGACCGGCATGGGGCGACTCGACGGACGAATTGTCTTTCTGCTGCCGGGCAACCCGGTGTCATGTCTGTGCGCGTACGACTTCTTCGCCGGGCGCGCCATCCGCGCGTTGGGCGGTCGTTTCAAAGAGTGGCCGTATCGTCTGGTCCGCAGGCCGCTCGCGCGCAAACTCGTTTCGACAGTCGGCCGCGTGGACTACGCGCGCGTGCTGGTTCGAGCAAACGAAGCCGAACCGTTGGCCATCAGCGGCGCATCGGTCCTGAGTTCCACCACGCGCGCCGATGGCTTCGTCATTGTTCCCGCCGACAGCGAAGGCTATCCGCCGGGAGCAGAAGTAGAGGTCTGGCTCTACGCGGTCGAATGAGTGATCTCGGCGCGTGATCTCGAAGTCCGGCTGTTCCTAAAGCCGGACTTCGCTCCAGTGAGTACCACTCCAGCAGGAAGTCCGGCTAACAAAGCTAAGCCGGACTTCCGACGGTGTGCGGCATCTTGCGGAACCTCATCGCGAGACTCAAAAACGCGATGGCCCTAAACCACGACTCAACCGTCCTTCAGCACGACGAAAAACTTCTTTCCATTCGTCGAGCGAATGTGCAGCACCAGCCCGTCGGCTTTCGAGGAGGCGGCCTTCGCTTTCTCATACTCCTCCGCCGTGGTGACGGATTGCCCGCCGACCTTCTCGATGAGATCGCCGCTCTTCAAACCGGACAGCGCCGCCACACTGCGTTCATCCACACTCGCGATCACCACGCCGGTCGTCGCTGTTGTGCCGAGTTGTTTGGCGAGGTCTTTCGTCAGCGTGCGGACATCCAGCCCGAGCCGGTCGAACTTTGAGTCACTGGGTGCGTCGGTCTCATCGCCACTCTCGGCCACGGCGAAACTCTTCGGCATCGCTTCGATCGTCGTGGTCAGCGTCTGCCGCTTGCCGTCGCGAATGATTTCCAACGGATAGCTCTTGCCGACGTTCAGTTGTTCGACGGCACCCTGCAAGCTGGCGGGATCGGTAATCCCTTGGGCGTTTAGTTTGAGAATCACATCCCCCGGCTCGACCCCCGCCTTTTCAGCGGGTGAGTTCGGCATGACCAACCGCACCAACGCTCCCTCGCGCACCTTGACGTGGAACTGCTTGGCGATGTTGGCATCGACCGGTTGAATCTGTGTGCCGATGTAACCGCGTTTGACCTCGCCCGCCCTCATCAACTGCTGGCTGACCCAGCCCGCGATGTGCGTTGGAATGGCGAAGCCGATCCCGTCGTAGCCGCCGCTTTCCGTCGCGATGGCCGTGTTGATCCCGATGACTTCGCCTCGCAAATTGATGAGCGGCCCGCCGCTGTTGCCGGGATTGATCGCCGCGTCCGTCTGCAAGAAGTCGGCGCGATCGGTGATCTTGTTGTTGCGACCCTTCGCGCTGATGATCCCCGCCGTCACGGACATGTCCAACCCGAACGGACTGCCGATCGCCAACACCCAATCGCCGACCTGCATCGCGTGGCTGTCTCCCAGCTTGATCGCCTTCAAATCACTCGCGTCAATCCGCACGATCGCCACGTCGGTGCGAGGATCGGTCTTCACGTCCTTGGCAATGAACTCGCGTCCATCGTTCAGCGTCACCTTGACCTCATCGGCCCCCTTCACGACGTGGTTGTTGGTGAGAATGACTCCCGAGGCATCAATGATGAACCCGGAACCCATGCCGTGTTGCTCGGGGACGGAGCGAGGACGCCCTTTGTTCTTGAACAGCTCTTCCACTCGCGGGTCGTTCTGAAAGAACTGCCGCAATGGAGCCGGAATCTCATCGTCGAGCAACGCTTGGCCGCGTCCCGGAGCCGACTTCGGTTTGATCGTCGTCTGGATGGAGACGATGCTCGGCAAAGCCTCCGCCGCCGCCGAACGAAACGCGACGGACAAGTCTTGCGCGTTGGGCAGCGGCGGAACGGCGACTGCCTCGTGCCGTTGAGTCCAACTCACCGCGCTGACCACCAATGCACTCCCCGCCAAAATCACCAACACGTTCTGCCGCCAATGACCGCTCATTGCCATCGCAATCTCCTTTGTTCTTCCACAAGGAACCACCGAACGCCGATCGCCCGAGTTATACGAGGCTAGGCAACCCCGTCCGCCCTGACGACCATTACGATGCCAAGCGACCACACGTTGGAAAGGTGGACGCGTCCGAAAACGGTGTTGCGGGGTTCAACTGGTGACAGTTCTAGGTCTGAGTGAGTCAGCGCCAAGGTCATCCGAGCCGCAATCAAAATGGAAGTGTCTCCCACGTCTTCATTCGCGCTGCCCTCAATTCGCGCGGAAATCATTCCGCGCGAATTGAGGGCAGCGCGAATGAAAGACGGGGACATCGAGCGGATGAAGAGCGATCCGACTTGAGCCGTACCCTAGTGGTCGGACAACTTGAGACTGCGGGGTTATTCAACAACGAGCCCGACGCGCAAGCGAGGGCAAACCGTTGTCGAAAGTGAAGCCCTCGCTTGCGCGTCGGGCTAGTGATGAACCCCTCAAAACAAAGTTGTTCGACCACTAGATTCTTCCACTTTGCACTTTGCACTGCTTACTTTTCACT
This sequence comes from Schlesneria sp., assembly GCA_043733345.1. GTDB lineage: Bacteria > Planctomycetota > Planctomycetia > Planctomycetales > Planctomycetaceae > Schlesneria. Next base: position 11,061 of record JAYTGQ010000113.1, read on the forward strand.
TCGCACTCGCCGAATTCAGCCATCCATTGTCCGAAGACTCCAGCTTCCACCATGCCCCTCGCCACCAACGCCAACGTTCGATCGCTCGACGCCCTGCGGGATGTCCGTCTGGCGTTGATCGCGTTTCAGGAACGTGCTTCATCGGCGTTGGGCAGTTTGCGGTCGAAGATTGATCGGACGCGCGCGTGGCTCGAACAGGATCGTCCGATTTATTGGGCCGAGCAGGAACGACGGGCTTACGACGGAGTGGCCACCGCGCGAGTCGGTTACGAAACCTGCAAACTGCGCACGGTGGCCGGTCGTCATCCCGAGTGCATTGAGGAAAAGATCGCCGTGCAACGAGCGAAGGCTCGGTTGGAGTACTGCCAACAAAAGGTCGTTACGGTGCGGCGTTGGGTGATTGAAGCAGGTCGTCAATCGGACGATTACCGTGGCCGTGTCGGGCCGCTCCAACGATTGCTGGAAGAGGACATCCCGAATGTACTAGCGCGGGTGTCGCGCATGATTGACGCGCTCGAAGCGTATGCCGAAGTGGGCCCCGTGTCGGGCGGCGAAGCGGCGATTCAACCCCGAGCCGTCTCGCTGAATGCGCTACCGTTGGGTGATAGCGCGGTGACGGCGACGAGTGAGAAACCGACGCCAGCGAACGCGGTCATTACGGGAGAAGAACGGGGAGAAGCGAACAGCCCGTTGAAAAACGTAGGGTAAGCGTCTCGCTTGCCCGTGAATGGAGTTTGAGAAAGGGCAAGCGAGACGCTTACCCTACGGCTGGGTGGCCGGGGCTGGACTGAGGCTTTGCGAAGTGAGCACCCGGGGTTTCGCGAAGACGCTCCAACCCCGGCCCCCCCAAAAACAATCCTGACAGCGCACCAGACACAAGAGACGAACGATGGCATTGGGCAGCTTGATTGACGGGGCAGGGCAGCTCGATGCGGCGGCCGATCTGCTGGAAGAGACTTGGTTGGCGGCGCGGGCCCACTGGGATGATGGCGTCAGCCGCAGTTTGAACGAAGAACATTTTGAACCGTTGTTCGCTCAGGTCCGCATGACCATCGACGCGATCTCACGGTTGAACAGCGTCCTGATGAGCGCCTGCCGCGAGTGCGAGGACCAGCGGTGAGCCTGCCAGCAGTCAGCACTATCAGACTCGTTTAACCGCGTGGGCAACGCCCCGCGAGTCGAGCGACAGGGAGATCGGTTTGTTCGATCACGCGCGGGGCGTTGCCCACGCGGTTAAACGACGCCCCTTTCACTTCCGCAGGCCAGTCTCGTGACGACGGAACCGATCCACACCATGAACTCCACTCCGACACTCGAACACGAACATTCCCTGCTGCAACGACTGCTCGCGCTGGTGGCCGATCGGGCGCGGCGGGAGCGTGAAATTGAGACGCTTCACGCTGGAGAGGTCTCCGGTGAGCAGCGGCAGTACCACGAGGTCTTCCAACTTTTGACTTCGACCTACGAGTCCGAGCAGGCGACGCTGCAGCACGGTCATGACGGGCGAGTCTCATCGACCGAAGCACGCTGGCAGGCGGAGACCGCCGCCGTGCAGGCGGACTACGAACGGACGATGGAAGAGAGCGATCTTCGTTTCGACGACGAGACGACTCACGCCAAGAAAGAGTACGACGAAGCGACGTGGCTGGTGTCATCACTGCTCGACGAAGACACCGAGGACAGTCCGCTGGCCCGACTACAAGCGATTCAGTTGGGGCGAGTCGCCAGCCGGACGGAGTTGGAAGTGGCGCTGAAGTCGCTCGACGGCTGGTATCGCCAGTCGATCGCGTTCCTCCAGAGCTGTCGCTTGCTCGGCGAGCCGGTTCCGCCACAACCCTGCACACTGCCGACGGACGCCGTCGGCCTGCACCAAAAATGTGTCGAGTCCGTGCGGCAATCGGAGCCGCTCTATCACAGCCTGATGAGTCGTCTCCTGCCGCGACTCTTTCAGAGCTTCGTCCCGCTCGTCGCGTTCGTGGTGTTCACCCTGCTGTTGTTTGTCGTGCTGCGCTCCACAGTCGATCCCGCGTGGCTGAGTCCCAGGTTGACGAGAGCCGACCGCGACTGGCAGTTCATTGCGGCGGGAGCCAGCGCGGCGATCAGCATGATCGGGTTGTTCCTGCTGCACCTCGTGGCCGGACAGCGGGCATTGCCAGACTTTGAGAAGCTGCTGCAACTGGCGGTCGATGGTGACTTCGCTTACCAACGCTGGACCGTCGTTTCACAGCGTGAGTTGCAGCTTCAGGAAGCGGATCTCGCCCATCAGCACGATGTCCGGCAGCACAAACGCGACGCCGCGTTGGCTCGGGCGGAGGAACGGCAGCGCACGCGACGACAAGCGGCGGAGCAACGTCACGCCACCGAACAGCGGGCCGCGAAGAGTCACTTCCCCGCCCGCCTTGCCGAAATCCAGCGGTCCCACCAGCAGGACCGTCAGCAGGCGGAGGCCCAATTTGAAGGTGCTTGGCGCGACAGTCTGCTCCGTCGCGAACAGGACTTCCGCAACTTGCAGGGTGAGTTCGACAAGCGCGTCGCCGTCAGTCGTCAGGTCTACCAGCAGAGTTGGATCAACTTGATGCGCGAGTGGCGGGCGACGTTGGACGAACTCGGTGCCGAGTCCGATGCGCTGCAAACAGTGTTGCGCCAAGTTTGCCCCGATTGGTCCGAAGTCATTCGCAAGCTGGAGTCGCCCGTCGCCGAGTCACCGACGAACGACCTCGGTCTGCTGTCGCTCGGCCGCATCGTGGCGGACCTCGAACAGATCGAATCCGGTACGTCACCCGATCCTCGTTTGAAGACTGATCGAACACGGTTTGACCTGCCGATCCTCATGCCGCTCGCCAAGCAGCCGTCGCTGGTGGTGCGGACGAACGCGGCGACGCGGGTCGAAGCCACGGCGGTGTTGCAGACGGCGATGCTCCGATATCTCACGTCACTCCCTGCGGGAAAGGTCCGGTTCACGATCCTCGATCCGGTGGGACTCGGTGCCAACTTCGCGTCGTTCATGCACCTCGCCGATATCGACGAGCAACTCGTCACGAGCCGCATCTGGACCGAGCCACCGCACATTGAAAAGCGACTCGCCGATCTGACCGAACACATGGAGACCGTCCTCCAAGCCTATTTGCGGAACGAGTACCCAACGCTCGACGACTACAACCGTCAGGCGGGCGAAGTGGCGGAACCGTATCGCGTGCTGGTCGTCGCCAACTTTCCAACGAACTTCACCGAGGTCTCACTGCGCCGGTTGCTGAGCATCGCCGACGGCGGTGTTCGCTGCGGTGTGTTTTTGTTGGTCAGCGTCGATGAATCGCAACCGCTGCCGCGCGGGTTCTCGCTGACGGATTTGGAACGCCACGCGATCGTGCTGCGCTTGCCTGCCGTCGCGACGAACGCTTCGACACAGGGCAGCTTGTTGCAAGAGCTGCTTGGTGACACGGGTGCGACGCATGTGTCGGAAGCATCTGCGATCGCGGCCGCAGGCGTTGTCGTCCGGACGCCTTCGTCCGGACGTAGGCGTCCGGACGACGACTCTCAAACCCCGACCGTGATTGATACGTCTCTCATTTCTCCTCCGCACGACGATGCTCCAAACAGTGATCGCTCGCTCTCGACGTTCCGGCTCGACGATGCCGATCTCAGCCGTTGGCCGCTTCAAATCGACCCGCCTCCCGCCGCTGAAGAGTTCGGCCGGATCGTGCGGCTGGCGGGGGAAATGGCGAGATCGGTGCGTCGTGTCGAAGTGCCGTTTGAACGAGTCATGCCTGCTCCGGAAGCGTATTGGACTTCGAGTTCCCGCGCGGGTCTCGACATCCCCGTCGGTCGCGCCGGAGCGACCAAGTTGCAGCATCTGCGGCTCGGGAAGGGAACGTCTCAGCACGTGCTCATCGCGGGCAAGACCGGCTCGGGCAAGTCGTCGCTGCTGCACGCGCTCATCACGAACGCCGCGCTGCACTACACGCCGGACGAGGTCGAGTTCTATCTGATCGACTTCAAAAAGGGGGTCGAGTTCAAGACGTATGCCACGCAGGGGCTGCCTCACGCGCGCGTCATCGCGATCGAAAGCGACCGCGAGTTTGGAGTCAGCGTGCTGCAACGACTCGATGAGTTGCTCAAGCAGCGCGGCGACTTGTACCGCCGCGCGGGCGTCCAAGATTTGGCGGGCTATCGCGACGCCCGGCCGAATGAATCACTGCCGCGCGTCATGCTGGTGATCGACGAGTTCCAAGAGTTCTTCATCGAAGAGGACGTGCTGTCGCAACAGGCGGCTCTGTTATTGGACCGACTCATTCGACAAGGTCGCGCGTTCGGCGTGCATGTGTTGCTCGGAAGCCAGACTCTCGCGGGAGCGTATTCCTTGGCCCGCAGCACGCTCGGTCAGATCGCCGTCCGAATCGCGCTGCAATGCAGTGAGACCGACGCCCACTTGATCCTCAGTGAAGAGAACTCGGCCGCCCGGCTGCTGTCTCGACCCGGCGAGGCGATCTACAACGACGCGAACGGCTTGGTCGAAGGCAACCATCCGTTCCAAGTCGTCTGGCTCGATGACTCGCAACGCGAAACGTATCTCGGCTGGCTGCGCGAGTGGGCGGATGAGTTCTCGCAACGCTCGGCTGTCGATGATGAGGCAGTTGCTGCGACCGGTTCACGCTGGCCTGATGCCATCGTGTTTGAAGGGAACGTCCCCGCCGATCCACTGGCGAATCCGCTGTGGGTGGAGTCCGTGCGGTGGTTCGCGCAGCGAACACCAACCCGAAGCGTGAGCGAGGACGGGTTCATGGCAGCGAACGATCTGAAACAGGACCGAGACGGTGAGAGAGTCGGTGAGCTTGGAGTGGGATCGTCCTTGCTCACGCTTCGGGTTGGTGTGGAGAGCTTCTCCAAAACATCGGCCACGCGCCGTTGTTGGCTCGGCGATTCCGTCTCGCTGACCGGGCCGCTCGAATTGCGATTCGGCCCGCGCGAGGGGACTGCGGTCCTCGTGATCGGCCGGGATGACGAAGCCGCTCTGGGCGTTTTGGCGACGGCCGTCTTGGCACTCGCGGGGCAAGATGTCGTCGCGCTGGCAGGGCAGGAGGGAGCCGCGCCGACAGAGGCCGCTCGCGCGCGATTCATCGTCCTCGACGGAAGCCTTCCGAACAGTGCGGCACATCAAACATGGCAGACCATCGCCGACATCTCGTCTTCATCGCAGGCGTCCACACAGCCGCCCTCGGTGACTGTCGTCTCCCCGCGTGAGACCACCGCCACACTGACCACGCTCGTGGAAGAACTTCACTCTCGCAACGGCGAAGCTGCGGCTCCGCTGTTTGTGATCGTGTTCGACCTCGCCCGCTTCCGCGATCTCAAGAAGGCCGAGGACGACTTCGGCAGCTACGGCGGCTTTGACAAGCAGCCCACGGTCAACCCGGCGGCGCTGTGGGCCGAGATCATCAAGGATGGCCCGGCGGCGGGGATCTTCCCGCTGGTCTGGTGCGACGGTTTCCAGACCGCTCAACGTTGGCTCGGTCGTGAGTTGTTGAATCGCTTCGAGACGCGCGTCCTGTTCGCCATGAACGCGAACGACTCCAGCAACCTCATCGACACCCCGGCCGCATCCAAACTGGGACCGAACCGGGCGCTATTGTCTCGCGGCGACCTTGGCACCCTCGAAAAGTTCCGTCCCTACAGTGCCCCCTCCCGCGACTGGTTGCTCGAATTGCCAACCGCCTCTCGCGCGGAGATGCGTCTGACTGAAGAGGACGTTGAGGAGTTTCAGACCGCCACAATGATCGACTCCGAACCCGAATCTCCCGCCTCTGAAAATGACACTCCCGCCGTGACTTCTCGCAACTCAATCGCGACCTCCACGACAGCACTCACGCCCGCCGAGACCGCCGCCACAGAATCCTCCGCGACTTGGACCGGCATTGAGAACCTCAACGTCCTGTGACGCGCGCCTCCGAACGCCCGAAGTCCGGCTGTTCGGAAAGCCGGACTTCGCTCTCGCCCGAATTATTCACCACGGAAAACACGGAAAATCACGGAAGGGAAGAGGCGTGAGACGTTGCGTGACAGCATCTCATCCTGCTCAACAAACACAGTGCCAGATGGCGACTTGTGGCAACTCTTCCGCTTCCGTGAGTTTCCGTACTACTCACGTTTTGTTTCTTCGCCGGGCGCGCAGAATTTCGGCAGACCAGATTAGGCAAAATGATGAAGCACAGAATCATCAAGCCGGGCGGTCGGTCTGCTTGCAGACCTCTTCCCTCATTCTGTGCTTCATCATTTTGCCATTCCGGTTCTCGCTGCCTTGGGTTGCGGGTATCCCGCGCTGGGTTTTCTGTGGTTCCTCATGAATCATGCGGGCGAGGATGCGCCGTCGCACACCGATCACAGTCTGAATCTGTTCCTACCTTCGGGAAAGATCGGCGAGGTCGATTGAACCACGCCAACGTTGCGTTACGATCCCGCCGGTTGTTCCGCCAGTTGCCACTCGCCCCCTGATCTTGCCGTCGCTCACTCATGCGTTTCGTTCAACCGACATCAGCGATCTTAAGCTGTCCGCGCTGTGTGCTGCGGGCGGGCGAGAGCGTGTCGCGCGGAATGAGGCTGTGTCTCTTGGTCGCGTTCGTCTCAACCAGCGTGGGCGTCCCGGTCGGCAACTGGAGTCGGGTGGTCGAATCGGACCTCTCGGCCCCGACTCCCTCGTGCCGTTGTTCGACAAGTACACAGCGGGCGGGAAGCTGTTGCTGTGCAAAAAGTCCGGCGGGTGCGACGGCAGTCAGTTTGAAGCCGGGCGGTTGCTGTGCGGCTCGTGTGTCGAAAGCGACTTGCGAATTGAAGAAGTCGGACGCCGCGAAGCCCAAGGTGGGCGGATGCTGTTCCCAGAAGCCAGCGGCGAAAACGGCGAAGGCAAGTACTTCGGAACAGCCCTCTTCAAAAGAGACCTCCTCATGGACCGCACTCTGTTCTTGCGGGCCGCATGAGGAACCGGGTGTGCTCGTCGATCACAGCCAGAAGCTGATCGCGGAACGCCGCGTTTGGAGCTTCTTCACTCGCGCGGATGACTTGTTTGACGAATTGATTGTGTCGGCGATCGGCCTCCGTTCCGAACCGACCGTTCCCCCACCCGAGTTCTCTCTCCTCGGTTGATGATGGGCTGAGAGTCCGGGCATCGTGTTGAGATGTTCGGCTCCGGCAATTCTGGATTCCGTGTTGCTTGACCCGTGGTTGAACTCGGCTTGGTCCCGAGTCACCTCGCGCGGTCCAACGCATGGGCCTGGCCGCGTTCTTGTTGAGCGTGGCGGCACTCCGCTTTGATGACGTTTCCGACAAAAGCCGAAATCAGGTGAGCCGGGCGGCGTCAGCCCAATGGCACTCACTTTGAAAAATATCCTGAGCGGCACGGCGCTAGCCGCCGGTTTCTTAGTTGGAAAAGAA
>JAYTGQ010000114.1:0-7453 GCA_043733345.1 Schlesneria sp.
AATTGGTTGAGTCGCCAAGCGGTCCCGCCGCCGCTGGTGCCGAGTCGATGTTGCGCGAGTACCTCTACGCGATCCTCGTCCAAGTCACGGACAACCCGCGCGGTGAGAAGGCCGATCGCGACGCGGCCCTCAAGATTGTCGAGCGAGCGTGGTCGCAACCGGAACTCGCGGTGAGCCTGCTTCGCGCGATCGGACGTTCGGACGCCGAGTCGCAATCGCTGCAAGTCGTCAACCTGCTGAAGTCGGAGAACGCCAACATCCGCGACGCCGCGAAGTGGGCCGCCGCGAAGATGGAACTCGACAAGGAACCGCCCGTCGATCCAAACAAGCCGCTGCTCGCCAAGCTGTCGCTGCCGGAAGCAATCGCTCAAACGGCCTCGATCAAGGGGGACGATAAGTACGGCAAGAAACTCTTTGCCCGACAGGGTTGCAGCGCGTGCCACACGGTCTCGCAGAACGAACCACTCAAGGGACCGCTGCTGCTCGACATCGCCAAGCGTTACAAGCGGGAAGAGTTGATCGAGTCGATCCTCAAGCCGAGTGCCAAGATCGCGCAGGGCTTCGAGTCGCAGTTCTTCGTGACCGATGCAGGCAAGGTTCACGACGGCTTTGTGGTGCGAGAATCAGGCGACGAAATCGAACTCCGCAACGTGGCTGGTCTGGCGACGATCCTCAAGAAGTCCGCGATCGACGAACGGGGCAAACGCGAGGTCTCGATCATGCCCCTCGGCCTGACCGACAAGCTGAACGTCGAGCAACTCGCGGCGCTGTTGGCTTACTTGGAGAGCTTGAAGGGGAAGTAGGGGTCGAACACCTTTGTCTTGAGGGGTTCATCACTAGCCCGATGCGCAAGCGAGGGCTTCACTTTCGACAATGGTTTGCCCTCGCTTGCGCGTCGGACAAGTTGTTGAACAATCCCGCAATCTCATGTTGTCCGACCAGTAGGGTCCATCCGACTCATGCAAGCTGAGCGTTCGTGTTTTCAGCCCGGAGGGCGACAGGTCATAGCCCACGGCGTGAGCCGTGGGTCAGGTCCGCCCAACAACGTCTTCAGCCCTGAAGGGGCGACACTCTCTTTGCGTGACTCGCGAACTTCACGAGAAACGGCCCCGAATGTGTCGCCCCTCCGGGGCTTGGCGACTGACCTTCTGATTTCCCCACGGCTGACGCCGTGGGCTATGACCTGCCGCCCTCCGGGCTAATGAAACACGTCCTCAGCACGCATTCGCCCGATGAACCGGAAGTAGACCGGGCCTCGGCCGATCTGCTACCGTCGCGCCAGTATTGGGAATTTCGCCTCGTTCAGGAGCCGTACCGTGACCGTTCTCAAATTGAAGGGCCGCATTGATGAACAGCATCGGTTGTGGGTCGTTGTGCCTGAGAACGTCTCGCCGGGGCCGGTCGAGGTGATGGTGTCGGTCGATGCTTCCGACGAAGACGATGCGGGTCAAAACTGGTCAGCGGGAGTTGCACGGGAATGGGTAGCCGAACTCTCCGACCCGCGCGAGGATGTTTATACCTCGTGCGACTGAGACTGAGCCGTATAACCGCGTGGGCAGCGCCCCGCGCGCTGACGGCGAACAGCGTTCCATGCCGCTCGACGCGCGGGGCGTGCCCACGCGGTTAAACGAGCCTCTCCGGTCGTATCAGGTGGAACTCCATTGAACTCCAAGTTTAAGACGTTGCTGTTTTGGGGCGTGCTGTTCGGCGCGTTCCTGGCGCTGTACCAGATGAATAGCGGCGGTCGCATTCGCACGGTGCCGTTCAATGTCTTTTCAAGCTCCGTGAATGCCGGGAACGTTCGTTCGGTCGAGATTGATGGCAACCGGATTCGCTTTCAGATGGAGGGGGCGAGTCAGTGGGAGACGATCGGTAGCCTGAGCGAAGCGTTGAATGATCGGCTGTTGCAGCAGGGGATTGAGCCGCAGTACGGGGCGTTCCAAGGCGGCGTCGAGTCGATCGTGGTGTATGTCGTCCCGGCGGTGTTGTTGATCGCCGCATTGATCTGGTTCTTGAAGAAACTGAGCGGTGGGGCGGGGGGCTTGAATCTGCTCGAACTGAGCAAGAGCCGCGCGAAGCTCGTCGGGGCGGAAGCCAAGATCACGTTTGCGGATGTGGGCGGCTGTCATGAAGCGAAGGAACTGTTTGGCGATGTCGTCGATTTTCTGAAGGCCCCGGAACGATGGTCTAAAGCGGGCGTGCGGCTACCGCGTGGCATCTTGCTCGAAGGCCCGCCCGGTTCCGGAAAAACGTATCTCGCGCGGGCCGTGGCGGGTGAAACCGGTGCGAAGTTCTATGTCGTCGCGGCATCCGAGTTCGTGCAACTCTTCGTCGGAGTCGGTGCCGCGCGCGTGCGAGACATGTTTGAAACGGCGACCAAGAATTCACCGGCCGTGATCTTCATCGACGAGATCGACGCGATCGGCCGCCGTCGTGGATCGGGGCTGGGTGGCAGTCACGACGAACGGGAGCAGACGCTCAACCAGTTGCTCGTCTGCTTGGATGGCTTTCAGCAGCAGCCGCGCATCGTGGTGATCGCGGCGACGAATCGCCCCGACATTTTGGATCAAGCATTACTGCGGCCGGGTCGCTTTGACCGACGGATCAAGATGCCCGAACTAACGCGCGCGGATCGAATCGAGATTCTGAAAATTCACACGAAGGACAAGCCGCTCGACCGAGACGTGTCGCTCGATGAAGTCGCCGGTTGGACGGAAGGACAGCACGGGGCGGACCTCGAAAGCCTCGCCAACGAAGCGGCGCTGCTGGCCGTGCGGCGGGCGAGACAGCAGTCGTCGGAGCTGGCTGTCATGCGCGACGACTTTCGTCGGGCACTCCGTCCGCGCGAGGAACAGAACCGATTGTTTGATCGGCTCGATGCGGTGTTAATCGAGTCCACCTCACAACTTGCCGAACCGACCGGCCGCGCCGTGGTGCGGCTCCACTTGAAGGACCAACCGCCGTTGGAGGGAGACGTGCTGTGGGTCGATGCCACGTTCATCAAGCTGCGGCCGAGTGGTGGTGAGACGGCGGTGCTGGTTCCCAAAGCTCAGGTCCAACGACTGGAAGCGATCACGGGGACCGAAGCGGTCTCGCGCGACGATGTGTCGGCGGACCAGTGGGCCGGGCGACGAACGGACCTAGCGTGAGCATTCAGTAGGCTGCAACCAAAGTGGCCTTCATCGCTCCGCGTGAAGACAGCCGTAGTCGAGTAGACTTGGTTTCGAGCGACCAGCGCCGAACTCGCGCACGGCTGTCTTCACGCGGAGCGATGAAGGCCACTTTGAAAAGACCTCAAATGTTCGCAAGCCGACAACATGTTGACATCGAATAGTACGAATCACTGGAAAGACCCTTGTGGACGTGAACGATCTGATCGAGCGGTTGATGATGTTCATCCCGTTCTTGTTGTCGCTGACCGTTCATGAATGGGCGCATGCGTGGACGGCATGGAAGTTGGGGGACGACACGGCCAAGTCGCTCGGGCGACTCTCACTGAACCCACTCGTTCACATGGACCCGATCGGGACTTTCTTGTTACCGCTGATGGGCGTGCCGTTCGGCTGGGCCAAGCCGGTGCCGGTCAACCCGCTGCGGTTTCGTCCCGGTGTGAGTCTGCGCGGTGGAATGCTGCTCGTCGCGGCAGCCGGACCGATCTCAAACGCCCTCATCGCGGCCGGTGCGTTTCTCGCCTTCAAGCTGCTGACTCAGCCGCAGTTCGTGGGACTGCTCCCGCAACTCGGGCCGGTCCCGTTTCTGTTGATCATGCTGATCCAGGTCAACGTCGTGCTGTGCGTGTTCAACCTGTTCCCGATCCCTCCATTGGACGGAAGCAAGATCATCGACGGCGTGATCCCCGACAGCCTGCGTCCCGCGTGGAACCAGTACTGCTCACTGGGACCGATGCTGCTGATCGCCCTCATCCTGCTGCCGCAACTGACCGGCTTCAACCCGATCGGCGAGGCGGTTGGATTCGTGATGAGGCTGCTGTTTGCGGGCGGATGAGGCGACAACGCACACCAACCCGCAGCGTGAGCAAGGACGAATGATTCGTTCGGATGTTCATCCGAATGATTCGCCTCTGGGATGATCGCCCTCGTCCTCGCTCACGCTGCGGGTTGGTGCAGGCTCGCGATCAGATCGAGACCGCGAGGCTCATGATCGACTCTTCCGTCCAGTCGCTGGCCGGGCGAATCTCCTTGAGCTGACCTCGGGCCATTACGCCGACGCGATCGCAGACGGCGAGCAATTCGGTCAGGTACGAGCTGACGAAAATGATCGCCTTCCCTTCGGCCGCCAGCTCGCCCATGAGGCGATAGATTTCGGCTTTGGTCCCCACGTCGATGCCGCGCGTCGGTTCGTCGAGCAACAGGATGTCGGCTTGCTGATGCAGCACGCGCGCGATGGCGACTTTTTGCTGGTTGCCTCCCGAGAGTTGGCCAATCGTCTGCTCGGGGGAGTGGGCTTTGACTTGGAGTCGCTTCATCCAGCGCACGACTTCCTCGCGGCGTCGCTTCAGATTCAGGACACCGACGCGCGAGTAGGGAGCAAGGCGGCTGTAGGTCATGTTGTCGGCGATGTCCCGCGTTTGCGCGAGGCCCTCGGTCTTGCGGTCCTCGGAGACAAGACCGAGTCCCGCGCGGATGCGGCCTCGCGTCGAGCGGGGCAGGATTGCCGAGTGCGGCAGTCCTCTTGTCCCCTCGCCCCGGCCTTGCGGGGAGAGGGCTAGGGTGAGGGGGGCTTTCGATTTCAAACCGACTTGGTTTTCTAGGTCAGCTCGATTCGACGCGATCCGCACTTCACCACTCGTCACGGCATCAAGGCCGAAGAGACATCGCAGCGTCTCAGTGCGACCGGCTCCGATCAGTCCAGCAAACCCAAGAATCTCTCCACGTCGCAATTCGAGCGAAACGTTTTGTGGAGACCGTTCGCCGCTGAGGCCCTGCAACGACAGCAGCACATCGCCCGGTGTGTGCGCGACAGTGGGAAAGAGGTCCGCCACACCACGGCCGACCATCAGCGAGACGATCTGCGTGTCCGTCGTTCCCGCCAGCTCGCCTTGTCCCACCGAACGACCGTCGCGCAGCACCGAGTAACAGTCACAGACTTGCCTGATCTCTTCAAGAAAGTGGCTGATGTAGACGATCCCCAGCCCGGCCTCGCGCAGTTTGCGGATGACCGCAAAGAGATGTTCGACATCCTGGCGCGTCAGCGAACTGGTCGGCTCATCGAACACGATGACCTTCGATTCGGAGACCAAAGCTCGCGCGATCTCGACCAGTTGCTGTACGGCAATCGGCAGATCACCGACGCGTGTTTCAGGCTTGAGGTGTGGATGGCCCAGCAGGTCGAGAGCCTGCTTCACGCGAAGCCGCTGCGCCGCGCGATCCAGCGGAACGAACGGCCCCAGCCAGTACGACAGCCGTGATGCACCGACTCGCCGCGCCTCTTGCCCGAGCATGATGTTGTCCTCGACCGACAAGTCCGGCGCGAGGTTCAACTCCTGATAGATCATGCTCACCCCGGCGAGCCGCGCGGCGTGCGGACCACTCGGCGCGTAGGGCCGTCCCGCCAGTAACATGCGCCCCGAGTCCGGCCCATGCGCGCCGCTGAGCACCTTCATCAACGTGCTCTTCCCCGCACCGTTCTCGCCAATCAGCGCGAGCACTCGCCCGGCGGGAACACTCAACGAAACATCCGCCAGCGCCTGAGTCGCCCCGAAGCGTTTCGAGATGTCGGTCATCGTCAGTAGGTGGGACATGAGTGACCTGTAGGGCGATTGCACAACAGCCCGACGCGCAAGCGAGAGCTTCGCATGAATCGAACGCTCAGCCCTCGCTTGCGCGTCGGGCTAGTTTGAACGATCCTCTACTCGAACCGTTCGGGGCTGAGGAGTTTTTTCATCTCGGGGGACTTCATGTTGTCGGGGGTGGCGACGAACTCGCCGGTACCGATTCGCTTGTCGATGGTTTCGCCACGAATCTTTTTCACGATGGCGATGATCGACTGGTAGCCCATCTGCACGGGGTCTTGCAGGACGATGCCGTGGCAGGTGCCCGCTTCCATCGCGCGGATCAGGTCTTTGCTCGGATCGAAGGCGATGAACTTCACTTTGGTCCCGAGTTCGGTCTCCTTCAGCGCGCCGAGGACTCCCGCCGCATTCGGTTCGCAGACCGCGAAGATGCCGTTCACTTCGTCCTTGTACTTGTTGAGGACTTCGATCGCCTTGGTGAGCGAGTCCTCTTGAGTCGTCCCGGCGTACTGGTCGGACGAGAGAACCTTGATGTCTGGGAAGTCTTTCTTGAGCGTGTCGAGGAAGCCCTCTTCGCGTTGCTCAGTGCTTTCGCTTCCTTGGTTGTAGCGGAGCATGACGACTCCGCCCTTGCCGCCGAGCGCCTCGCCCATGTGCTTGCCTGCCAGTTGGCCACCCTTGTAGTTATCGGTGGCGACGTAGCTGACGATCTTCGATTCGTCTTGCAGGGCGCTGTCGAAGATGACGACCGGGACACCCGCTTCGACCGCTTCATGAACGGGACCAATGAGAGCCTGTTTGTCCAACGGGGCTACGCAGATCCCGTCCACTTTCTTCGTGACGAAGTCCTGCACGACGCTGATCTGACCATCGCGATCGTTCTCAAGAAGCGGCCCCTTCCAGAGAATTTCGACGTTGCCGAGTTCCTTCGCCGCCTGCTCGGCACCCGCGTGAACCGACTTCCAAAAGACGTGCGTCGTTCCCTTGGGGATGACAGCGATGCGAAACTTCTTCTCGGTCGAACCGCTTCCTGCACCGGTCACACCGTCGTGTGATCCGCTCGGTTTGGAAGTGGTCGGTTTTGTCGGGGCACTGCTGTCACAGCCGACGAGAAAAGAGAAAGCCAGCATCAGTCCGAAGGCACGTCGCATCGTCGAGTCTCCCACAGAAGTCGTGTTGAAAATGAAGGGGTCACGTCAGGGCGGGCATCGTATCGGCGGGCTGAAGTCGCGGCCAATGTGACGGAGAGCGAGAAGTCCGGCTTGAACCTCGCACGGTCAGGAGTGAGACGTTTTAGGCGAGCCGTGTGCCGTCAGGCCACGGGTTTCTGGCTGTACACAAGAACCCGCAGCCTGACGGCATGCGGCTCGCCAACCTCTCATTCTCAGCCGTGTGAGGTATCACTTTGTCAGCCGGACTTCTTGCCGGACTGTCACGCTCCCTCGCGAAGTCCGGCTTTCGGAAAAGCCGGACTTCGCGAGGGAGAATTCAATCGGTTCATCCGACGTTTTGGGGGGGAGTCCGATTGGAGAGAACCGGACAATGTCCACCGTCTTCATCCTGAAGGGATGTCAGCCATTAGCCGGGGGTTGAGGGAAGCGACACCCCATAGGCACCAACTTAAGCGGCCCAGTCGAGTCGTTCTGGGTTTTGGAGGAGTTGGAAGTGGCTGGGTTTTTTCTTTCGGGACTGGATTTTGGC